>JAPOWR010000005.1 GCA_026707545.1 Acidobacteriota bacterium | reverse complement strand
ACTCGAGTTCGTTGGACCGGGTGTCACGGATCGCGATGCGGAAGTCCGCGTCCGATGCAGCCCCGGCATACACCGTCCAGTGACCCGTGGCCCTGCATGTGTTGACGACCCGGAGTAGAAGCTCCGAATGGCCGCTGGCGGAGGTGAACAGTCCGGCGGTCTCACCCAGGTTGACGGCCACCGTCGGCGCCGGCCAGTTCGGGCCGCCGGCTCTCGAGTACCAGGTCTTCACCCGGAAGGATCCCAATTGCAGGAGGCACGTCACGCCGCTGCATCGGCTGCCCGAGTCCATCCCGGGTCCCGCGGTCGCGGTGCCGGCATCGCCCGACGCGCAGGAGAACGCGTCGGCATCGGCCGCGGCTCGCCCGGCCTGGACCCGGAACCACTGGAGCTCGTTGGACCGGGTGTCACGGATCGCGACGCGGAAGTCCGCGTCCGATGCAGCCCCGGCATGCACCGCCCAGTAACCCGTTACGCTGCATTGGTTGACGACCCGGACAAGAAGCTCCGAACTCCCGCTGTCGGAGGTGAACAGTCCGGCGGAACCCCCGAGAGCGGCACCGACGGCGCCGGCGCTCCGGCTGGAGCCACCACTGGAGTACCAGGCCTTGACCCGGAATCGCTCTCCCTGCAGGAGGCAGGTCACTCCGCTGCAGGAGGAAGCTGCGGCGGCCGTGGTCGGGCTGTCGCTGGTCAGGAGTTCGTCTCTCCCATCCGCGATGAGTCGATCGGCCGACCGCAGCGCCACCGGGCCCGCTGGCCGCTCCGTCTTGAAGTAGTCGGCGGCCCTCTCGACACCCGCGACTCGATCAGCGATCCAGTGGCGGAAACGCGAGGCGTCGCGGAACATCCCCAGGGAGTACTCGACGACCGCATGCGCGCCTGACTCCTCGGCTTCCAGGAAGAGCAGAACGCGGTCGCCTTCGGCAAGCATCGGCAACCCCGCAACGGACTGCAACGCCGTCGGCACACCCCCGTCCGCCTGCCGAACCATGATCGCGCTTCCGCCGACGAAGCCCTTCAGCACCTCCTCGATACCGAACAGGTACTCCGTCGCCGGGCCCGCACCCTCCGGGCGCGGACGGGCGCTGAGTACTTCGCCGAAGACGATCAGCGGTGACCGGTCCACCATGCTCTCGTCGGCCTGCACGAGGGCCCGCGCCGGCGGCGTCGGCACGGCGACCGCGAGCAGCAGTGCCGCGACACCCAAGACAAGCAGCCCCCGACGACGGAAGCGACCGTACGGACGGCCCGACTTGAATCGGCCAAACGTCAACATGGACTAGCTCCCCGAAACTCCCCAACACGATGCGCACGGAACAGATCTCTGGCAGATCCGGCACAAGGAATTGCTGGCAACGCGAGTTCCGAAGCACACTAATCGGCATTAGCGATCATCGTGTGATGGCTCCGATAGATCGAGCGACGCAAGAGCGATCTGGAACGTCCTGGCAGCGCGTGGCCGGTCGAGGTGCGACGATGAACACGCGCGCGACCGCGCTACGAGGAGCGGTAACCGGCCTGGCGCCAGGCGTCAGAGATCGAGCGACTTTGACGCGATGCGGCTGGCAATTCGCGCCGCGAGTTCGTCCACCGCGACCGCGCCCTGATCGGCGGAGCCGCCCTCGGGCGCTTCGCGCAGGCGCAGCGAGACGGTGCCGGATTCCTGTTCGCGGCCTCCGACGACGAGCATGTAGGGGACCTTGCGGGTCTGGGCGTCGCGGATCTTGTAGCCGAGTTTCTCGCTGCGCTGATCGAGTTCGACCCGGAAGCCGGCGTCCCGCAGCTTCTCGGTGACTTCGGCGCCGTAGTCGAGAAAGCGGTCGGATACCGGCAGGACGACCGCTTGTGTGGGCGCCAGCCAGACCGGGAACGCTCCGCCGGTGTGTTCGATCAGGATGCCCAGGAAGCGCTCGACGGAGCCGAGCATCGCGCGGTGAAGCATCACGGGGCGCCGGGTGCCGCCGTCGCTGGCGGTGTACTCGAGGTCCAGCCGCTCCGGCATCTGGTAGTCGAGCTGAACGGTCCCCAACTGCCAGCTCCGGCCGAGCGTGTCGCGGGCCTGGAAGTCGATCTTCGGGCCGTAGAAAGCACCGTCGCCCTCGTTGACGTCGAACTCGAGACCGCGGCTCCTGAGCGCACGCATCAGCGCGTTCTCGGCCCGTTCCCAGAGTTCTGCGCTGCCGATCGACTTCTCCGGCCTCGTGGAGACCTCGATCTGGATGTCGTCGAAGCCGAACGTCCGGTATATCTCGAGGATCGTCGACACCGGCAGCAGGACCTCGGCCTCGACCTGCTCCTCGGTGCAGAAGGTGTGGGCGTCGTCCTGGCAGAACGTGCGCACCCTGGTGAGGCCGGTAATGACCCCGGACTGTTCGTAGCGGTGGAGGCGGCCGAAGTCGGCGTAGCGGATCGGCAGGTCGCGGTAGGAACGCAGACCGGTCCGGTAGATCAGGCAGTGGGTCGGGCAGTTCATCGGCTTCACCGCGTACTGCCGCTCGTCGACCTCGGTGAAGAACATGCTCTCCCGGTAGTTGTCCCAGTGCCCCGAGCGGTGCCAGAGATCGACGTCGAGAATCTGCGGCGTCCGCACTTCCTCGAAGCCGTCGCGCCGGTTGAGTCCCTGCACGTAGTCGACGAGCAGGTTGTAGATCACCGTCCCACGGGGATGGAAGAAGGGACTGCCGGGCGCGTTCTGGTTGAAGCTGAACAGGTCGAGTGCCGGGCCCAGGCGGCGATGGTCGCGGGCCCGGCGCAGCTCCAGGTCGGCCAGATACCCGTCGAGCGCTTCGCGGTTCGCGAACGCGGTTCCGTAGATCCGCTGCAGTTGCTCGCGGCTCTCGTCGCCGCGGAGGAACACGCCGGAACTCTCGAGCAGCTTGACGGCGCCGACCTGATCCACGCGTTGCGCGTGCGGACCCCGGCACAGATCGACGAACTCGCCGTGCCGGAACAGGGTGATCGGCTCGCCCTCCGGGATGTCGTCCAGGCGCTCGAGCTTGAGTTCCTCGCCCATGCGGGCAAACAGCTCGCGCGCCTCCTCGCGATCGATCTCGACCCGCTCGACCTCGTGCTTCTCGCGCAGGATCTCCCGCATCTTCGCCTCGATCGCTTCCAGGTCCTCGGGCACGAAGGCCCGCGGGAAGCGGAAGTCGTACTGGTACTTCTCCGAGTGGTCCCGGCGGCCGACATCGATCTGGGTGCCCGGCCAGAGCCGCTGGACCGCGTCCGCAAGCACGTGCTCGGCCGTGTGGCGCAGGAAGATGCCGGCCTCTTCGTCCCGGGACGTGAACAGCCGGAACCGGCCGGACGCTTCGATCGGAGTGCGCAGGTCGACGGGCCGGCCGTCGAGTGCGGCGCCCACGGCGGCCTTCGCCAGACCGGGGCCGATCGAGCGCGCCACCTCCAGCGCGGTCGTCCCCGGCGGCACGCTGCGCACCGATCCGTCCGGCAGGGTCAGGTCGAGCATCGGTCGATCACCAAGTGGCGGGTAGCAGGTTCGTCTGGCGACACGGCCGGGCCGCGCGGCCCGGCACCGCGATGGTAGGCGCTAGCGGACTCGAACCGCTGACCTCTACCGTGTGAAGGTAGCGCTCTAACCAACTGAGCTAAGCGCCTGAGTCACAGACCGAACGGCCCATGTCTGGTAGGCCCGAGCGGACTCGAACCGCTGACCTCTACGATGTCAACGTAGCGCTCTAACCAGCTGAGCTACGGGCCTGAACCCGCGAACGAGAGCCGAAGGCGGCCGCCCGCGAGAAGGCGCAACGGTACAAAGGGGAGAGTTACCGTGTCAACGCAAGGGGATGCGTTGTTGCAGAATCGCGGGATGACGTCGAGCCTCCAGATGGCGGAGCTGATCGAAGAGGCGCGGCGACGAATCGCCGATCAGGTCTACGTCAGTCCGTGCGCCCGGTCCGAGTACTTCTCCCGGCTGTGCGGCCTCGGCGCCTACTTCAAGCTCGAGAACCTGCAGATGACCGGCTCGTTCAAGGAGCGCGGAGCCCTGAACCGCATCCTCACGCTCTCCGAAGACGAGAAGCAGCGGGGGCTGATCACCGCCTCCGCGGGCAACCACGGCCAGGCGGTCGCCTACCACGCCGGCCGGCTCGGCCTGCAGGCCACCGTCGTCATGCCACTGCCGACGCCCCTGATCAAGGTCGCCAACACGCGCAGCTTCGGCGCCGACGTCCGGCTGGCCGGAGAGACGTTCGACGATGCCCAGGCCCACGCGCACGAACTCGAAGCGGAACTCGGAGCGACCTACGTTCATCCGTTCAACGACGCCCAGGTGATCGCCGGACAGGGGACGATCGGCTTCGAGTTGATGGCCCAGGAACCCGATCTCGAGGTCATCGTCGTGCCCATCGGCGGCGGCGGTCTGATCTCCGGCATCGCGGCGGCGTACAAGGCGCACCGGCCGCAGACGCGGATCGTCGGCGTGCAGACCGGCGCCGTACCCTCGATGAGAGAGAGCCTCGCAGCCGGCGAGCCGGTGGCGGTCGAGCGCCGCCACACGATCGCCGACGGCATCGCCGTCAAGCGACCGGCGGCCCTGACCCTGAAGCTGGTCGAGGAACTCGTCGACGACCTGGTGACGGTGGACGAGGAGGAGATCGCCAACGCGGTGCTGCTGCTGCTCGAGCGCGAGAAGGCCGTGGTCGAAGGCGCCGGCGCCGCCGTTCTGGCCGCGGTCGTCAACGACCGCGTGCCCCAGGCGAAGGGCCGCCGAACGGCGATGGTGCTCACCGGCGGCAACATCGACGTCACCCTGCTCAGCCGCATCATCGAGCGCGGCCTGACGAAGGACGGTCGCCTGGTGCAGCTCGACGTCTGCGTCAAGGACCGGCCCGGCGCGCTGGCCGGCCTGCTCAATCTCGTCGGCGAGAGCGGCGCCAACGTGCTCGAGACCCACCATGAGCGCGCCTTCTCCGAGTTCGGCCTGAACGAGGTCCACATCGGGCTGCGGCTGGAAACCCGCGGCACGGACCACGTCGAACAACTGATCGAGTCGATCGCCGATGCCGGCCTCCACGTCCGGCGCCAGACCCAGCCCCAGAGCTGGCACGACTAGCGGGGCAAAGGAAGGGCGGCGTCGGCAAGGGCAAGGTGCTGCTACGCTTGCCGCGCGTGAACGACGACGCCTCGGATCCTTCGCCATCCGGCTCCAGTCTGGACGAACCCGACCCGGACCCCGACCAGCGCACCTGGGCTGCTGAGGCCGCGCGCCGATGATCCCGCTATTCGTGGCGGCGACCGGGCCGCCCATCAACCTCGACATTCCGCTCGGCTGGGGCCTGACGCTGGGCCTCTTTCTGGTCGGTCTGAACGGATTCTTCGTCGCCGCCGAGTTCGCGCTGGTCAAGGTCCGGCCGACCCAGATCGCTCCCCATGTGGAAACGCTCCGCGGCCGCATGGCGCAGCGGATGATCGATCATCTCGACGCCTACCTGTCGGCGACCCAACTCGGCATCACGCTCGCCAGCATCGGTCTCGGCGTCGTCGGCGAACCGGCGGTCAACCGGCTGCTCCAGCCTCTGTTCGAGCTGGTACCGAACATGCCGGCGGAAGCCACCCACTCGATCAGTCTGATCGTCGCCTTCGCGATCATCAGCATGTTCCACATCGTGCTCGGCGAACTGGCGCCGAAGTCGCTCGCGATCCGCCGGCCCGAGCCCACCAGCCTCTGGGTCGCCGTGCCGCTCTGGGCCTTCTACTGGGCGACCTATCCCGGCATCTGGGTGCTCAATCTGATGGCGAACGCCTTCCTGCGCATCTTCGGCATCGAACCGGTCGGCCACGGCGAACTGGCCCACAGCGAAGAGGAGATCCGCCGCCTGCTCGCCTCCGAGGAGGACACTGAACTCTCGGAGCCCAAGCGGGAGCTGCTCGACAACGTGTTCGAACTCTCCGACCGCAACGCCCGCCAGGTGATGGTCCCGCGTACCGAGGTCGTCTACATGGACGCCACCGAGCCGATCGAGGCGAATCTCGACGTCGCCCGCCGGAGCGGCCATACCCGCTTCCCGCTCTGCGACGGGGACCTCGACCAGTTGATCGGCCTGGTCCACATCAAGGACCTGTTCATCGCCGAGGAACCACCGGCCTCCCTGCGCGAAGTCGCCCGCGAGACCTTCGCCGTGCCCGAGACGCTCTCCCTCGACCAGTTGCTGGCCCGGATGCGCCACGAGCACGTCCACATGGCCGCGGTCGTCGACGAGTACGGCGGCGTCGCCGGCATCGTCACCCTCGAGAACGTTCTGGAGGAGATCGTCGGCGAGATCCAGGACGAGTTCGACGCCGAAGTTCCCGAGTTCGTTCGCCTGGAGGACGGCGGCTACAGGGTCCTCGGGGGCATGCTGATCGACGATCTGGAGGACGAACTCGGGATCGACATCGCCGACGCCCGCGAGGAGGACACCGTGGCCGGCATCGCGCTCTCCGAGCTCGGCCGCACCGCGGAAGAGGGCGACACGGTCGAAGCCGGGCGGCTGCGTCTGCAGGTGGAAGAAGTTGACGGCAACCGGATTGTCACCCTCCGGGTAGACGTTCTACCGGAGCAGGCCGAGGACGACGTCTGAGACCCGGTCCAGCGCGACGACTTCGCGCTCGCCGTCGCGCCGAGCCGAGACCTCGGCGCCGCCGTTTCGAAGCGAGCGGGCGCCGACGACGACCCGCACCGGGAAACCGACCAGATCGGCATCCTTGAACTTGACGCCGGGCCGTTCCGCGCGATCGTCGTAGAGCACGTCGAAACCACCGGGGGCCAGCGTGCCCACGAGTTCCTCGTAGAGGGAATCGGCGGCCGAGCGCACCGCTTCGTCACCCGGGTCGAGCGAACTGAGGACGACGGCGAACGGCGCCAGGGGCGCCGGCCAGACGATGCCGTCCCGGTCGTGGCCCTGCTCGATCGCGGCCGCCGCGGTGCGGCCGATACCGAGGCCGTAGCAACCCATCTCGGCGGGGTGGAGACGGCCGTGCTCGTCCGTGAAGGTGCAGTTCATCTTCTCGGAATAGGCCGTGCCGAGCTTGAAGATATGGCCGACCTCGATGCCGCGGGAGAGTCGCAGCGCGCCCGCGTTGCAGCGCGGACAGGGATCGGAGGCTTCGGCGGTCATCACGTCGACCCACTCGATCTGACGGGCGCTCGCCACGTCGTGGTCCCATGAGACGGAGGTGAAATGCCGGTCGCCCCTGTTCGCGCCGCAGACGAACCCGGCGACCTTCCGCGCCGACTCGTCGACGACCAGGCGCAGGCTCGCGGCCAGACCGACCGGCCCCGAGAAGCCGAGGGGACCGCCGGTCGCCGCCTCCACCTGCTCGGCCGTCGCCAGACGCAGGCCGAGGCCGCCGAGAGTGTTCAGCAGCTTGGTTTCGTTCACCTCCCGGTCGCCGCGGATCGCGACCGCCGCCAGACCGTCGTCCGTGTCGTAGATCAGCGTCTTGACCACCCGCGCAGGCTCGACCCCGAGCAGTTCGGCGACCTGCGCGACTGTCGTCGTGCCGGGCGTTTCGACCTCCCGCGCGGCCTCGTCGCCGGTCGGGGCCGGCACGGGCAGCTCGCCCACCTCCGCTCGCTCCACGTTCGCGCCGTAGCCGCAGGCGGCGCAACTCGCCACCGCGCTCTCGCCGGTGTCGGCGAGCACCATGAACTCGTGCGACGACGAACCGCCGATCGCCCCCTGGTCCGCCTCGACGACCGAGAACTCGAGGCCGCAGGCCTCGAAGATGCGCGAGTAGGCGGCGTGCATCGCCCGGTAGCTCCGGTCGAGCCCCTCCTCGTTCGCATCGAAGGAGTAGGCGTCCTTCATGATGAACTCCCGCCCGCGCATCAACCCGAACCGGGGGCGGATCTCGTCCCGGAACTTCGTCTGGATCTGGAACAGGTTGATCGGCAACTGGCGGTAGCTCTTCACGTCACGCCGGACGAGGTCGGTGACGACCTCCTCGTGCGTAGGACCGAAGCAGAACCGCCGGCCATGCCGGTCCTCCATCCGGAGGAGCTCCACGCCGTACTTGTACCAGCGCTCGGACTCCTCCCAGATCTCGGCCGGCTGAATCGCCGGCATGGAGAGTTCGACCGCCCCGGCCCGCTCCATCTCGCGCCGGACGATCGCCATCAGCTTGCGCATCGTCCGCCAGCCCGCCGGCTGCATCGTGTAGATCCCGGCCGCCAGCCGCCGGATGAGGCCTGAGCGGGCCATCAACTGGTGACTGATGACCTCGGCGTCGCGGGGCGCCTCGCGCGCGGTCATGAGGTAGTAGTTGCTCCAACGCATCGTCTTGCTAGGCGCGACCGCGCACGCGCTCGATGATCCGCGCGGAGTCTTTCATGAACTCCATCATCCGTTCCTCGATCGCGTCACCGCGGTCATCGAGCCGTCGAGCCCGGGCCAGCACCCGGCGCGCGCCGTCCTCGTCGCCGGAAGCCAGGAGCGCCATGCCCAGCCGCGTAAGCACCGTTGTCGACGGCCCGAGCTCAATCGACTGGGACAGGAAGTCGATCGCCTCGTCCAGCTCCCGCCGCTTGTAGTGGACCCAGCCGAGCGCCGCGAGCGGAAACTGGCGCAGTTCCTCCGGCGCATGCTCCAGGGACCGGCGCGCGAAGTCGAGCGCCCGGTCGAGATCTTCATCCATCTCGGCCAGGTTGTAGGCCATCTCGTAGTAGGCGATGCTCTTCGAGAAGTTCGACCCGCCCTCGTCCAGGAGGCGTCGTCCGACCTTGTTTCCTTCCCGGTACCTGCCCTCGCTGCGCAGGGACTCGATCAGGGTCGCGTACGCCGTCGCCCGCAGCATCTCGCCGGGGTTCGAGTCGAGCACCCGCTGCGTCAACTGTGCGATCTCCTGGCTGCGGTCGAGCTGCAGGCACGCGAGGGCGTACGTCATCAACAGGGTCGGGTTCTCCGGGTCGAGCGCCAGCGCCTCCCGGTAGCAGCGCAGCGCCTCCTGCGCATCGCCGGACGCGATCGCCTCCTCGCCGCGGCTCACCCAGTCGGCGGCCGCCGGACTGGTCGCCGGCAGCTCGGCTCCGGTCCGGCCCGAGAGGTAGGCGATCAGATCCCGATAGCGCATCCGCCTCGGGTTCAGTTGTTGGGCGGTGCGGAACGCGGTCAGGGCCTTGCGGTTCCAGCCCCGGTCCAGGTAGCAGAGACCGAGGAGGTGGTGGCATTCCTCGAACGAGGGGTCGATCTGAACCGCCTGCACCAGGGATTCGATCGCCGGTGCGAGCCGGCCCATCTCGTAGCGGCAACGGCCGAGCAGGTAGAGCGCCTGGGGCACGCCGTCGATCTCGACCGCCCGTTCCAGGAAGGCCGCCGCCGGCTGGGGCTGCCCGCGGCCCGCCAGCGACGCACCCAGGCAGAAGTGCGGGAGGAAGGCGTCCCGGTGGATCATGACCGCTCGCTCCAGCAGTTCCTGGCCCCGCTGTTCCTCACCCTGCTGAAGACGGATCACGCCGCTGTAGACCAGGCCCTGGACGTGGTCCGGCTTCGTCGCCAGCACCCGGCTCATGTAGTCCAGCGACCGCTCCAGATGTCCGTCCTGGAAGTGCGACTCGCCGAGGAAGCGCGCCAGTTCATGGTTGCCGCGGTCGATCCCGGCCGCCTTCTCGAGCGCTTCCATCGCCTTGGCCAGATCGAGACCGCCCAGGGCGAGTTCGGCCTCCTCGAGCAACTGCTCGAAGGCGGGACGCCGCCGCCCTTCATAGAGGCCGAGAATCCGGTCCTTTCTGGCGGCGAACCGCTCCCGCTTCTCCAGCACCTGGAACTGGTCGTCCATCTTGGACTCCCAGAGGTCGCTCCATTCGGCCGCGTCGAGCAGTTCCCGCCGTTCCAGAAGATCGCGCAGTGCGAGCATGCCGGCGTGGTGGACGAGAATGCTCTCCTCCTGCCGGTGCATGGCGCTTAAGACCTTCTGCACGGTTTCGCCCGTGCGCTTGAGGACCTCCTCGAGGATGGAGATCCGCTCCAGCAGGTGTTCGTCGAACGAGAACTCCTCGTCGCCGCCGTCCAGTGACTCCTCCGCCGGCGCGGACGAGCCGGAGAGGACCATCAACTTCTGCCGGCAGCGCTGGCAGTACTCCGCGTCGTCCTCGTTGTGCGCGCCGCAAGCCTGGCAGTACATCGGCGCGAGCCTAGCGCCTGGGACCTAGCGGCTCAGTCGAGGCCGGCGAACCACGGGTCGCAGCGTCCGAGCCTGCTGTCCAGCGCGGCGCCGACCCCGATGCAGGTGACGATCGTCCAGGTCCAGCCACCCACGTACGGCACCATCTTGACCAGGCCCAGAGCGAGGAGACCGACGAGCACGGCGGCCATCGCCCGGCCGGCGGTCCCACCGCGCTTCGGCAGCAGGCGGGTGCCCACCGCCATGAACACCGCCACGGTGCCCCACAGCTTGCACACCATCGCCGCCACGGCGCACACGACGAGTAGCGGCACACCGATCATCGCCGGCGCCACCGCCGTCACCAGACCGAAGGTCAGACCCACCGCGAGCACCGCCACCAGGCCGACGAAGAAGTTGCGGAACGGCCGCTCCAGGACGCTCTGGGCGGTCCCGAGGAGCGACGAGTCGAACCCCCAGACCAGGACCACCGACACCAGCAACCACGCGAGCAGCAACGCCAGGTTCAGCATCGCCACCGCCGGCGACAGCGGCGAGCGGCCCATCAGCGGCCCCTCGGCCAGGATGAGCAACGAGGACGGCGCCCGCGGCCAGGCCACCGTGCGGCCCTCGACCGCGGCCCCGGACTCTGCGTTCACCTCGCCGCCCAGCACGAACACATCGCCTCCCACGCGGGCCGGCGATCCCAGGTGAACGTCGCCGTCGAGCACGATCACGTCGCCCGACACGACACCGTCGACGCGGGCGTCTCCGCTCAGAACGACCGCGTCCGAGCGAGCTTCGCCGCGCAACTCCAGATCCCGGCCCACCGCGATGACCTGATCCCGCACGACCGCCTCCGCCTCGACGACGACGGCCTCCCCGGCGCTCTCCACGGGTCGCTCGGCAGGCGTGCAGCCGCCCGCGACCGCGACACAGGCCAGCAGAGCCGGAGCTAGCAGGTGCGGGCGCTTGTTGACGATGTCGGGCACGGGACCTCGCCGATCGTAGCTCCCGCCGCGACCGGAGACCTCAGCGCTGTTGCCGTTCCCGAACCGTCGCCCTGGAACCGCGTCTCAGCAGAGAGAACAGGAGCGCGGTGAGGCCGGCGGCCGCCAAGCCGCCGAACACGAGGCCGGGCGCCGCGGGCTGGAGCACCGAGGACGCCGCAGCGCTCACGCCCCGCCACGAGGCCTCGAGCAGGCCGGCACCGACCAGCGCGACGGTGACCGTGAAGTCGAACAGCGCCGCCACTGCCGAGGTCGCCGATTCGACCTGGGGCGCGAGCCCGGCGAGTACCGCGAGAGAGCCGCCGAACAGCCCCACCAGGGCCGCGGCCGCTGCCAGGGCCCTGCGACGGCGTGCCCGCGACGGGGCGCGGACCGCGACTTCGAGCGGCTCGGGCGCGAGCCGTTCCGCGGCCAGAAGCTCGCCCAGCGCGGCCAGGGCGCGCGCCTCGTTTCGGCACTCGCCACATTCCAGAAGGTGCCGCTCCGCCTGCTCGCGCTCGGGCTCGGCCACCGCGCCGTCGACGTAGGCGTCGATCAGTTCTGCATGGGAACAGGCGTCGGACGCCCTACCGCTGACCCCACTCCTGGAACTCGTCATCGCTGAACTCCCCCCGTCCTTCAGTCGGTGAGGTATTCAGCCAACCGGGCCTTCAGCATCCGGCGGCCGCGAAACAACTTGTTCTTCACCGTGCCCAGGGGCATTCCCTTGAACTCGGCGATTTCTTCGTAGGTCATCTCGGCGAAGTGTCTCAACTGGATCAACTCTCGGTACTCGTCCTTCAGACCGTCGATCGCGGCACCGATCGCATCGCGCCGTTCGAGGTTCCGAAGCGCCCGGTACGGGTCCCTCTCCTCACTCGGAAACTCCCTCTCCCGCGTTTCTCCGTCGAAGCCGACCCGCTGCATCGGAACCAGCTTGAGACGCCGCTTGCGCAGCAGGTCGATCGCCGCGTTCTTTGCCACTCGAAAGAGCCATGTCGAGAATCGGTAGGTGGGGTTGTAACGATCGAGGGCCCGGTAGACCTTTAGGAACACTTCCTGGGACAACTCCTGCGACTCGTCGACGTTGCCGAGAAAGCGGTTCAGGTAGTTGACCAGCCGACCCTGATACCTCTGCACGAGGTCGGTGTACAGGGCCGTCTCGCCGTCCAGAATCGCAGCCACCAACTCCTCGTCGGTCGCCCGAGTTGCCTCCACAGCCTTCACCTACGTCTCCCGCGCCGGATTGTTGCGGGCCGGCCCGGTCCTGCGGCCGCCCGGGTCCGCTTCCGGCAATCCCCGGCTGCTATACCCTCGGAGCCCCGGGGACGGGCGTCCCCGCATTCGCCGCCTAGAGAGTAACCGTGCCGAGACCTTGATTCACGCACGCGGACTCGGTATCCGCTTCGGCACCCAGTGGGCCCTGGCCCATGTCGACCTCGATCTGGAGGCGGGTGAGCGCCTGCTTCTGGCGGGGGCCAACGGCTCCGGGAAGACGACGCTGCTGCGGCTGGTCGCCGGCCTCAGGAAACCGACGGCGGGGGAGCTCCTGGTCGACGGCCGCAACCCGTCCGAAGACCGTTTCGGCACCCGAAGCACGCTCTCCCTGGTCTCCCACCACGACTATCTCTACGACCGGCTGACCGCGATCGAGACCCTCAGGTTGTGGAGTTCGCTGTGCGGGGAGCGCGGCGGTTCCGGCGGGCTCACGGACCTGCTCGCCGAACTCGGTCTCCAGGACGCCGCCGGCCGTCAGGTCGGCGGCTTTTCGGCCGGAATGCGGAAGCGGCTCGTCCTCGCGCGGTCGCGGCTCGAGAACCCCCGGCTGCTGCTGCTCGACGAGCCGTTCGCGTCTCTCGATCCCCAGGGTCAGACGCTGATCGAGGGCTGGATCGAGCGCTTCACCGATGGCGGCGGAACCCTGATCGTGGCCTCGCATGCGGTCGAACGGGCCTCCCGCCTCTGCAACCGGGCGATCCTTCTGGAGCAGGGCCAGGTCGCGTGGCACGGCGCCGCCGGCGGGCTCGAAGCGGCGTGGGCGCGGAGGTTGCGTTGAAGCTCACAAGGCCCGTGTTCGTGTTGCTGGCGAAGGACCTGCGGGTCGAGTGGCGCGGCCGCTTCCGTTTCCTCTCGATCGTGCTCTTCGGAGGCATCACCCTGGTGCTGTTCTCCTTCGCGATCGATGCCGACGACCGCACCGCGACGGTCATGGCCCCCGGCTTCCTCATTCTCGCCCTGCTGCTGAGCTCGACTCTGGGGCTGTCCGAGTCCTTCCGGGTCGAAAGAGAGAACCGCGCCCTCGAGGGCCTGCTGCTGCTACCGGTCGAGCCCGCGGTCCTCTTCTACGCGAAGGCCCTCGGGAACTTCGTCTTCCTGGCCATGCTGGGGCCGGTGCTGCTGCCCTCGGCGATCATCCTCTATGGCGTCGATGCGGGACCCGGGGCCCTGCTCGGCGTCTTCGGCGTCTGGCTGCTCGCCGCGGCCGGTCTCGCCGCGCCCGGCACCCTCTACGCGGCGATGACGAGCCGAGCCGCGAGCCAGGACGTGCTGCTGCCCCTGCTCCTCTTCCCCCTCGTCATCCCGGTGCTGATCGCGTCGGTGAAGACCGTGGCGCTCATGCTTTCTGGGGATCCGATGGACCAGACGCGGAGCTGGATCGTCATGCTGCTCGCCTTCGATGTGATCTACTGGGCGCTCGGCGGCGTGCTGGCCGCCGTCGCCCTGGAAGAGTGACGGCCTGCCGGCGACCGGGCAGCCAGGAGGAGAAAACGAAGCGTGGACGGCGTTATAGTCGGCGGTTGGGGGTGGGTTGTGGCCGCCTACGGATCGGCGGGCGCGGCCCTGATCCTCTACACCTACAGTCTGTTCGCCCGAAGGCGGCGGACCTCCGGCAACACTCCGGCGCAGGAACAGAGCGATGAGCACGGAACCCACGACACAGACGAAGGAACAGGCACCTAACCGCGGCAACCGCCGTCTCCTGCTGCTGGCCGCGGGCGCCGCCGTGGCGATCGCGCTCTCGGTTCTCGCCTTCGGCGACGTGGGCGAGAACCTCGTCTACTTCTGGAGTCCCACGGAACTCCACGAGGCGGGCCCGGAAGCGGTCGGCGCCAGCATCCGTCTCGGCGGGCTGGTCGAGAAGGGCTCGGTGAGCCGGAGCGAAGACGGTCTGACCCTCGCCTTCACGGTCACCGACGGGCAATCGCGAGTCGACGTGCGCACGACGGCTGTACCGCCGGCCATGTTCCGCGAGGGCATCGGCGTCGTCATCGAAGGGACGATGCGCGAGGACGGCCAGTTCGCCACCTCGCGCCTGATGGTGAAGCACGACAACGAGTACCAGGCACCGGACGTCAACGACAATCGCAGCATGGCGGAGCTGATCGAGTCCATGCAGTTCGACCTGTGACCTCGGCACTGGGCCAGGGGTTCGTCCTCCTGGGCCTGATCGCGGCGAGCTTCGGCGCTCCCTTCGGCTACATCGCCGGAGTTCGGCGCTCCGACGCCGGCCTGCGCTGGACGCGCCGGCTGGCGCTGGTGTTCGCGGCGGCCATGGCGGGGGCCTGCGGGGTCATGTGGTACGCCCTGCTCAGCCACGACTTCTCCGTCTCCTACGTGGCCCAGGTCGGATCGCTGGCGACGCCGCTCCACATCACGATCTTCTCGCTGTGGTCGTCGCTCGAGGGATCCATCCTCTTCTGGGGTCTGATCCTCGGCCTCTACATCGCGGCCGCGGCCATCTTCCAGCGCCGCGGGCACGATGACTACCTCGCGTACACCCTGGCCACCCTGCTCGGCATCGGCGCCTTCTTCACGTTCCTGATCGCCAGCGTCGCGGACCCGTTCGCGCCCACGCCGCCCCCGGTTCCCGTCGACGGTCCGGGGCCCAACCCGCTGCTCCAGAACCACCTGCTGATGGCGATCCACCCGCCGATGCTCTACCTGGGCTACGTCGGCATGTCGGTGCCGTTCGCGATGGCCGTGGCGGCGCTGCTCCGCGGCCAGTTGGGCGCCACGTGGCTGCGCCCGATGCGCCGCTGGCTGCTCGTTCCGACGTCGTTTCTCACCGCCGGCATCATGCTCGGGGGCTGGTGGTCGTACGAGGTGCTCGGCTGGGGCGGCTACTGGGCCTGGGACCCGGTCGAGAACGCCTCCTTCCTGCCCTGGCTGACCGGGATCGCGGCGCTCCACTCGGGCGTCGTCCAGCAGCGCCGCGGAACGCTGAAGGCCTGGACCGTGATCCTGATCATGATTACGTTCCTGCTCACGATCCTCGGCACGTTCCTGACCCGTTCGGGGGTCGTCAACTCGGTCCACTCCTTCACCCAGAGCCCCATCGGCCCGGTGTTCCTGGGGTTCCTCGCCCTCTGCGCCGCCGCGGTCGTCGTGCTGCTGTCGCTCCGGATCGACACCCTGGTCTCCGAACCCTCGAACGAGCGCCTGATCAGCCGCGAAGGCGCCTTCCTGCTGAACAACCTGCTCTTCGTCAGCCTGATGTTCACGGTGCTCGTGGGCACGATCTACCCGATCGTCGCCGAGTCGCTGCGCGGAGTGAAGGTCAGCGTGGGCGAGCCCTACTTCAACCGGATGGCCGTTCCCCTGTTCGCCGGACTGCTGCTGCTGATGGGCGTGGGGCCGGCGCTGCCCTGGGGCGGCAGCGATCCGAAGCTCGTGCGCCGCGCCCTGCTGCGCCCCCTCCCGGCCGCCGGCGTCGGCCTGGCGCTGGCGCTTCTCCTGGGCGCCCGCTCCGCGCCGGTGCTCATCGTTTCCGCCTTTGGCGGCTTCGCCCTCTGGGTGACGGCCGACCAGGGACTGCGGCCGGTGCGGGCGCGTCGGCGGCGCGAGGGCGGGAAGGGACCGCTCGCCGCCCTGATGGTGGCGCCGGACAGGCTGGGCGCCTACGTCGTCCACCTCGGCGTCGTCGTCACCTTCGTCGCGATCGCCGTGTCGTCGACCTTCCAGCGCGAGGCGGAGGCGACCCTGCGCGCCGGCGAAACGCTCCGCCTGGGCGGCTACGAGATGACGTTCCGCGGCGCCGAGCTGGTCCAGGAGCCCCACCTCGAGCGCCACCAGGCCGAAATCGAGGTTTCGAGCAACGGCCGGAGCCGCGGCGTCCTGTACCCGTCGCTCAACATCTACCCGAACCAGCGCGAACCGATCGGCACGCCCGCGGTCCGGACCACGGCGGGCCACGACCTCTACCTGACCCTGATGAACGTGGGCGGCGACGGATCGATCGGCCTGCGCGCGATCAGGACGCCGCTCGTCGCGTGGATCTGGCTCGGCGTGGTGATCATGGTCGCCGGCACGGCCCTGTGCCTGATTCCGACCGCCGCCGAACGGCGGGCAGCCGCCCCCGACGCGGTCCCGGAACTCGCCCCGTCGCCGGCAGGAGGAGGGCGATGAACCGCAAGGTCCTCCTGATCGGCCTCGGCATCTGCCTGCCGGTCCTGCTCGTGCTCGGGTTCGGGTTCCGGCACGACCCCCAGATCGTCGAGTCGCCGCTGATCGGCCAACCGGCGCCCAGCTTCCGGCTCGCCGATCTCGACGGCAACGTCGTCGACCTGGAGGAGCTCCGCGGCACCCCCGTAGTCATCAACTTCTGGGCCACCTACTGCGTGCCCTGCTGGGTCGAGCACCCGCTACTCATGGAAGGCGCCCGGCGCTGGCGGGGCGAGATCCACTTCCTCGGCGTCATCTTCCAGGACGAGCCCGGCCTGATCGCCCAGTTCAACGCCGAGAACGGGACCTGGGGCCCATCGCTGATCGACGAGGGCGGCCGGGTCGCCATCGCCTACGGCGTCTACGGCCCTCCCGAGACCTTCTTCATCGACCGCGACGGCACGATCGTCGACAAGGCGATCGGCGCGGTCTCGCCCGAGCAGCTACTCGACGTCGCCAACCGGCTGCTGGCGCAGCCGGCCGAAGCGACCGGCTGACATGCGGGTTACCGGCATCCCGGCGGCCGCGTTCGTTCTGCTGGGTGCGCCGGCCTTCTGGCCGGCATCAGGCGTAACACCGGGCCTCCTGGCCGCGCAGTCGCAGGATGCCGGACCCGGCGTCGATCTGCCGGCGGCCGAAGGCGAGGTCCGGCCGGGACTCGGAGTCGAGGCATCGCGCGAGTTGGGCGACCCGCAGGGCGAACCGCTCTCCGGCGAGGAGCTCGACCGGGCCGTGGCCCTGGTCGCGGCCGACATCCGCTGCCCCAAGTGCCAGGCGCTGTCGATCGCCGACTCGGGCGCTTCATCGGCGCAGGCGATGCGGGCGGAGGCGCGGTCCCTGCTGGCCTCCGGCTACACCCGCGACCAGGTGGTCCTCTACTTCGAGCAGCGCTACGGCGAGTTCGTGCTGCTCGAGCCGCGCGCACGCGGCCTCAACCTGATCGTGTGGACGGCGCCCGCCGGGATCGTGACGCTCGGCGGCCTGCTGGTCGCGCGGCGGCTCCGGCAACGTCGAAGCGCCGACGAGGGCCTGGACGCCTACCTGAGGCAGGTGGAGCGCGACGACGACGCTGACGGAGACAACGGGGAGACGGAGACCTGACTGTCGTTGCGACGATTGCTCTCGTCGCCGCCGTCCTCGCCGGTCTGGGCTTCGGGTTCGCCTTCCTCCCGCGCGAGGTGGCCGCGCGGGCGGCCGCGCTCGAGTTGCGGCGAGCCGATCTCGCGAGCCGCCGCGAGGATCTGCTCGGCCGCCTGTCGCAGTCCGGACTCCAGCAGGCCGACAGGACGCGGCTCCAGGTGTCCGCGGCGCGGGTGCTGAAGGAGCTCGACGAAGTCGAGGAAGCGATCGCCGGCATCGCTCCGGACACAGGCGGCAAGCGGCAGCCCACGGCAGCGACCGCCGGCAACGCCTTCGCCCAGGCGCACCCCCTGCTCTCCGGGGCCCTTCTCGGCGGCGGCGTGGTAGGGCTGGTCGCGGCCCTCGTCATCTGGGCCCAGATCGACGCCCGGCCCGATCCGCAGGCCGAGCAGGCGATGGCGCAGGGCAGCGGCGAGACGGACTTCCGCGGCCAGGCTCCGCTCCCACCCGAGCTGGCGTCCCGAGCCGTCGAGCTGCAGCGACAGATCGACGCCGATCCCTCGGACCTCGACGCGATGCGCGCCCTGATGCAGCTCCTGCTGACGAACGGCCGCGCCTTCGACGCGTTCCAGGTGGCACAGCAGATCCTGCAGGTCGACCCCGAGGACCCCGACGCACACTTCGTTTCGGGCATGGTCCGTCTCCAGATGGGACAGACCCAGGTCGCCCTGAGCGCGTTCGAGCGGTCGCTCAGGAGCGATCCCGGCCACGAACAGTCGGCGCTCATGCAAGGCCTTCTCCTGCTCCAGTTCGGCGACCGCGACGGCGCCATCGCAACCTGGGAGGGCGCCAACCAGGTCCGCTCCAGCCCCCGCCTCGAACAGGTCGCCGCCCAGGCCCGCGAAGGCAAGACCGTCGACGAGATCGTCAACAACCCGTTGTAGCTAGGCGTCCTCCCGCGCCAGGACAAGCCGCCGGATGATCGCAGCCGCGACGTCACGCTTGCGTTCCGTGCCCCGGGTTCGGATCCGTACATCGGCCTGGCCGTAGGACTCCAGACGGCTCTCGTACAGAGCTCGTGCCTGGTCCGGGGATTCGAAGAGCGGGCGGCGTTTATGGGACTGCTGCGCGCGGCGGCAGAGCGCTTCCCAGGGCGGATCGAGCCATACGCTGGTGCCGAGGTCCGCGATCAGGCGGCGATTCCGCTCCAGGGTAAACACGCCGCCACCAGTGGCGATCACTGCGTGTTCGAGTTTGGCGCAGCGCTCGAGAGCCGCCGTCTCGCGTTCGCGGAAATAGGTCTCGCCGCGCTCAACGATCAGGTCGGCTACCGGCTGTCCCTCATGCTCGGCAATCTCCGAGTCGAGGTCCAGAAACGTCCAGTCCAGAGACCGGGCCAGCCGCCGTCCGATCCGACTCTTGCCGGCCGCCATGAAGCCGACGAGGAAGACGCGCATGGCTCGGAGGGTACACGCGAAGGGGCCGCGAGCGACGGAAGGCCGTGGCGTATAGTCCCCGACGGAGCTACTCAAGTCCATGTCCCCGTTAGCGATCCTCGTACTCATCCTGATCTGCGGCTTCGTCTGGGGCGGCTTCACGTTGTTCCTGATCCGGGCGCTCAGGAGCGAGCGCTCTCGATCCCAAGACGGCTGAAGACCGCTCCACGAATCCTCAAGCGAGCGATCGCAGCAGCCGGCGGCAGGAGACCACCAGGTCCGTCGGGTCGAGAGCCGAGATGACCGCCACCGCGTCGGCGCCGGCCTCGATGACGCGCGGAGCGCGCTCGGCGTCGATGCCGCCGATCGCGATCAGGGGCTTCGAGGTGACCGCGCGCGCGGCGGTTACACCGGCGAGCCCGACGACCGGGTCCGGCCGGTCCTTGGTCGTCGTTCCGAACGCCGGGCCGATCGCCAGCACGTCGACGGCCGGGTCGCGGTCCGCTTCCGCGGCCTGCTCGCGGCCGTGGGTCGAGCGGCCGATCGGACAGGTGGGAGGAACCGACAGCCGCGCCGCCACGGGGGGCAGGTCGTCCTGGCCCAGGTGAAGACCCACGCGGAGACCGACGCGCGAGCCGCTCGCCGCCAGCCCGGCTGCCACCGCCGCGTTGTCGTTGATCCAGAGCAGCGGTGCGTCCGCTTCGCCGCCCGCGCCCGTTTCCTCCTCGAACAAGGGCCCTACCGCCTCGGCGAGCCGCCACATCACCAGGTCCGGCACCCCCTTTGCGCGAAACTGGATCCAGCGCGCGCCGCAGTCGAGCAGCGTCTTGACCGTACCGACCACGGCCTCGGATTCGGAGCCGAAGAATCCCGTATCGACGATCGCGTAGAGGCGGTTCGCAGGCGGCCGCAGCGTCGGCCCAGGAGCGCTCATCCCTCTCCCTGCCGCTCCAGCCGATCGAGAAACCCGGTGTCCAGCTCGGCCTCGGCGAACGGCCGTGATTCCACGATCCTCCGCATGAGCGGCAGCGTGGTGCGGATGCCGTCCACCTCGAACTCCCTGAGCGCCCGGGCCATCCTGGAGATCGCTTCGGTGCGGTCGGCCCCGTGGGCGATCACCTTGGCCACCAGCGAATCGTAGTGCGGCGGCATCGAGGCGCCCTCGAAACCGTGGCTGTCGACGCGGATGCCCGGTCCCGAGGGGGGCCGGTAGCCGCTGAGCGTGCCCGGCGAGGGTGCGTAGGTTTCCGGATCCTCCGCGTTGATCCTGCATTCGATCGCGTGACCGCTGATCGAGGTGCTGTCGGGCAGCCCCAGCGGCTCGCCCGCGGCGGCCAGGATCTGCAGTTTGACCAGGTCGACGCCGGTCACCGACTCGGTCACCGGATGTTCGACCTGGATCCGGGTGTTCATCTCCAGGAAGTAGAACCGGTCGCCCTCGACCAGAAACTCGACCGTGCCCGCGTTCGCGTAGCCGACCCGCTTCGCCAGCCGCAGCGCCGCCTCGCCGAGCGATCGACGGAGATCCCCGCTGATCGCGGGCGCGGGAGCTTCCTCCACCAGTTTCTGGTGCCGGCGCTGAATCGAGCAGTCCCGCTCGCCGAGCCCGACCGTGCGGCCGAACGAGTCCCCGAAGACCTGGACTTCGATGTGGCGCGGCTTCCCGACCAACCGCTCGACGATCAGCTCGCCGCTGCCGAATGCGGCGCGGGCCTCGCTCGCCGCCGCCTCGAGCGCCGCTTCGAGGTCGTCGCGGTCACGTACGGCCCGCATGCCGCGGCCGCCCCCGCCGGCGGCGGCCTTCAGCATCAACGGATAGCCGACATCGTCGGCGACCGCGGCGGCTTCTTCAAGCGATCCGGGCAAGGGGCCGCCGGGCAGCACCGGCACATCCGCCGCCACCGCCGCCTCCCGCGCCTTGTTCTTGTCGCCCAGCGCGCGGATCGACGACGGCGACGGGCCGATCCAGGTCAGGCCGCACTGCTTCACCGTGGCGGCAAAGTGGGCGTTCTCGGCCAGGAATCCGTAGCCCGGATGGATTGCCTCCGCGCCGGTGATGTTCGCTGCCGAAAGCAGGTTCCGCTGGTGCAGGTAGCTCCCGGCCGGCGACGGAGGCCCCACGCAGACGGCCTCGTCGGCGAGCCGCACGTGCAGCGCGTCGCGGTCCACGGTGCTGAAGACCGCGACCGTCGGGATGTCGAGGTCCCGGCAGGCGCGGATGATCCGCACCGCGATCTCGCCCCGATTGGCGATCAGGATCCTGCCGAACGGCCTCGCGGTGCCCCCGGCGCGCGCCGCGACGGGTCGCTCAACCCCAAGCATGCGCCGCAAGCGGAACAACACGGAGTCCGCGACGATTGGGCGTCAGGTCTGAATCACGAAGAGAGGCGCGCCGAACTCGACCGCGTCGCCGTTCCCGGGCACCACGGTCGTGACGACGCCGGAGACGTCGGCCTCGATCTCGTTCATCAGCTTCATCGCTTCGACGATGCAGACGACCTGCCCCTTCTCCACGGTGGAGCCGACTTCGACGTAGGGCGATGCGTCGGGGCTGGGGGCCACGTAGAAGGTGCCCACGATCGGCGAACTGAGCACGTGTCCGTCGAGCGCCGGCTCCTCCTCGTCCTCGCTCGGAGTCACCTCGTCCGCCACCGGCGTTGCCGTGGCGGGTGCCGCCACCGAGCCCCGTTCCACGCGGGGACCTCCGGCGCCTCCCCCGTGATCGCCGCCCACCCGCAGGTAGAGGCCGTCCACCTGGTACTCGATGGAGAGGTCCGAGCCGCCTCGCCGCTCCTCGGCGACGAACCGGATCAGCGCATCGACTTCTTCATTGCTCAGCACGGCGCGGATTGTAGCCTCTACGACCTTCGCGCGGCCGCGGGCCGGGACTTCGCGCGCAGACCTTCCAATCCCTCCCGCGCGCGCCGGTTGGCCGGGTCGGCCCTCAGAACCCGCTCGAAGATCTCGGCGGCCTCACGCCGATGTCCCTGCGCCAGGTACAACTCGCCCAGCGTGACCGTCGGCGTCGGCGAATGAGCAGCCCCGGTGCTTCCCTTGGCTGCCATCGCTGGCCGCGGCTACTGGCCCGTGACCTGGACGAACTTCGTCACCTCGTCAGACCCGAGCGTGTTGGTGGCCCGGAAGGTGACCGCGTAGGTACCCGGCTCGTTGTAGGTATGGGTCGGGTTCTGGCGGGTACTCGTGTTGCCGTCGCCGAAGTTCCAGAGCCAGCTCGTCGTGCGGCCGGCCGTGGTGTCCTCGAACGCGACGAGCAGATTCCGGGTGTTGAAGGTGAAGTCCGCCCGCGGAAGCCTCTGAATGGCCACGCTCACGTTCGTCGTCACCAACTGGCCGCCGCCGCTGCCGACGTCGACGCCGACCTGGAAGCTGTCGCCCGTCACGGTGTCGAGATCGCCCGAAGTGACGATCAGCCGGTCCGACGCGGTGCCGTCGGCCCCGGTGGAGATCAATCCGCCGCCCGATTCGAGCGTGCCGACCTCGGTGCGGAAGTTGACCTCCGCGTTCTCGAGCGGCTGGCCCCGGTCGTCACGGACGATCGCCAGCAGATCGGCCTCGCCTCCTGTCTCGGGCACGCTGTTCGGCGTGACCTGCACCGTCACGGAAGCCGGCGAAAGACCAAGCTGGACGTCCACCGTCGCCGTCTCCGAACCGCCGGTGCTGGCGGAGATCGTGGCGACGCCGAACTGACCGTTCGCCTCCAGTGTCGCCAGCGCCTCGCCACGATCGTCGACGCCGACGCTCGACGGAATCGTGCCCAGCGTCGTCGTCAGCCGAATCAGGGTGCCCGAGCTGACCGGCGTGCCGTTCGGACGCAGCGCCACGACGCGGATCTCGGCGCTCCCGTCCGAAGGGATGCGATCCGGATTCGCGCTGATCGTGATCAGCGTCCCCGCAGGCGCGACCGGGCTCGTCTTGTCGCACGCCGCAAACAGCGCCAGGGACATACTGGCGACGACAGCGGCAGGCAGGAATCGGCGCCGAGTATCCATCTTCTCGAATCAGTATACGAACGCTACGGAAAGACCGTCTACTCGCTCGGTGACGGCCCCGGGCCGACCCAGACCAGTCTGGTCACTTCGTCCGATCCCACCGAGTTGGCGGCACGCAGAGTGACCGCGTAGTAGCCGGGCTCGGCAAAGGTATGGGACGGGCTCTGCCGTGTGCTCGTGGCACCGTCTCCGAAGTCCCACTGTCTGCTCGTCACCTGGCCGACGGAAACATCTCTGAAGACCACCTGCAGACCGCCGGGACTGTACTTGAAGGCAGCCTCCGGCACTCGCTGGATGCGGATGCTGACGTCCCTCGTGACCAGCTGTCGGCCGCCGGAGCCGACCGCCGCCTGCAGCCAAAACCTGTTCTCCTCCACGGTAGCGAGTTCCGCTGCCGTCACCGTCAGCCGGTCGGCGACGCCCCCGTCCGCTCCGGTCGTGACCAACCGCCCTCCGGAACCGAGCGTTCCGGTCTCGGTGATGAAGTTCACCTTCGCGTTCTCCAGCGGCCGCCCCCGGTCGTCGCGCACGAGGGCGAACACTTCGACCTCCCCGCCGTTCTCCGGCACGCTGCTCGGCGTCACCTGGATCGTGACCGACCCGGCCGGTCGTCTGTACTGGGTCGACTGCTCCTCCGCGTTCTGGGCGACAGCAGCCGTCGTGAGGCCGAAGCCGAGAAGCAGCGCCACCACAACAACGTGGATTCGACGAGTCGTCAACATGTTGTTCCCCTCCATGAGTTCGTTGATCCGTCTCTAATCTCGTCTACGGCCCCGCACTCGACTTCGTCTATAGCGCTCGGCGGAGCGGCCGCGGGGACCCTCCCCTCCGGCCGCAGGATCGGACGGATGAGCCCGAAACAGCCCGCCCGCTAACCGGCGGCCGACGCCGGCGGTGAGCCCTGCAGGCGCTTGACGGTGCGGACCGCGGACAGCTCCTCGAGCGACTGCTGGAGCCGGTTCAGGTGCTTGCGGTTGCGGACGTCGACGACGACGTCGATCGACGCCTCGCCGGCGCCGCGGTCGTGACTCTCGATGTGGCGGATGTTGCTGCCCTGCTTCGCGATCGCCTCCGTAACGCGCGCCAGCACGCCGGGCCGGTCGCGGGTCTCGATGACGAGCGAGACCGCGAACATCGCATCGTTGCGGCGCGCCCACTCGACCCGGATCTCGCGTTCCGGGTGGTACAGCAGGTTGCGCACGTTGGGGCAGTCGACGGAGTGCACGGAGACGCCCCTTCCGCGGGTGACGAAGCCGATGATCTCCTCGCCCGGCAGCGGGCTGCAGCAGCCCGCGAAGAACGCGAGCATGTCGTTCTCGCCCTTGACGACGAGCCTCGCCTCGTCGCGGGGAAGCACCTTGCTCACCGCCCGACGGATGCGGCTTGGCCCCTGATCCCGGCGTCGCAGACGCTCCGGGGGCAGCACCGCTCGCAGCACCGGCTTGACCGAACCGCGGCCGAAGCCCAGCCGGCTGAACAGCTCGTCGATACTCCCGTGTCCTTCCGCCGCCACGAAGGCCGCCATTTCATCCGACTCGAACACGCGGCGCGGGCTCACGCGATAGCGCCGCAGTTCATTGGTGAGCATCGTCCGGCCGATCTCGATCGCCCGCTTCTTCTGCTCGGCGTTGATCCAGTGGCGGATCTTGCTCCGCGCCCGCGCCGTGGCGACGATGTTCAGCCAGTCGCGACTGGGTTCGCGGTTCGGGTTCGTCGCGATCTCGACGATGTCGCCGTTGCTCAGCTCGGTGCGCAGAGGCACCAGCCGCCCGTTCACCCGCGCACCGCTCGTGTGGTGGCCGACCTCGGTGTGAACGCGATACGCGAAGTCCAGCGGGGTCGCGCCCCTTGGGAAGGAGAACACGTCGCCCTTGGGCGTGAAGACGTAGACCTCGTCCGGATACAGGTCGATCTTCAGCGCGCTCAGAAAGGCGCGCGGATCCGGCATTTCCTGCTGCCACTCGAGGAGTTGCCGGAGCCAGACGATGCTGGCGTCGTTCTGATCCGTGTCGAGCTGGCCTCCCTTGTACCGCCAGTGAGCCGCCACGCCTTCCTCGGCGAGCATGTCCATCGCCTGGGTCCGGATCTGAACCTCGAACGGCTGGCCGCTACGGCCCAGCACGCTCGTGTGCAGCGACTGGTAGAGGTTCGGCTTCGGCATCGCGATGTAGTCCTTGAAGCGCCCCGGGATGGGGCGCCACATCTGGTGCACGACGCCGAGTGCGGCGTAAGTGTCCTTCAGGTCGACCGTGATGATCCGGAAGGCCAGGAAGTCGAACAGATCCGGCAGATCGATCTTCTGGCGGCGGAGTTTCTGGTAGATCGAGTAGTAGCCCTTGACCCGGTGACTGATCTCGGCTTCGATGCCCGCTCGCTCGAGCGCCTCCCGCATACGCTCGGCGATCCGCCGGGTCGTTCTCCGGGCGCCCTTGATCCGCTCATCGAGCTGCTTCCTGATGTCCTCGTAGTGGTGCGGATGAAGGTGCCGAAACGCCCGATCCTCCAGCACTCCCTGAATTCGCCACATCCCCAGCCGATGGGCCAGCGGCGCGTAGATCTCCAGCGTCTCGCGCGAGATACGCCGCCGCTTCGCCGGCTCCAGCGGCTCCAGGGTGAGCATGTTGTGCAGGCGGTCGACGAGCTTGACCACGATCACCCGCAGGTCGCGGGCCGAGGCCAGGATCAACTTGCGGAAGCTCTCGGCCTGCACCTCGTCGCTGTGGACGTACTCGTGGCGGCCGATCTTCGACACACCGTCCACCAGGTCGGCGATCTCGGTTCCGAACTCGGCCGCGAGATCCTTCTTCGTTGCGCCGGTGTCCTCCAGGACGTCGTGCAGCAGTCCGACGGCGACGCTCGTCTGGTCGAACCGGAACTCCGCCAGCATGTGGGCGACGCCCAGCGGATGATGGATGTACGGCTCGCCGGAGCGGCGCACCTGGCCCCGGTGGGACCGCTCCGCGTACTCGTAGGCGCGGCGCAGCCAGGCTTCGTCGCAGGTGCGGTCGTTCTCTTCGAGGCGACGAATGACTTCCCCGATTCCCACGTCCCCAGGCTCCCGCACTGGCAGCGGATCCCGGGGTCGTGTCACCAGAGCCATCGTCTCCCCCTACGCCGCGGCCGCCCTCTTCTGCCGCCGTTCGCGGCCGAATGAACTCTCCCAGATCAGCACGATGGGACTCGCGACGTAGATCGACGAGTAAGTGCCGACGAGCACCCCGACCAGGAGCAGGAAGGAGAAACCGCGGATCACGTCGCCGCCCAGGATGAACAGGCTGCCGACGGCCAGCAGCGTGGTCCCCGAGGTCAGGGCGGTCCGCGACAGGGTCTGGTTCAGGCTCCGGTTCAGCACCTGCACCAGGCTCTCGCGCCGGTTGCGCCGCAGGTTTTCGCGAACCCGGTCGAACACGACGACCGAGTCGTTCACGGAGTAGCCGATCACGGTCAGGAACGCCGCCACGGTGGTCAGGTTGAACTCATAGCCGGCAAACGCGAACAGGCCGAGACAGACGGCGACATCGTGCGCGAGGGCCGCCAGGGCGCCGATGCCGAAGCGCAGCTCGAAGCGGAACCAGATGTAGGCCAGAATGCCCGCCAGCGCGAAGGCGATGGCCAGCAACCCCTTTCGCCGCAGCTCGCTGCCGATCTGGGGCAGCACGTTGTCGCTCGACAGCACCGCGAAGTTGCCGAACGTCGCCCGTTCACGGATCGCCGCGACCGCCGCCTCGCTCAGCGCTTCGCCCGGCTGGACGGCGGACCAGTCCTTGATCAGGCCCTCGTCCCGGCGGTGCGCCATCACCTCGGCGGACGCCGCGCGGTAGTGCTCCCGGGCGGCGATGTCGTCGCCGGAGGCCCGCAGGTCGTCCGGATCGGCCTCGAGCAGGAGCGAGGCCAACGCCTCCGTGCCCTGCCGGTTCAGGTCGAAGCCCGAAACGCCGCTGTTGTAGTGCCGCTGCAACATCTCCTCGATCCGGACGGTGCGTTCTCCTCCACCATCCTCCGCGGTCGAGGTCCTGAGGATGACCGAGTTGTCCTCCTCGGTGCCGAACGACTGGATCGACGCGCTCTCGATCCCCGCCTCCTCGAGCAGCCCTCGAACCTCCTGGACATCCGGCGGCTCGGCGAACTGCACGATCATCTGCGTGCCGGACGCGAAGTCGATGCCGAGGTTCAACGGGCGGCTGAAGATGAAGCCCAGCGCGGCGACCACCGCGACGGTGGAGAGACCCAGACACACGCGCCGGAGGCGCATGAAATCGAAACTCGTATTGCGGAAAAACTCCATCGACGGACCCTCAGATGGACAGACGCTCGACGCGGCCCGAGCGCGAGAGGAGCAGGTCGAACAGGAGCCGGCTGTTGAAGACGGCCGTGAACACGGAAGCCAGGATGCCGACCGTGAGCGTCACCGCGAATCCGCGGATCGCCCCGGTGCCGAAGTTGATCAGGAAGATGGCCGCGATCAGGGTCGTCAGGTTCGCGTCGAGAATCGACGACCAGGCCTTGCCGAAGCCGGAAACGACGGCGGCCTTGACCGTGCGCCCGTTGTGGAGCTCCTCGCGGATCCGCTCGAACACCAGTACGTTGGCGTCCACCGCCATGCCGATCGTCAGGATCAGGCCCGCGATGCCGGGCAGGGTGAGGGCGGCGCCGAAGTACGCCAGAACGCCGAACACGAGCACGAAGTTGAGCCCCAGGGCCACCATCGCGTTGATGCCCGAACCCCGGTACACGACCAGCATCGCCACCAGGACCAGCGCGATGCCGTAGGCGAAGGCGCGCGTGCCCTGCTCGATCGAGTCCTGTCCCAGGGACGGACCGACCGCCCGCTGCTCCAGGTACTCGATGCCCGCCGGCAGGGCGCCGGAACGCAGCACCGTCGCGAGGTCCTCCACTTCCTGCTGGGTGAACTGCCCGCGGATGATCCCGGAGTCGGAGATCCGTCCCTCCACGGTCGGCGCCGACTGCACCCGGCCGTCGAGCACGATCGCCAGGGGATTGCCGATGTTCGCACCGGTCCACTCTTCGAAGATCTGGGCGCCCTCGTGGGTGAGCGAGAAGTTGACCACCGGCTCCTGGAACTGTCCGAGCCCGGCCCGCGCCGTCTTCAGATCGCGCCCCGTGATCACCGACCGCTTCTCGAGCGCGTAGTAGACCTGACCGATCACGTTGCCGTCGGCGTCGCGCTGGTCCTGGGGCACGATCTCGAGGTGATCCGGAAGCGTGCCCCCGTACTGGCTCAGGATCTCCTGCGTGTCCAGCGCCGGCGCACCCGTCGGGGGCGGATACACACCGAGGCGGAACTCGAGGAAGGCGGTGTTCTTGATCAGGTTCTTCACCCGTTCCGGATCGTCGACGCCGGGGAGCTGGACGACCAGCCGGTTGCTGCCCAGACCCTGGCGCTGGATCACCGGCTCGGCGACGCCGAACTCGTCGACCCGGTTGCGGATCGTCTGAAGGGCCTGGTTGATCGCCTGCTCGCGGATGTTGTTCACCTCGTCCGGCCGGCGGTCGAAGACGACGTCCTCGCCGGTTCTCCTCCAGGTCCAGTACGGCATCGTCTCCTCGAGGATGCCGGGCAACAGTTCGTCCCGGTCGGGCGGCAGGCCCGTGAGCCGGAAGCTCACCGGGGATTCGGTCGCGCCGGCGACGCCGGAGACCCCCTTCTCGTCCAGTTCCTGGACCAGGCTGTCGATGTCCTTCTGCGCTTCCGCCCGCAGCGCATCGTCGGTCAGCACCTCGAGCAGCAGGTGAATGCCGCCGCGCAGGTCGAGGCCCAACTGGATCTTGTCGGCGAGCGGGAACGCCCAGAAGGCGCACGTGCCGACCACGACGACGACGAGCAGGCCCCGCAGGAGCAGGTTCCTGTTCATGACTTCGGCTCCTCGGCGAGGCCGGTTACCGCGGCCTTGGTCACCTTGACCTTGACTCCGTCCGCGATCTTCACGATCACGGCGTTCGGCTCGGTCGAGATGACCTCGCCGTAGAGGCCGCCCTGCGTCAGGATCCGGTCGCCCCGCTTCAAAGCTTCGACCGTCGCCTGGAGCTGCTTCCGGCGGCGCCGCTCCGGCGCGATCAGCAGGAAGTAGAAGATGCCGCCGATCAGGATCAGCGGCAGGATCGAGATCAGGCCCGACGGCGCGCCGCCAGCGGCCACAAACAACAGGGAATCAGGAATCATCTCGGGGTGCTCCTAGGGTGGTGCGGGCAAGCAAGCCTCTCGCAGCCCGCACCGCAAGGCGTAACCCTATCGCCGTTCTGCTTCCGCCGCAGTGCCTTCCCGCCCGCCGGCCCCGCCGAAATCGGCAAGCTCGCCGGCCGCGATCGCCCGCCGCAGCCCGGCCATGAAGTGCAGAAAGAAGCGCACGTTGTGTTCGGTGGCCAGCACCTTGGCCGTGATCTCGCCGCAGCGGAACAGGTGGTGCAGGAAGGCGCGGCTGTGCAGCCTGCAGAGCGAGCAGCCGCAGGCGGCGTCCACCGGGCGCGGGTCGTCCCGGTAGCGGGCGTTCTTGATCCGCACCATGCCGGTCGAGGAGAACAGCGTGCCGTGCCGGGCGTTGCGCGACGGCAGCACGCAGTCGAACAGATCGACGCCCAGACCCACGGCGTGAAGGATGTCCTCCGGCGTGCCCAGGCCCATCAGGTATCGGGGCCGGTCCTCCGGCAGGGCGGGCGCCACCCAGGACACCGCCTGCCGTCCCAGGTCCCGTCCCTCGCCTACGCTGACGCCGCCGATCGCGTAGCCGTCGAACGGCAGCGCGGCCAGGTCCGCGGCCGCGCGCAGACGCAGGTCCTCGAAGAAGCTGCCCTGGACGATCCCGAACAGGCCGGCCGCGCCGCTGCCTCCGGCGGCCCCCCAGCGGTCGAGAGAACGGCGGGCCCACAGCGTCGTACGCCTGAGCGACTCGGCCGCCACCTCGCGCTCCACCGGCCAGGGCGGGCACTCGTCGAGCACCATCGCGAGGTCGACGCCCATCAGGTCCTGGACCTCGACCACCCTCTCCGGGGTCAGTTCCACCCGGCTGCCGTCATGCGGACTCTGGAACAGCACCCCGCCGTCGCTGACCCGGCGCAGACCGGCGAGGCTGAAGACCTGGTAGCCGCCGCTGTCCATCGCCAGCGGACCGTCCCAGCCGATGAAGCGGTGCAGGCCGCCCAGGCCGACGATGCGCTCGACGCCCACCCGTTCCAGCAGGTGGAAGAGGTTGGTCATCAGGATCTGCGCCCCGGAAGCCACAAGCAGGTCCTGGCCCATCCCCTTCACCGCTCCCAGGGTGCCCACCGGCATGAACGCCGGGGTTTCCACCTCGCCGTGCGGCGTACGGAGGCGGCCCAGACGGGCGAGTCCGTCGCGGCGCTCGACGCGGAACCGTAGCTCCCCCACCCGATACCTAACGCTTGAGGTCGACCTTCGTCACCTCGACGTCGTCCGGCAGCGAGAGGATGAACTCGCCGTCATCGATCGGCTCGTTCAGGACCATGTCCGCCAGCTCGATCAGCCTCTCGTCGCCGCTGACGTGCACGACCCTGAACCTCTGCGGCAGGAAGGTCTCCGGGGCGATCCAGATGTCGATCGTCTTGGCGTACTTCTCGACCCTCCGGTAGTCCGCCGTCAGGTGCAGGAAGTACGGCGCGCCCTCCTCCTCGGGGAACTCCACCTGGACCGTGAAGTACTTCATCAGCGTCTCGAGATTGCCGGCCGGACCCAGATAGGTCAGCACCTGCTCCGAGAGGCGACCCACCTCGGCCACCTTCGCGGTGCCGAGATCCTCGTACCAGGTGGTCGCCACGTCGCCCCGCACGGTCATCACCATCGGTTTGGGTTCGACGATCTCCCACCGCACTTCCTCGGGCGGCCGGTAGCGGAACCAGCCCCAGCTCTCTTCCGGCTCAAGCAGCAGCTCGCTGGTCTCGTGCTGCACCAGGCGCGCCTGGAGAGTGACGATCCGGTTCTGCTCGTACTTCACACGCTCCACCAACCGGCTCATGCGCTCGCGCAGGTCGATGCCCCCAGCCGCCGGATCGGGCGGGGCGGCCGGCGCTTCCGGCGTCTGGCCCAAAAGCGCAGGGGCCGCGACCAGGGCCGCGAACAGCGCACTGACCCACGGCGCATTGACGGTGCGATTCTTCATTACTGCAGGCGGGGCGAACCTGACCGTAGAGTAGCAACCCCGGGTCGGAACCTCGTACCCGGAAGACTCCGTATCCGTTCCACGTGCCTCGCAGTCTCTCCTTCCGCGACCCCATCCACGGCTTCATCGAAGCCGACGAACTGGAAGCGGCGCTGATCCGCACCCGGCCGATGCAGCGCCTGCGACAGGTCCGCCAACTCGGTCTGACGCATCTCGTATTCCCGGGCGCCGAGCACAGCCGCTTCGGCCACGCGCTCGGCGCGATGCACCTGGCCGGGCGCGTCTACGACACCCTGGCGCGGGTCGAGGGAACACCGTTCGACCCCGGGCCGCAGGCGCGCGCCCGGCGCCTGGTCCGGGCCGCCGCCCTGCTCCACGACCTCGGCCACGCCCCGTTCAGCCACTGGGCCGAAGACCTGTTCGAGGACGGCATCGACCATGAGGAGATGAGCCGCCGGCTGCTCGCCGGCGACGAGATCTACGGCGTCTTCGAGCGCTTCGGCGACGGCATCGCAAGCTCCGACGTGATCCGGCTGCTCGGCGACCGGCTCGAAGGACCGGAGCGCTTGCTCTCTCCCATCGTCAGCGGCGAACTCGACGTCGACAAGATGGACTACCTGCTGCGCGACTCCCTGTTCTGCGGAGTCCGCTACGGGACCTTCGACCTCGACCAGGTGATCTCCACGGTGCGGCCCCTGCTCGACCCGGAGTCCGGCGAGCACCGGCTGGGCATCGACGCCGAGGGCCTGCACGCCGTCGAAAGCCTCATCCTGGCCCGCTACTACATGTTCACCCAGGTCTACTTCCACGTCACCGGCAAGGCCCTGGAGCTCCACCTGAACGAGTGGCTGCACGAGCAGAAGATCACCTGGAGCAGCGAACCCGAACGCTTCCTGGCCGACGACGACGCCGAGATGATGACCCGGATGCGGCGCTCGGACAGCCTGCACGCGCGCGCCATCACCGACCGCGCCCACTTCCGGCTCGCGCACGAGACCGACGAACACCTGGAACCCGAAGAGAAGCGGGCGTTCGAGCGGCGCCTGGAACCGCTGCGCGAGCGGTACGGCAGAGGTCTGCTGATCTCGAACTCCGCCAAGGATCCGCACCGTCTCGGCCGCGGCCGGGTCCCGGTGCGCCAGGCCGGCGGCCGGCTGGTGCCACTCGGGGAGGCCAGCCACTTCATGCGCCACCTCCGGCGCATCGACCGCTACCGCGTCTATTGCAGCGACGCCGTCTACGACGAAGTGCGGCTCGAGCTGGCGGGCTGATCCGCGGCCGCCGGCGCGACCAGGATCGCATCCCGGCCGGCGGGATGGAGCAGGCTGGCGGCGCCGGGCCGAAGCCCCGCCATCAGCCGCAGGATGTGCCGGCCGCGCGCCTCGAACTTCGCCTCGTAGTTCGTGCGCGGCCCCTCGGGCCAGCCACCCACGAGACGCTCGACCTCGACCGCCGGATGGCGCTCCAGCGTCTCCACCACCGCCTCGCCGTACTCGTCGTGGTCCGTGGCGAAGCACAGCCGTCCCGAGGACGGCTCGAGCAGGGACAGCACGAGATCGACCGTGCGCGGATCGAGCAGACGCCGGCGGTGGTGCCGGCTCTTGGGCCAGGGGTCGGGGAAGTAGATGTGGACGGTGCGCGCCATCGCCTCCGGCAAGAGGGTCGAGATCAGGTAGAGCGCCTCGCCGCGGAGCAGGATCAGGTTGTCCAGCCGTCGAGCGGCAGCCCGCCGCACCGCCAGGCGGAAGTACTTCGACACGATCTCGACGCCCAGGAACGGCCGGCCGGGCATCGCCGACGCCGACCCGAGCAGGTACCGGCCCTTGCCGAACCCCAGCTCGACCTCCCAATCCGAGCGCGACTTGAGCGTCGCCAGCAGCTCGGACCGGCACGCCCCCAGACCGCGCAATCCGGCTTCGGCACTCCCGGTTCCCGGCGCGCCGGGTCCGCGCCAGACGACCGTGGGTGACGCGCTCAGAGCAGATCCCGGCGGCCGAGAGCCCGCAACCGGTCCACGATTCGCCGCACGTCCTGCGCCCGCTCTCGCGGCACGACGAGCACCGCGTCGCCGGTCCGCACGACGGCCAGGCCCTCGACTCCGATCGCCGCCACGGTACCGCCGTCGGCGAACAGCAGGTTGTCGCGCGCATCGACGGCGACCGTGTCACCCACCGTCCGGTTCCCGTCGCCGTCCGCCGGCAACGCCTCGGCCAGGGACGCCCACGAGCCGAGATCGCTCCAACCGCAGTCGGCGACCACGCAGCCGATCGAAGAGAGCTTCTCCATCAGGCCGTAGTCGATCGACACGGACTCGAGATCGGCGTAGAGCGCGCGCCGGCGCTGTGCATCGCCGTCCTCCGCCGCCAGGCGCTCCAGGCCGGCGGCCAGCTCCGGCAGGTGCCGGCCGTAGAGATCGAGCAGGACGTCACCCCGGAACAGGAAGATCCCGGCGTTCCAGAAGTGGCGGCCGGAGGCCTTGAAACGGGCCGCGGTCTCCGGGTCCGGCTTCTCGGTGAACCGCGTGACCGGCTCCACTCCGCCCTCGACCGGGGGCTTCGCGAGTTCCAGGTAGCCGTACCCGGTTTCGACCCAGGCGGGTTCGACACCGACCGTGACCACGTCACAGGCGCCTTCACGGAGGGCAACCGCGCCCCGGCGAAGAACCTCCCGGAACGCGTCCTCGTCGGCGACCCAGTGGTCGGACGGAAACACCGCGATCACGCCGCCCCGCACCTCCTCCGGCATCGATCGCACCGCCCAGCCGATCGCCGGCGCCGTGTTGCGGCCGCTCGGTTCGCCAAGCACGCGCGAAGTGGCGAGTTCCGGCAGCTCGGACGCGACCGCGGCGGCCAGTTCCTCGGTCGTGCACACCCAGATCCCGTCCGCGCCGCAGAGCGGCTCGATGCGGCGCGCCGTTGCGGCGAGCAGCGAGCCGCCGCCGAGCAGATCGAGGAGTTGCTTCGGGCGGCGCCTCCTGCTCACCGGCCAGAAGCGGGAGCCCACGCCGCCGGCCAGGATCAGACCGATCATCGCTGAGGCCGCCCGCTCAGTCGCCGGCGCCATCCGTGCGCCACAGCGCGACTTCGGCCAGTGGTTTGCGCCGCAGGTCGGGCACCTCGCAGTCCGGCGCCGGGTAGCCGATCGGAAACAGGATGTACGGTTTCTCGTTCGGCGGCCGCTTAAGGATCTCGCTCAGGAACCCCATCGGGCTGGGCGTGTGGGTCAGGGTGGCGAGTCCCATTCGGTGCAGGGCGGCAATGAAGAGGCCGCAGGCGATGCCGACGCTCTCCTTGACGTAGTAGTTCTTCCGCTTCGCCCCCTGCTCGTCGAAGCCGAAGAGTTCGGCGAACACGACGACGATCCAGGGCACGGTGGTCAGGAACGGCTTTCGCCAGTCGGTGCCCAGTGGCTTGAGCGCCTCGAGCCACTCGTCCGGCATGCGCCCACCCAGGTAACTGTGCTTCTCTTCCGCTTCCGCCGCCTCCCGGATCCGCGCCTTGATCCCCGGGTCGCTGACCGCCACGAACCGCCAGGGCTGGCGATGCGCTCCCGACGGCGCGGTCGACGCGGCCTCGATCGCCCGTTCGATCAGCCCGCGGGGAACCGGCTCGTCGGTGAAGAAGCGCACGCTGCGCCGGCTGTCGAACTCCTCGAAGATCCGCTCCGCCCGGCGTTCCATCTCCGCCGGCTCCACGCGGGCCGGCCGGTAGGGAACGAAGACGGGAGCGTCCGGGCTGTTACCCACTCGTTCGCTCGAGCTCGTCCTCGACGACGCCGGCCAGTTCCTCGTAGGCCACCGCTCCGGCGAGCGGCCGGCCGTTCACGAACAGCGCCGGCGTCCCGTTGACGCCGACCAGGATGCCGGCCCGCCGGTCGGCCTCCACCCGATCCGCCGTGTCCTCGGCCTCCAGGCAGGCGGCGAAGGCCTCCGCGTCGAGGCCCGCGCGCTCCGCCTTGTCCTTCAGGTCGTCCAGGCTCAGCGCATCCTGCTCCTCGAACATCAGGTCGTGCAACTCCCAGAAGGCGCCGAGATCCTGGGCACAGATCCCGGCCTCGGCCGCCGCCTGGGCGTTGGGGTGGATCGCATGCAGGGGGAAGTGACGGAACACGAGCCGCACGTCGTTCGGGTACTCCTCGAGGATCCGTTCCAGGGTCGGCAGCACGCTCTTGCAGTATGGGCACTCGAAGTCCGACCACTCCACGATCGTCACCGGGGCCTCCGCCCCGCCCCGTTCCGGCCCCGTTCCGGGTTCGACGGAGAGACGGTACGGATCGAGCAGGTACTCGATCTCGTGCCCTTCCTCGAGGTCCTCGACGAACCGCTGCTGGGCCAGATAGACCCGAACCTGGGGCTCGAGCTCTTCCCGCCCGCCCCGGATGCGCCCCTCGTTCTCGACGAAGAAGGCGTCGATCTCCTCGTCCGTCAACTCGGCCTGGAGACGCTCCATCTCCGCCTCCCGCCAGGCCTCCGGCGAAAGATCCGCTTCGCCGGCCGCGGCGACGACCAGCCGGTCGCGGACGATCCCCTCCAGTGTCCGCTCGATCAACTGGTGCCGCTCGGAGTCGACCTGCAGGTCGCACTGGATGCGCTGCTGCTCCAACTGGTCCAACTGCGCGGCCGCCCGATCCAGGGCCTCGCCGTGGCCGATGTCCACGCCGTCGAGCCGGGCCGCGGCCCGATCCTGAACGCTCTCCTCCTGCGCCGAAACCCCGGATTCGGGGCGCAGGACGAGGAACGCGATCACCGCCAGCAGGACCACGTAGAGCGCCGCGTGCAGGGTCCAACCGGGCCGGTTCCTCTGCGCTGGAATCTGTGTACTCAAGGCTCGCCTCCTCCGGAAACTCACTCTACCGGAGCGCTACCATGACACCTGGATGACCGGACGGTTCATCACCTTCGAGGGCCTCGACGGCAGCGGCAAGTCGACGCAACTCGAACGCGTGGCGCGGCGCCTCGAGCACCATGGAGTCGCCCACGTCGTCACCCGGGAGCCAGGCGGCACCCCCTTCGCCGATCTGCTGCGCGAGTTGTTCCTGGGACGGGAGGCGGCCCAGGTCGACGGCCTGGTCGAGTTGATGCTCGTGTTCGCCAGCCGCCGCCAGCACCTGATCGAAGTGATCGAGCCGGCGCTGGCCGCGGGCGCGATCGTCCTGTGCGACCGCTTCACGGACTCCACCTACGCCTACCAGGGCGGCGGCAGGGGCCTGCAGCCGGAGTTGATCGCCGAGGCCGACCGGCTCGCCACCGGCTGCCATACGCCCGACCGCACCCTCTTCTTCGACCTGCCGCCGGAAGAAGCGCAGCGGCGGTGCAGCGGGCGTGCCGCCGACCGAATCGACCGGGAGAACCTGACGTTCTATCGGCGCGTGCATACCGCGTACCGGGAGCGAATCGCCGGCGAACCGGATCGCTTCAGGGTCATCGACGCGGCGGCGCCCATCGAGACGGTTGCGCGAGCCGTCGAGGACGCGCTGGCGGACCTCTTCCCGCAACTGCAGAGCGATCAGGTACGCCGGGCATGAGTCGAGCCGCGGAGCAACTGCCCTCGCTCGCCGCCACCGGCCGGCTGTACCCCTCGATCATCCTTCACGGCGGCGAGCCGGCGGACCGGCTCGCCCTGGCCAACGAGATCGCGCGGGCGCTCCTGTGCGCCGGCGAGCCGGAAACGAGGCCCTGCGGCCGGTGCAAGCACTGCCGGCGAATCGACATCGAGAACGACGGTGTCTTCCATCCCGACTTCGTGTTCGCCCGCCGCGATCCGAAGAAGAGGGAGACGGTCATCCCCGTGGAGAAGGTCAGAGCCCTCCTGCAGACGGCCCAGGTGTCGCCGTTCGAAGCCCGTGGCCAGGTGTTCGTCATCGTCGAAGCGGAGGTGCTCCATCCGGCCGGGGCGAACGTCCTGCTCAAGACCCTCGAGGAGCCGGCCGACAGGTCGCCCAGGAACTTCCTGCTCCTGGCCTCGTCCGCCAGCGAGCTGCTGCCGACGCTTCGCAGCCGGTCGTGGACCGTCTACCTCGGCGCCGGCGACGCCGGCGACGACGACGAACTGGCCTCCGACCTGCTCGACCTGTGGCGCCGGCGCCCCGGCGACGAGTCGTTCGCCCTGTGGGTCTCTGCCCTGGCCACACGTCTTCTCGAAGGCGGCGGCTTCGAGGACATCCGCGCCCGGCAGGGTTGGACGCGGATCGCCGGCGCCGTGGCCGCTGCGGCGTCCGGCCTGGAACGTCGGGCCGACCGCGCCGCCGCCCTGGCCCTGGCCGCCGACCTCCTCGATGCCCACCGCCTGCGGCAGCGCTCGATCCAGCCCCGCCGGATCATCGAAGGCCTGGCCGTCCGCCGCCTCCGGAGGGACCGTCCGCAGACCGGCTTCGAGAGCTCGGTGAACGAACTGCTCGGGCCGCCTTGAACCCCGGCGTGGCGGGCTTCTCTACATGCGGATGACGTGGCGCCGCTGCGGTTGCGGTCGCCGCTTCGCGGCGGCGGGTTTGTGGCCGCCTTCGGCGGCAAGCGGACCGGAAGGTCCGCGCACCCAGAGAGCCACCCCGGAGCGGCGGGGTTCTCTACATGCAGATGTCATGACGTCACTGCGAGCAATGAGCTTGCAGTAGAGACTCTCCCGCCGGGCAAGGCCGTGCTCTGGGTGCGCGGACCTTCTGGTCCGCTTCAGGGGCGGAGCCGCGAAGCGGCGCAGCCCCGGGAACACTGCCGCCGGCCAGCGGCCGGCGACCGCAGCCTCCTAGCCCGGCATCCGCTCCGGACTCCGCAGCCGTGGCCAGCGGCGCCGCACCTCTTCCAGTTCCACTCCAAGGCGGGCCGCGATCCGGTCCTGCCGGCGCGCCATGTCGGTCAAATCCACCGGATAGACGTTCCGCCGACTCGGATCGTCCAGGCCGATCAGGTTCCGTGACTCGATCGCCGGGCCGATCCGCCCGGCCAGCCCACCCGCCGTCACCGGGTCGGCCGAGCGCTCGTCGAGCTCCTCGAACAGCCGGCGGCGGACCTCTTCGTCCGCGCCGAGGAAACCCAGCCAGCACCAGCCCCCCTCCGGAGGGTCGAGCAACCGCTGCCGCAGCTCGTCGAAGCTCGCGGCCGCGAAGTAGGCCATTGCCGCGGCGGTGAAGCCCTCAAAGTCGTTCATCAGCCGGTAGGCGGCGACGAGCAGCCGGTCGATGTGGTCCGCCTCGACGGCCAGGAGCCGGCCGTACCTTTCGACCTCCGCCGGCGCCGGCAGCCCGCGGCGGCAGAGATCGGCGATCCGTTCCACGGCGAGCAGGCTCCAGGCGATGCCGGTCGAGAACATGGGGTCGGCGAAGGCGTAGCTGTGAGGCAGCAGCAGCCATCCCGGGCCCGCGGCCCGGTCACGGCGGTAGGCGACGCCCGACCGCGCCGCCAGGTCCCGCAGAGGCCGGTGGCCGGCGAACTGGGACGCCAGCGAGGGATAGCGAGCGAGCAGGCCGGCGAAGACCGCTTCGGCCCCGGACGCATCCGCACCGCCGCCACCGAGTTCTTCGATCGCCGCGGCGGCCGCCGGACGGTCTTCCGGAAGCAGGACGCCCGCGCTCACCGAGGCGTCGTCGAAGGCGAGCTGGTACATCCACCCCTCCTCCAGCAGGTGGTGGGCAGCGCTCCAGCGCTCGGGAAAGGGCGAATCCGGCCAGTCGTCGCCGCGGTCGAAGGAAGCGACGCCGTCGAAGTGCGAGTACACCAGCGTCGTCTGCAGCCGCGGCCGCAGCGACCGCGCGCCCAGACGCCCGGCAAGAGGCGATCCGCCCGTCGCGTCGACCAGGAGCCCGGCCTCGACCAGACGGTCGCCCGCCCGGATCCGGACCGGGCCGGCCTCCGGCTCATCCGGAATGGACAGCACCTCGACCGCGGTCTCCTCGCGGCAGTCCACGCCCTCGGACCGCGCCCGCTCGAACACGAAGCGGTCCACGTCCGCGCGGAGCCACTGGTTGTCCGCCACCTCCTCGTCCGGCGAAGCGGCAACGACCAGGCGGCCGCTGCCGGCCGTGTCCGGCACGAAGGCCCGGCCCGGACGGTGGGAGTAGAAGCAGAATCCCCGCTTCAGCCCACCGCCCACTTCGGGCAACCGGCGGCGCCAGCGCCCGTGGGCGGCCAGCGCCCAGAGATCGTCGAAGCCGTAGCGCACCGCCAGCCGCTCCAGGGCCAGATTGGCGAGCGGAGTGGAGGACTCGCCCAGCGCGAACCGCGGGTGGCGGCCGCGCTCCAGCAACAGCACGTCCCGGCCCTGCGCGTGAAGCGCCCGCCCCAGCACAGAACCCCCAAAACCCCCACCCGCAATAACTACCTCGCGCCGCTCGACGGTATCCCCGAGTAACCCGGGCCTTCTGGCCCGGGCCACGGTCGTGGCCGCTATACGACCCCCTCCCCGCCGCTCAGCCGCAGCACTCATCGCACCCGGTTCGTAGTGCCACACCCATCCGGTTCATCTCCCGGATCGCCGCCAGCCGCGCCGCCCGGCAGGCGCCGCACGCCGACTCCACGCGCCCGAGATCCCAGGGGTCCACCTGCACCGCTGCACGACTGCCGGCCGCTTCCATCCCCCGCGCCAGCGACTCCTCCACCAGCGCCAGATCCGGCGGCTCGAACCAGCCCAGCCGCTGCAGCCGTTCCAGTTCACCGTTGCCGCTCCGTACCGGGATCAGCGCCACCGAGCGGGCACCGACCTTCACCGCGTGCCGTACGCTCGCCGCCGCCCAGTGAGCCTGCTCCTCCGCCGGCACGAAGGGCACGCCGACCAGCACGAACACCCGCAGGCCGATGCCGTCCGCCTGGAGCCGCGCCGCGGCCCGGTCGAACTGCTCCACGGTCAACTGCTTGCCCAGCCGCGGCAGGGCCTCGGGATGCGCCGTCTCCAGGCCCATCGCCACTTCCAGACGGCCCCGGAGCCGGTCGCCGAAGCGTCGCACCCGGCCATCCACGAGGCGCGGGTGGCACTCGACGACCACCCGCTCGAACGCGTCGGCAAGCCGCGCGATCGGTTCCAGGTCGGCCTCCGGCACCGCGCGCGGCTCGAAGAAGTTGCTCGCGTTGTACAGCTTGAGCCGGTCGCAGCGTTCGAGACCCGCCTCGTCGAGCAGGCCGGGCAGATCCTCCAGGGCCGCCCGCAACTGCGCCGGCAGCGCGCCCTCCGGCGTCGGTCGGGGCGTGGTGTACCGCCACAGGTCGCAGAAGACGCAGGTGAACGGACACTCGGCCCCGGTCAGGAACACGGTCGCCCAGGGCCGGAGCTCACCATCGCGGCCCCGCTCCAGCTCGACCGTCACACCCTGGGACCGCCAGGGATCGTGCACCGGGCGCGGGGGTCGAAGGGCCCGCACGGCGGCCGGATCGAAGGCCGGTGGCGCCTGCCCGGACCCCGCCCTCATCGCCGCTATCGCCGCTACCCGTAAAGCGACTGGAAGTGCCGGCGGTACTGCTCGGGCGGGCGGTCGAAGGCGGCGGTGAACACGTCCGCCGACGCCGCGCCCTCCTGGAAGCGGCGCTTGGGGAAGACCGGGAAGTCGACGCCGAGAACCCGCTTCATCCCCCTCCGCACGACTTCGCCCTTCAGGTCGTACAGGGCCTGGTGCGAACCCCTGGTCAGCTCGTCGAAGGGGATCGCCTCCGCCACCGCGATCACCGCCGGCCGGGTGAACGGACTGAACCCCTCGAAGCCAAGCAGCCGCGCCGGCGCGTGGGTGCGGACGATCGCCCGGCCCAGACCTCCCGAGTAGGTCTGGGAGTGCTTGATCGCGTCGACGCCCCAACCCTCCTGGTAGAGCATCGGGTTGCCGACCACGCTGGTGATCGTCAGTTCGTCGTTCTCCTCCAGCGGGTAGTCCTTCAGGTTCTCGTCGCCGCCGTCGCCGTCGACCAGCAGCCGCCAGTCGGGGTAGCGCGCCCGAATGGCCCGCAGCAGCGCCAGGCCGACCGCGGCGCACTCGACGTCGAGCGGCTTGTAGTCCTCGATCACCTCGACGGCGGCCAGCGGATCGACCGCCGACGGTTCGGCCTCGACCTCCTCGCCCAGCATCTCGAGACCCGTGCGCCGCAGGAACTCGCGCGCCTGCCCGGCGTCCCCCGCGCCGTCGCCCACGCGGAGGGTGAACGCCTTCAGCCTCGCGGCGCTCTCGCCCGACTCGAGCAAAGCCCTGCAGAGCCCCACCAGCACGGCGCCGCTGTCGATGCCGCCCGAGAAGCAGACCCCGATCGGATCCCGCCCCCGCTCCGCCGGCAGCGCGGCCAGCCAGCCGCGAAGCTCGTACATCAGCGCCTCGACGTAGCGCTCTCCGATCACGTCGAGATCGGGTGGCAGCGTGCCCCGCGGCGGATCGAAGAACCGGTCGTGGGTCGGGGTCGGGTCCGGACAGCCGACCAGGCGCAGGGTCGTCGCGTGGTGAGCCGGCACCATCCGCGTGTAGGTCGGATGGAACTGGTCGATGTAGCCCTCGGCCTCAAGGCAATCCCTGATCTCGTCGATCCGCCCTGCGATGACCAGCATCGGTCCCGACGACTCCTTCGCCAGGAAGTACCGCATCGGCCGGTCCAGACTGCGGGCCATCACGACGTCGATCCCCCGGCGGGCCGCGAGCGCGAACGATCCGTCGATGCCCAGAACCGCCTCGGGCCCGCGCAGCAACCGCTGCCGGGCCTCGTCCGGCGTCAGGCTCCAGAGGCGCTGTTCGCTGTCGTCGATCAGGTTGAGAACACGGGCGATCGGCTTGTCCACGGCGGCTTCCTCCGCAAGGTCGGCGGTTGCCTGCATGGTACTGTCCCTCCAATGCTCAGGCACAGTCGAAGCACCGCCGCAGGGACCCCCGAACGGCTCCGGAACGCGTTCCGCGCCGCGGTTTTCGTCCTGGTCTGTACAGGTGTCTCGATCGCACACATCGGCTGCGGAGGCGAGCCGGAACCGGAGGCAACCGGCCCGATCGTCCTCGAGGAACTGGGGATCGGCCTCGTCGATCTGCCGCAAGGCTGTGCGCAGGCCGAGGCGAGCGACGGGCCGTTCGAGCTCGTCTGCGAGCTCATCGAGACGACGGAGACGCCGGCGGGGCCCGCGGGCACCGTCCGGTTCGAACTCGGCGAAACCAGCGACTTCGGCATCGAACTGGCGGACGTTTCCGCGCTCGATGTCCTCAGGGAGGAGCAGACTCCCCTGTTCGAGGCGTTGCCCGGAGGCGAGTTCCTGGGCGTCGGCGGAGCGCTCTTCTACGGACCGTTCGGACCCGCGCGCTACAGCCGCGGCCGCTTCCAGGCCGGGGACGGCACGACGCTCCAGCGGATCCGGTTCTTCATGGTCCATCCAACGCAGAACCGGCTCGTCACCCTGGTCTACGACCATCCGCCCGTCGACCGGGCGGACTCGGCGGCGCGGATCAATAACCATCTTCTCGTTCTCCTGGAGAACCTCCGGAGTTCGGACGACCTGCAAGCCGCCGCGGCCGAAGGCGAAGCCCAGACCGAATAGGCGGACCATCCGCCGGCGCGGCGGGGGCGGTTGACCGTGCTCCCCCGCTGGCTCGACGACGACGAGTTCCTCGAACCGGACCCGCAGGCCGGGGGCGACGAACCCGGGGCGACCCGCGGTCCCGTCTGGTGGCGCCCCGGTCATCGCGTCGGCCCGAAGACCCTCGCCGTCTTCAGCCGCCAGTTCGCGGTCCTGCTCGACGCCGGCCTGCCCCTGCTGCAGAGCCTGGAGATCCTGAGCGTCGAAGGCCAGCACCCCGGCCTGCGGCAGGCCCTTCTCCAGATGCGTGCCGAGGTCGAGGCGGGCTCGGGCCTCGCGGAAGCGATGAAGCGCCGCCCGCACGTGTTCGGCGACCTCTACGTCAACCTGGTCGCATCGGGCGAGGCCAGCGGCGCACTCCATACGGTGATGGATCGGCTGGCGACCCACGTCGAGAAGGTCGCGAAGCTGCGCAACCAGGTGCGCTCCGCCCTGACCTACCCGGTCGCCATTCTCACCGTGGCCGCCGCGGTCGTCTTCCTGATCCTGTGGAAGGTGATCCCGGTGTTTCAGCACCTGTTCGACGACATGGGCGGCGACCTGCCGGTCCTCACCCGGATCGTGGTCGGCATCAGCCAGTTCATCGGCGCCTACGTGCTCGTCCTAGTCGGGCTCGCGGGAGCGGCCGCGTTCGCCGCGAAGCGGCTCCTCGGAACCAGGCGTGGCCGCATGGCGGCCGACCGTCTGCTGCTGCGCCTGCCCGTCGCCGGCAAGCTGATGCTCCGCATCGTCGCCGGGCGCACCTGCCGCACGCTGTCGATCCTGCTCTCCTCGGGCATACCGATCCTGAGCGCGCTGTCGATCGCCGCCGACGCCGCCGGCAACGTCGTCGTCGCCGGCGCCCTGCGCACGGTCCGCCGGGAGGTCGAGCAGGGCCGTCCGATCAACCGGTCGCTCCGCCGCACCGGGATCTTCCCGGCCATGCTCTGCCAGATCGTCTACGTGGGGGAGCAGACCGGCACCCTGAGCCCCATGCTCACCCGCATCGCGGACTTCTATGAGGAGGAGGTCGACAACGACGTGGACAGCATGATGAAGCTCCTCGAGCCCGCCCTGATCAGCATCCTCGGCATCGTGATCGGCATCATCGTCATCTCGATGTACCTGCCGATGTACTCGGCGCTGACGCAGATCGGGTGATAGACAGACGCCCGCATGCTCTCGCCCGAGGAAGCCTGGGCCGCCATCGAGGCCGAAGCGGAGACGCTGGAGGTGGAACGGGTGAGCCGCGCCGACGCCGTCGGCCGCGTGCTGGCCGGCGGCCTGACCGCCACCGTGGACGTTCCCGCGCACGACGTCTCGGCGATGGACGGCTTCGCCCTCGGCGGGGATGTCGAACCGGGAACCGTCCTGCCGGTCGACGGCATCGTCGCCGCGGGTGACCCGCCAGGAGCGGAGCTTCGAAGCGGCGCGGCGCTGCGCATCATGACCGGAGCACCGACGCCGGCCGGCGCCGACCGCGTGATTCCGATCGAACAGACCGAGTTCGACGACTCCTCCGCCACGGGCGCCGGCGGCGCCGTTCGCATCGTGGAACCGGTGCCCGAGTCCAGGCACATCCGCCGCCAGGCCGAGGTCACCGCCGCCGGCGGGCCGCTGCTGGCGAAGGGAGAGCTCCTGACCCCGGGGGGCGCGGGCGTGCTGGCCACCCACGGCATCCACGAGGCGCCCGTCTACCGCCGGCCGACGGTCGCGACGCTCTCGACCGGCGACGAGGTCGTGCCGGCCGAAGTGGAACCTGGTCCGGGGCAGCTCCGCGACTCCCACCGGGACTTCCTCCGTGGCGCCCTCTCGCAGCTCGGCATCGAGACGCGCTCGCTGGGCATCGCGCGGGACGACCCGGCCGAACTGCGGACCAGGGTGGAACGCGGCCTGACATCGGACGTCCTCCTGATCTCGGGCGGCGTCTCGATGGGCGAGTTCGACTTCGTCGAGCAGGTCCTTGGCGACGCCGGTCTGGGCTGCCGCTTCCTCTTCGACGCGGTCGCGATCCAGCCCGGGAAGCCCCTGGTCGCGGCTCGCCACGACCGGGGATGGGTGTTCGGGCTGCCCGGAAACCCGGCCTCGGCCATGGTGACCTACTGGCTGTTCGTGCGGCCCCTGCTGCGGGTCATGACCGGCGCGGAAGACAGCTACTGGCGGGGCGCGCTCGCCGCCCGGCTCACCGCCGACCTGCCCGGGGCCAAGTGGCGCGACCGTTTTCTCCCCTGCCGGTTCCACGTGGAGGCCGCCGAGGTGCTGGTCGAACCGAGGCCGCCGCTCGGTTCCCACGATCTGGTCGCCTACGGAGCCGGCGCCGGCCTCGTCCGGGTGCCGAAACACAGCGCCCCGGCAACTGCGGGCGCGCCCTGCGAGGTCCTGCCGACGCTCGAGTGGACGTAGCTGGCAGTCCTCGGCAAAGACTGCTAACGACTGCTACAATCCGCCGCCGGCCATGCCTCTCTACGAGTACCAGTGCACCGAATGCGAGGCCACCCTGGAGGCGATCCAGGCGTTCTCCGCCCCGCCCCTCGAGGAATGCCCCGAGTGCGGCCGGAGCAGCCTGAAGAAGCTGCTCTCGGCCCCCGCCTTCCAGTTCAAGGGCAGCGGCTGGTACGTCAACGACTACGCCCGCAAGGCCAACGGCAACGGCGACGGCAGCAAGTCGAACGGCGACGCCGACAGCGGCAAGGCCGCCTCTTCCGACTCCTCGTCCGACTCGGGCAAGAAGTCCAGCGACTCGACCCCCTCGAAGAGCGAGACCTCTAGTACCTCCGCCACGCCGTAGCGGCCAGCGGATCCCCATCCCTCGCGCCAGCGGATCCCATCCCCTACAAGCGGGGCTGGGTCGAGGCCCTCAACCGCCAACGCCCGCCAGCCGGCGAGGGTCCGGGGGGCGGATACCAGGGGGCTTGGAGCGAGCGACGCCCGACGCCACTGCACACAACGACGCCCAACCGGAGCGAGCGGAATGCAGCGAGCGCCACACCCCCACCATCCGATCGAGCGCGAGCGGCCCCTGGAATCCGCCCCCCGGCCCCTCGCCGGCGGGTGAGCCCTTGGCGGAAGCGCATGGGAATCGAACCCACCCCCGTGACGCATCACGCCCCGGACAACGGTTTTGAAGACCGCAGGAGGCACCAGCCCCCGAGCGCTTCCGCCAGTCAGCATATCCTCGGTGCTTCAAGTAGAAACCACACGGGGAGCGCGACGATGAACACTCGGACTGGCCTGCCGCGGCGCCGCGAAGCGGCTCTCGGCCTCACCCTGCTGCTCCTGGCGTGCGGGGCCGACGCCCCGGCCGAAGGAGGCGCCGGCACCCAGGAGACGGAGGCCGTGGTGGACCTCGGGGAGCCGATCACCGCCAGCGGTCTCGTCATCGCGCTGCCGGCGGCCTGGAACCGTCTCGAGCCCAGGTCGCAGATGCGCATGCTGGAGGCCGAGATCCCCGGTTCGGGCGGCCCCGGCGAGATCTCCGCGTACTACTTCGGGCCCGGCGGGGGCGGGGGCCCGGCCGCGAACATCGAACGCTGGAAGAGCCAGGTCGTTCTTGACCCCAGCGCGCCGGCGCCAATCACGCAGAGCCGCGAGAGCGACGGAGTGCGCCGCACCTGGATCGAACTGGAGGGAACGGTCAAGGCAAGCACGATTGGCAGCTTCCCCACGACCGACCTGCCCGACTCAGCGCTCTACGGGGCGATCATCGAGGCCCCGGGCGGCCCCTGGTACCTGCGCGCCGTCGGCCCGGGAGCGACGATGCGGGAGCAGCGGCAGGCCTTCCTCGCCATGCTCGACAACGCCCGCCCGGAAGGCTAGGAAGCTGCGCCGCGGTGGTGGAGCCGATGGGAGTCGAACCCACGACCTCTTGAATGCCATTCAAGCGCTCTCCCAACTGAGCTACGGCCCCACGAGTCGGCGGCGCGAAAGTCTAGGAGCTTGCACCGCAGAACGCAAACGAGTTGAGTGCTGAGGTGCAAGCTCCTGACGAGGTGGGGGCTGGGGCCAAACACGGAGTCCGCGACGGGTTTGGCGGCGGTAGCAGCCGGCACCTCGACCGGCGGCGGCTCCTAGAACTGGTACGCCACGCCCACATGGGCGGAAGCGTACGTGCTGGCGGCGTCGATGTCGGCGTAGTGGCCGGAGAGTTCCACCACGACCGAGAGCCGCTTGTTGATCGGGAAGTCGCCGGTGACGCCCGCGGTCAAACCGGGTCCCTCCTCGGACTCGACGCCGTTGCCGAGCTGGTAGAGGCCGAGGCCGAAGAACACGCCCGACTGGTAGTAGAGCTCCTGGAAGCGGTACTCGCCCGCGACCGTCGCGTACTTGAAGGTCGGACTGGCCTGCGAACCCACCTGATCGCCGCTCAGGCTGATGCTGCCCAAGCGAACGCCTACCGCCGTGCGCGGCTGCGTGCGCCAGGTGAACGACGCCTGGACGCCGCTGTTGTCGGTTCCCTCGCTGAAGCTGCCGCCGATCGTGGGGCTGAGCGTGACGGTGTAGCTGTACCGCTCCTGGGCCCCTGCCGTGCTCGCGCCGACCAGCAGGAGGAGGACGATCGCCAGTAGCGGGACGACGGGGCGCGGCGCCCCCGGCCAGCTACGCCGGGGCCGGGACTGAGAATCCGATGCGGTCAAGTGGTTCTCCTCGTTCTTCGCGGCGGGCACTCTAGCAACCGGCACCCGTCGACAGCCAGGTACCCATGGAAGGGCGGGTGAAATTCGTCCTTGTCGGCAGGAATGACCCAGAACGGCCCACCCACCGGAAGACTGCCTACTTCCTTCTACGGATCCCGGCTGCGAAACGTACTGTCCGCCGCGGCTTTGAGATTCGGCCGCCATGCCGTTCGCGGCGCCAGACGCGTCATCGGGTTCGGCGTCGACCTGCTCCTGCCGCGCGTCTGTCTCGCTTGCGGGGCCCCGGCCCGCCGGAAACTGAGCCTGTGTCCGGACTGCCACCGCCTGCTGGAGCCTCCTCCCGGAGGCGCCGCGGCCGGCGGCCGCCTGGAGGGCTGCGACTCCTTCTTCTGGCTGTGGGCCTATCGGCGGCCGATCGACCGGGTCATCCTGGCCCTGAAGCACCAGCGCCTCGACTACCTGGGGCGCCACATCGCGGCCGAGGCCGTCGCCGTCCTGGGAATCAAACTGCGCCGCGCGGAGTTGATCGTCCCGATGCCGATGCACTGGCGCCGCCGGCTCGTTCGGGGGCGAAACCACGCCGAGTCGATCGCCCGTCCGCTGGCCGTGCAACTCGAACGCCCCCTCCGATCCGTCCTGCGGCGGCGGACCCTGGGCCGCCCCCAGGTCGGACGGAGCCGCCGCCAGCGGCTCGCCAACACCGATGTCGTGTTCCGCTGTCACCGGCCCGATGATGTCCACGACCGCGTCGTGCTCCTGGTCGACGACGTCGTGACCACCGGCGCCACCGCAGGTCGGGCCGCCCGCTGCCTGCGAGCCGCGGGCGCCGCGGAGGTCATCGTCTTCGTGCCGGCGCGAACGCCCGACCCGGCCCCCGACTCTTCCGCTATAGTGAATGGCTGACATGAATTGCCGGAACCATCCCGGCGACTCCCGGTCGACCGTGGCGCGAGTGCGCCTGCTCTCGGCTGGGGTCCTGGTGCCGGTCGCCGCGGTCGCGATGTTCGCCGCCGCGCCTGTCCGGGCCGGCCTCGACGTGCCCAGCCTCGGCGACCCGACGGCCGGGCGCCTGGTCGGCCGCGTTCAGACTGGCAAGGCGGCGCTCCCCGCCGCCCATGTCTACGTCTACGACGTCGCCGACAGCAGCAAGCAGCAGACGACGACCGACCGCTTCGGGCGCTACGCCTTCCAGCCTCTGCCGGCCGGCATCTACCGGGTCATCGCGCACCGTCCCGGTTACGTGCCCGCCGTGGCGGAGCTGACCAGGACCACGAGCGAATCGGTCCAGTCGCTCGACTTCGAGCTGGGCCGCCGCTCGGGCAAGGCCGGCAAGAAGGACGACGAAGAGGACTTCTGGTCGATCCGCGCCCGGATCCCCAGCGACGTGCTGCGCCAGATCCAGATCGCGGAGGCGATCGCGAACGACCAGGACTGGGGACTCGAGACGGCGATTCAGCGGGAGCGCTTCGAAGCGGAGCTCCGGACCCTCTCCGGTATCGAAGATGCGGGCACCGGCGGTGCGCTCGTGCTGGGCAGCCAGCTCGACCTCCGCAGCAGGTTCGGCGAAACGCAGCTCGCCCTCCGCTCCAACCTGCGCGAGTTCAAACGCCAGGCGTTCCGCAGTACCGGCACGGCGGAGCAGCCGCTCGGCGACAGCAAGGCGTTTGCCCTCGACGTGAACCACCGGGGCTCCAACATCCAGTTCACGTCGCAGCGCCACCGGTTCCTGGGCCCCCAGGCCGGATCCTGGGACGACTTCGGTCCCACGGGGATCGCCGGCCTGGACAGCTACGGCGTGCGGCTCGAGCAGGCCGCCGGCGCCGGTGACACCCACTTCGAGGCCCGGTACACCGCCGACAACAACTTCCACCACGGCTTCGGCGATCTCTACGCCGGACCTAGCGGAGTCCAGAGCCAGGCCCTGGCGGCGATCGACTCGCCCATGTCCTCGACCACGCTGGAGTTCCGCGGCGCCTACGAACGCCAGCTCACCGCCAGCACGTCCCTCGAGGCGGGCATCAGCTACCGCGAACGGCAGGCCTACGGCAACGGCCGGCTTTCCAGTTGGGGGGACGCCTCCTATCAGCGGTTCGACGTCTTCGGCCAGGGCGACTGGGAGATCCAGCCAACCGTCATCCTCGAGTACGGGATGTTCAGCACCCTGTCCGACGGCAGCCTCTCCTTCACGCCGCAGGCCGGCTTCGTGGTCGAACTGGGATCCCGCTGGCTGGCCGAGATCGCCGCGAGCCAGCGGGTCGACTCCGAACCGCTACTGTTCCGCGACTTCCTGCCCGTGCAGTACCAGGACGACGAGAACTGCAGCACGACCTACGAGCACTGCTACCGCGTGAAGCTCAGCCGGCGCCTCGGTGCATCGGACGGGGACCACCGCGTCGACTTCGGCGTCAACCGGCGGCAATTCGCCGACAACGCCCGCCTCTACTTCAGCCGCGACGTCTTCGACCGCCTGGAGAGCCTGCTGCTGGTCGAGGGCGACCAGGTCGAGGAATTCCAGTTCGGTCTCCAGCAGCGTCTCGGCGAGAAGATCCTGACCCGCGTCAGTTCCTCGGCGGCAGCCGGCGGAGGAGGCATGCTACGGACGGCACACGGTGACGGCAGCCTCCGCAACGAGGTTCGCTACCTCGTCGCCAGCGCCGACACGCAGTTCGAACGCAGTTCCACAGGCGTCCTGATCGCCTATCGCTGGGTCGAGCAGGAACTCACGCCCCTGACGCACGACCCGGCCGACTTCCGGCCCGCCGGCGCGGACACCGTGCTTTCCCTGGAACGCATCCGGATCGCGCTGACCCAGGACCTGCCCTGGGTCACGGGGCTGCAGAACTGGGCCCTGCAGCTCGAGATGCAGCTCAGCCGCGGTCACGTCCCGATCGATGCCGCCCAGGATCCGGATCAGCTCCGCCGCCGCGTCCTGGCCGGCATCGCGGTCCGCTTCTAGGAGTTCGGATCCGGCAGGCTGGACGGCGCCGTCGCGCGGACGGCGCGGTTCAAGAAACTGACGCCGAACCAACAGATTGAACCGCCGGCGGGCTCCGCCGCGCCTAACTTGCCCTAGAATCAAGGGCCAAGCGCCGATTCCAGATGGCACAGCACGTGCTTGCGACATACTGAATCGGCCCCCGGAGCGGACCCTTCCGGGTCCACCCTGAGACGCAGAAGCCACACCCTGGAGCGAGCAGATCCCCGATGCGCATCGAGTCCCGACCGGCCCGACTCGGACTGACCGCGGCGTTGCTCCTGCTGACCATCCTGGTCGTCGGCCTGGGCGGGTTCTCCGTCGGCCGCAAGGTGGCCTCCTTCCAGACGACCGGTCTTGTGGCCGAAGCGACAGACAGCGGCCTGAGCGTCGTGTCGGCGAACGAGGCGTCCGACCTCGAGGTCGGGGACATCATCGTCCTGGTCAACGGCGAGCGGGCGCTGTCGGCCGACGAGCTGGACCGGTTGCTGCGCTGCTGCAGCGAGAGCGACCTGGAGGTGTTGCGGGGCGACGAACTGGTTTCGGCCAGCCACCGCCTGCCCGGAGTGACCCTGGACTGGGCCTACATCGTCCTTGCCCTGACCGGAATCGCCTACCTGCTGATCGGTCTCTACACGCTGAGCCGGCAGCGCAGCCGGCCGATCCTGCTCTTCCACCTCTGGACGCTGGCGTCGGCCGCCGTCTACCTGCTGACGCCGCTCGCTCCGTTCGACGGCATCGACCGCGTCTTCTACCTGGTCGACAGCGTCTGCCGTCTCCTGCTGCCTCCGCTCACCCTGCACTTCTTCCTCGTGTTCCCGACGCGGCCGCGCGCGCGCTGGCTGCGTCGCGCGATTCCCTGGCTCTACCTGCCGGCCACGGCACTGCTGGTCGTGCAGCTCGACCAGATCTTCGGCAGCGGCAGGCTGACCGGCGGACTGAGCGCCGCCGCCATGCAGCAGCAGGACCGCATCGAACTCGTCCTGCTCACCCTGTTCGCGCTGGCGGCGGCCGCGGTCCTCGGTCGCAGCCTGCTGTCGCGTCACGGCTGGGAACAGGGCCGGCAGACCCAGTGGATCGCCTTCGGCGTCGCCGGCGGCTACCTGCCGTTCCTGCTGCTCTACGTCGTCCCCTTCTCCCTGGAGCTCCCGGCGCCCGCCTGGCTGAGCGTCGCCGCCACGGTGCCCCTGGCCCTGGTCCCGCTGAGCTTCGCCTACGCCCTGCTGCGCTACCGGCTCTGGGACGTGGCCGTGATCGCCCGCGACGTGGCGACCTACGCCCTCACCGTGCTCCTGGCCGTGCTCGGGTTCTCACTGCTCAGCCTGCTCATCCGCCGCGGCGTTCCTCAGGACATGGTCGTCGCGAGAGGTTTCCTCAACGCCAGCGCCCTCCTGGTCGTCGGCACCCTCTCGATCCCCGTCCGGCAGGGCATCGGCGCGGGCCTCCAGCGGCTCCAGTACCGGGCGCAGCAGAGCCGCCGCGCGCTCGAGCGACTGGGTGAAGAACTCCTCCACGAACGCGACCTCGGCCGGCTGGCGTCGAGCCTCCTGAGGGAACTCGAAGAGGGGCTGGACCTGGAGCAGGGCAACCTGTTCCTGGTCGAAGGAGATCGGCTCGTCGCCGTCAGGGAGGAACCGGAGGCGCCCTCCCTGGAACTCGGCGACGTGGACGCCTCGATCTGGAGCGAACCCCACTTCCTGCTCGCGCCAGCGCCGCTCGCCGACACCGCGGAGCGAAGCCCGATGCGGCTGTCGGTCCTCGGGTATCACTACGTCTTCCCGCTCACGGTGCGGGAACGACAGGTCGGCCTCCTGTATCTCGGCCACCACACCGGCGGCGCGCCGCTGTCCAGCGACGACCTGGCGCTCGTTCGTCAACTGCTGAATCAGGCGGCGCTGGCGATCGAGAACGCTCAACTGCTCGAACAGAGACGGCGGCAGCTCGACCGGGTCTCCGAACTCAAGCAGTTCAGTGACGAGATCATCGAGTCCTCCCCGGCCGGCATCGCCGTCGTCGACGACGCCAACCGGATCGTGACCGCGAACGGCGCCTTCGCGGCCCTCGTCGAGCACGACCGGACCGACCTTGCAGGCCGGGCCCTCGGCGACCTGATCCCGCTCGATCTCTTCCCGAAGCAGGGCGACCCACCGGTCGAGGTCCGGTTCGAGGACTCACAGGAGCGCGGACAGCACCTGCAACTGTCGGTGGCCGAGTTCCTGGGCGCCCCCCACGGACATCGCGTCGTCGTCGCGCACGACATCACCGAACGCGAGGCGATGAAGCGGAAACTGGCCGAGAACGAGCGCCTGGCGGCGATCGGCGCGATGGCCGCCGGGGTCGCGCACGAGGTGAACACGCCGCTGACGGGTATCTCGAGCTACGCCCAGATGCTCCTGGCCGAAACCTCCGACCGGGACCCGCGCCGGCGCCTGCTGCGCAAGGTCGAGCGCCAGACGTTCCGCGCCGCCCGCATCGTGAACACGCTGCTCGACTTCGCGCGACGCGGGCGCCATGAACCCGTCGCCGTCGACATGGGGGCGGTCATCCAGGAGAGCTGCGACATGCTCGCCGAACGTTTCGCCGAGACGGGCGTCGAAGTCCAGGTCGACCTCGACCCCGCCGAGACGGTCTGGGTGCTGGGTAACGACACCGAACTGGGCCAGGTGCTCGCCAACCTGATGGCAAACGCCGTCGACGCGATGACGGAAGCCGGTTGCGAAACGCGGAGAATCACGCTCGCCGTGAGAAACATGGACGGCCAGATCAACGTATTCATCGACGACACGGGCCCCGGGATTCGCGAACAGCACCTTGAACGTGTATTCGAGCCCTTCTTCTCCACTCGCAAGGCCAGCGGCGGCACCGGCCTCGGTCTCTCGATCAGCCAGGAGATCGTGCGCCGGCACGGCGGCGACCTCACCGCCGCCAACCTCGAGCCCACCGGGTGCCGATTCACCGTCCGGCTGCCGCAGATGATCTCACCATGAACATCCTCGTCGTCGACGACGAAGAAGTCCTGCAGGACGTTCTCACCGCCCTGATCCGGCAGGAGGGGCACCACCCGATCTGCTGCGCCTCGGGCCAGGAAGCACTGACCGTGCTTGCCCAGGAGGAGATCGACCTGGTGCTGCTCGATCTGATGCTGCCGGACATGAACGGCAAGGAGGTCATGCGCCGGATCCGGCAGAGCGAACCGGACCAGGTCGTCGTCATCATCACCGCCTACTCCTCGATCGAGGGGGCGATCGAGGCAATGCGCGAGGGCGCTTTCCACTACCTGCCCAAGCCGTTCAAGAACGAAGAGGTCCGGCTGACCATCCGCCAGGGTCTCGAACGCCGCCGGCTGACCGCCGAGAACCGCGACCTGAAGGAGCAACTGCGCGAGCGGCAGGGCTTCGACAAGATCATCGGCAAGAGCCGGTCGATCCGGCAGGTCTTCGATCTGATCCGCAGGGCGGCGCCGTCGAAGAGCAACATCCTCATCCGCGGCGAGAGCGGAACCGGCAAGGAACTCGTCGCCAAGTCGATCCACAACAACTCGAAACGCCGGGACGGTCCCTTCGTCACCGTGAACTCCGGCTCGATGCCCAGCGAACTCCTCGAGAGCACGCTCTTCGGCCACGTCAAGGGGGCCTTCACCGGCGCCGTCTCGCACAAGAAGGGCCTGTTCGAGGTCGCCCACGGCGGCACGATCTTCTTCGACGAGATCGGAAACATCCCTCCGGACACACAGTCCAAGCTGCTCCGGGTGATCCAGGAGAAGGAGTTCATGCGTCTTGGCGGGCTCGAGACGCTGAGCGCCGACGTGCGGCTGGTCGCGGCGACGAACGCGGACCTGGAGGAGCGGGTGGCGAACAGCGAGTTCCGCGAAGACCTCTACTACCGGCTCAACGTGATCACGATCCAGCTACCGCCGCTGTCCCGCCGGGTCGAGGACATCCCGCTGATCTCCCAACACTTCCTCCGCACCTACTCGAGCGAGAACGAGAAGCAGCCGCGACGGCTGACCTCCGAGGCGATGGACCTCCTGATGGCCCACCACTGGCCCGGCAACGTGCGCGAACTCGAGAACGTGATCGAACGAGCCGTCGTCCTCTCGACCGGCGAGGAGATCGGCGTCGACCTGCTGCCGGGCAACATCCGCAACCCCGACACGACGCTGCCGCCCCCCGACACGCTGCCCGTCAAGGGCGTCTCCTTCAAGGAAGCAGTCAGCGCCTACGAGCGGCAGTTGATCGTCAAGGCCCTGCAAGCCTGCGGCGGCGTCCAGAAACGAGCGGCCGAACGCCTCAAGGTCAAGCCGACGACGCTTCACGAGATGATGAAGCGCCTCCAGGTCCGCGTCGAGAGCCGCGCGAGCTAGGGCTCAGTTGCTGCAGGCGTCCATGACCGCGAGCGTCCGATAGCACGAGGCCAACGGTCCCGGAATCACACCGCCGGCTGAGTGCAGCCTCGCGGCGGTGGTCAGGCTGTCGTTCAGGTAGCCCAGTCTGCGGTACTCGGCACGGAGGTCGCGCCACGGGACCGTGGGTGGCGGCAGCCCGTGCTTCCGGGCGGTCCGGGCCAGAAGCCGCACCTTCGACGGGGCGTCCCAGGCTAGAACGACGCCGGCGCCCTCCAGCGCACGGACGAGGGGGTCGTGGACCCTGGACCAGGGCACGACCTTGGCTGACGTCCCTTTAGCAGCAAACCTGGCCGCAAACCGAGCCGCGCCGGTCGTGTCGATCAATGCGATCTGGAGCACGTCGGAGTGGCCGGCCGCCCGTGCCGGCCCGATGTCGAGAATCAGGGCATCTCGGCGGTTCAGCAGGTCGCGCCAGGGCAGGTTTCCAACCGGGGTCTGCCGGTCGCCGGAGACGGTTGACGGTCGCCAGAATCGCCGCCACCGACCACTCGCCGGCTTGGCGGGGATCGGCCCCGACAACTGGGAAGATCGGTTCTGCACGGAACAGCCAGTCTACTCCCCGGCGACTTCAGCCGGTTTAGGCCAGCTCCAGGCCGGCAGCCGCGAAGTGCAAGTCACGCCGCCGAGCGACTCAAGGGTCAGGCGAAGACGCGCGGCTCGAAGTCCTCGGCGTTCACGATCGAAGCGCTGTCGCCGGTGGCGCGGATGACGAAGAACCCCTGCCGCTCGGCGTGGAGGGCCACCTCGTCCGACGCCTGAAGATAGGCCATCGCGCCGTAGACCTTGCGATCGCGGTACTCGGGCCACCACTCCTTGAAGCGGACCAGCTTGGAACGGAACCGCCCGACGTCCTCCGGGCGGAGCGTCGTCTTCACCTCCACCACGACGATCTCCTCGCCGTTCACCGCCATGATGTCCACCTCGTAGCTCTCGCCGCCTCGCCGCTCCAGTGTCCGCTGCGCGAGACTCCGAACGCCGATGTCCCGGCCAGCCAGCAACCTGACCAGATCGCCCCTGACCAGGCTCTCCATCAGCTTGCCCCACTGCGTCGTGAAGAGGTCCTCCGCCTTCTTGAGGCGGCGGTCCGTCTCCCGCATCCGCCGGGCCGTCTCCTGCATGTACCGGCCCGTCTCCCTCATCTGCTCGCTTGTCTCTTTCTGAGACTCCCTGAGCTCCCTGACACTCTCGGTGATCGCCTCAATGTCCCGGGTGAGCTCCCGCAACCGCTCGAGGGTTGGCGCTTCGCCGCGCTCTTCGTGGGGGGTGGTCATGTTCGGTCGTCGCTTCTCAGTCAAGGAATGAGCTTGATCGCAGCGACAATCAGGCCGCCGACCGTGAGGGTGGTGGCCATCATCCAGACTCGCAGGTTGGCCAAGTCCTCCTTCATGGCGACATGCTTGGTCTGTTCGTCGACGCGGATGCGCCATTCCCGCAGTTCGCAGATCTCGGTGTTCAGGTCGGCGACGACGCGCCCGATGTTGTCGATCGTGACGTCGGCTTCCTTCATCGCAATCCCCGCCTCTCACCTATGTGATGATCGTAACGTGACATGGCCCGTCCCTGGTGACCTAGACGGAATCGAGGCCCCGGAACCTGGTTCCGGACTCGACCCGAGCGGCTTTCGCGCTCGAGCTACGGCTCGACGAGCCCGTCGTACGCCTCGGGCCTTCTATCGCGGTAGAACTGCCACACCGAGCGCACCTCGTCGATCATCCCGAGGTCCAGGTCCGCCACCAGGAGTTCGTCCCGGTCCTTCGACGCCTGGGCGATGATCTCGCCCCTCGGGCTGACGAAGTAGCTGCTGCCGTAGAAGGAACCCAGGTCCCACGGCTTCTCGGTGCCGACGCGGTTGATGCAGCCCATGAAGTAGCCGTTCGCGACCGCGTGGGCCGGCTGCTCGATCGTCCACAGGTGGTCGGAGAGGCCGGCGACGGTGGCCGACGGGTTGTAGACGATCTCGGCGCCGGCGAGGCCCAGGGCCCGCGCGCCCTCGGGGAAGTGGCGGTCGTAGCAGATGTACACGCCGATCCGGCCGAAGGCGGTGTCGAACACCGGGTAACCGAGGTTGCCCGGGCGGAAGAAGTACTTCTCCCAGAAGCCGGCCACCTGCGGGATGTGGGTCTTGCGGTACTTGCCGAGGTAGCTGCCGTCGGCGTCGATGACGGCGGCCGTGTTGTAGAGGATCCCGGCGGTCTCCCGCTCGTAGACCGGCACGACGATCACCATGCCGAAGCGCCGCGCGTACTCCGCCATCCGCTCCGTCGCCGGTCCGGGCACCGGCTCCGCGGCCGCGAACCAGCTCGAGTCCTGGCCGGGGCAGAAGTACGGCGTGTTGAACACCTCCTGCAGGCAGAGAACCTGGACGCCCTGGCGGCCCGCCTCTTCGATGTAGGGAATGTGCTTGGCCGTCATCGCCTCGACGGTCGCGGCGACCTCCTCGGCCGACGCGCCGTCGCCGCAGGTGCCCGCCGGCAGCGACATCTGGATCAGACCGGACTTCAACATTCTGCTCATATCGCTTCTCCGTGGGTGCGCCGGCCTTCCGGCCGGCATTCCGGGGGCCGCCGAAGGCTAGAACGGGCCGCCGAACAGCCCCCGCTTGATGAAGTTACCCCCGCCGGCCCGCCCATGCCAGATGTTGTCCTCGACCACCACGCGGCCGCGGCTGATCACGATCTCCGAAACCCCCTGGACCTCGGTGCCCTCGTAGGCGTTGTAGTCCACGCGCATGTGGTGCGTATGCGGATTGTCGATGCTGATCGTCTCCCGCCGATCCGGGTTGAACACGACGATGTCGGCGTCGCTGCCGACGGCGATCGTCCCCTTCTTCGGGAACAGTCCGAACAGCTTGGAGGCCGCGGTCGAGGTCAGCTCGACGAACTTGTTGACCGAAAGCCGGCCGCCCACCACGCCGCCGTTGTAGACCAGGCTCATCCGGTTCTCGACGCCCGGGCCGCCGTTCGGGATCTTGCTGAAGTCGTCGATCCCCAGGACCTTCTGGTCCTTGAAGCAGAACGGGCAGTGGTCGGTCGAGATGCTCTGCAGGTCGCCGAAGCCGAGTCCCCGCCACAGGTGTTCCTGGTTCCACTTCTCACGCAGCGGCGGCGTCATGACGTACTTGGCGCCCTCGAAGTCGTCGTGGTCGTAGTGGCTGAGATCCAGGAACAGGTACTGCGGGCAGGTCTCCGCGAACACCTGGGCGCCGCGGTCGCGGGCCAGGGTCACCTGTTCGAGCGCGTCCGCGCAGCTCAGGTGGACGATGTAGACCGGCACGCCGGCCACTTCGGCGATCGCGATCGACCGGTGGACGCCCTCCGCCTCCATTCGCGTGGGCCGGGTCAGGGCGTGGTACTTCGGAGCCGTCTTGCCCTCTGCGAGCGCGATCTTCACGATCTCGTCGATGACGATCCCGTTCTCGGCGTGCATGCAGACCAGGGTGCCGTCCTCCCCGGCCTTGCGCATCGCCCGGAACAGCGTGCCGTCGTCCACGTAGAGCACGCCCGGGTAGGCCATGAACATCTTGTAGGAGGTCACGCCCTCGTCGGCCAGCCGCCGCATCTCCCACAGCCGGTCGTCCTCCATGTCGGTGACGATCATGTGGAAGCCGTAGTCGATGCCCGCCTTGCCGGCCGCTTTCTCGTGCCAGGTCTCGAGCCCCTCGAGGGTCGAGTGCCCCTTGGTCTGGATCGCGAAGTCGACGATCGTCGTCGTGCCGCCGAAGGCGGCAGCCCGGGTGCCGGTCTCGAAGTCGTCGGCGCTCGTCGTGCCGCCGAACGGCATGTCCATGTGGGTGTGCGGGTCGACGCCGCCCGGGATGACCAGGCGGCCGGCGGCGTCGATCGTCCGGTCCGCCTCCACCTCCAGGTCGCGGCCGATCAACGAGACGGTCTCGTCCTCGACGAAGATGTCGGCGTGGTAGTCGTCCACCGCCGTAATGACGCGTCCGTTACGAATCAGCAGGGACATGCGTGCCTCCTTTCCGGCAGCGGGCTGCGGGCAGCTACACTCTAGACGAACGACGCTCGTACTCCCTCAGCCAGGTTCGGTCGGAGCCTGGCTGCCGCGTCATCGTCCCATAGAGGAAGGCGGTGTAAGTGAAGCCGGACCTGCTTGACCGACTCATCGGCCTGTGGCGCCGTATCCGCGCCTGGCTGAATCAGCGGGTCCGCGCCACGCTCACCGGCCTGCCTCGCGAGTGACTCGGCGGGACTAGCGGCCGAGATCACGCGCCGGCCCCCTTTGCAGCGGCCGGACCATGCCGAGGCCCGGTGAATCGGCGGGCCGTAGAGAGCGCGTCGGTCTTGCGGCAACCGGCAGCGCTCGTTGCCCCTCTACGGCCCGCCGTCCACTTCGACCAGCTCGAAGAAGCCGAACATCATCTCGTCCGTCGACTGAAGCCCGAAGCCGACATCGCGGGTCGGATCCGGGTTGTTGGGATTCGCCTCGGAGTTGTCGTAGACGGCGACGATCTCGATGACGGTCCCCGCCGGCACGAGCTTCGGCTTCTCCGGGTAGTAGAAGAGCTGCCAGTTGAAATCGTACTCGGGCACATGCAGGAGCAGCTCCGAGTCGCCGTCCGCGTAGCGCGCCGTGTACGACATCCGCTTCCCCCGCAGGTGCATGTGCGGCAGGTAGGAGACGATCATCGAGTCGCGCGCGATTTCGTGCCGGTACTCGACCCGGTGGTCGGGCACGCCCGCCGGAATCAGGAACTCCATCTCGCCGGCGATCACGGCCTGGATCTCCGAGCGCAGCTCGCCTTCGCCGAAGTGGAGGCCGATGAGCGTCCGGTCGGTCTGCTCTTCGCCGTTCGGGTGGTAGTGCTGGTTCATGACGACGACGGCGCCCGGTTCGATCCAGCGCCCGGCGCCCTCCGGGAACTCGGTTGGCGCGGTCCCGGCGCCCCACATCGCCAGCACGTTGAAGTAGCCACGGCCGTCGACCGAGCCGCTCGCCCGCAACGCTCCCTGGGGCGTAAGAGGCACGCCGTCCTCCACCATGCCCGTGAAGTCCGCCTTGAAGGCGAGCTGGTGGTGGTTCACCCGGGGCGCGCCTGGCCGGAACTCGACCGCGCGAATCCAGCGGCGCTCCGGGATGTCGAGCGTCACGAACTGGTTCAGGAACAGGTCGGGACCATCGGCCGGTACGGTGACCTCCGGCAGTTCGATCACGTAGTCCGGTTCGCCGAGCTGCCAGCCTTCCGTGAACTCGGGCGGCTCGGGCATGAGCTTCGGATCCCCGGGCGGCGCGCCCCGTTCGACCCAGGCGACGATCGTTCCGATCTCCTCCTCGGAGAGCGTCGGGTCGTTCGCCCATTCGCCCACGGCAGGCGCCGCGAACCAGGGCGGCATCGCGCCGCTCGTCACGGCGCGCTGGATCGACCGCGCCCAGGGCCGCGCCTCCCGGTACGTGGCCAGCGACATCGGCGCGATCTCGCCGGCTCGATGACAACCCACGCAGTGCCGGTTGAGGATCGGCGCCACGTCGCGACTGAACGTGACGTCGCCCGCGGCCGCCGGCGCGCCGACGAGCAGCAGTACGAGCAGTGGGAAACTCACGACGGAGAGTGTCCGCATCGGCACTCCTCCCAGGAAAGTCAACAACCACCGGCAGCCTAGACAAGTAAGGTGAACTTCCCGTTCATTTCGTGACCGGGTTCGTTAACCTCCGTGAACATGCCCGTACCGGACGAGCACAATCGCGAGATCGCGGCGCTCCGCGACCGGACGTCCAGGCTCAGCGCCGCCGCGCTGCGGGTCACGGCGAGCCTCGACGAAGCCACCGTCCTTCAGGAGATCGTCGACAGCGCCTGCGAGCTCACGAACGCCCGCTACGGCGTCATCACGACGATCGACGACGCCGGAACGCCCCGCGACTTCGTCTCCGCCGGCTTCACTCCCGAGCAGCACCGCCAGATGGAGGGTTGGCTACCGGAGGGACCGCAGCTCTTCGACCACCTGCGCGACCTGTCCTCGCCGCTCCGCCTGGCGGACCTGCCGAGCTACATCCGTTCGCTCGGCTTCTCCGCCGATCTCATGCCGGCGAAGACCTTCCAGGGAACGCCGATGCGCCACCGGGGCACGTACCTTGGCAGCTTCTTCCTCGGCGGAAAGCGGGGCGGACTCGAGTTCTCGGACGAGGACGAGGACGTGCTGGTGCTGTTCGCGTCGCAGGCGGCGACGGCCATCGCCAACGCCCGCACCCATCGCAACGAACAGCGGTCGCGCGCCAGCGTGGAGGCGCTGGTCGAGACGTCGCCGGTGGGCGTCGTCGTCTTCGATTTCTCCACCGGCGCTCCCACCACCTTCAACCGGGAGGCGAGGCGACTGGTGGAGAACCTGGCCCCACCCGGGAGGCCCCCGGAGGAACTGATCGAGATCCTCGTCTGCCGGTTCGCCGACGGCCGCGAAGTCCCGATGTCCCGCCTGATCCACGACGCGCCCGCGCTGCGCGCCGAGGAGGTCGTGCTCTCGGTCGCCGACGGCCGCGGCGTCAGGGCCCTCGTCAACGCCACGACGATCCGCTCCGCCGAAGGGGAGCCCGAGTCCATGGTCGTCACCATGCAGGATCTCGCGCACCTCGACGAGATCGAGCGGCTGAGGACCGAGTTCCTGAGCATGGTGAGCCACGAGCTCCGCGCCCCCCTGACCTCGATCAAGGGTTCGGCGGCCACGGTGCTGGGCGCCTCCGAGGAGCTCGACCGGTCGGAGATGGTGCAGTTCTTCCGGATCGTCGAGGACCAGGCCGACCACATGCGGGGCCTGATCGGCGACCTGCTCGACGTGGGCCGCCTCGAGTCCGGCACGCTGTCCGTCGCGCCCCAGCCCGTCGACCTGACCGTCCTCGTCGAACGGGCAAGGAGCGCGTTCGCGAGCGGCGGCGGGCGGCACGCGGTACGCCTCGACCTGCCGCGGGACCTGCCGCGCGTCATGGCGGACGCGCGGCGCATCGTCCAGGTGCTGAACAACCTGCTGTCGAACGCGGCCAGGCACTCTCCCGAGTCGTCGCCCATCCGGGTCGAGGCGGCTCTGGACGGACACCACGTCGCCGTCATCGTCGCGGACGCGGGAAGCGGCGTTCCCCCGCACCTGCTGCCGCACCTGTTCAGCAAGCACGCGGGCGTGGTCGGCGGGGAAGGGAGCCTGGGCGCGGGCCTGGGTCTGGCGATCTGCAAGGGGGCTCGTGGAGGCCCATGGCGGCCGCATCTCCGCCCAGAGCGGCGGCCAGGGTCAGGGAACCCGGATCAGGTTCACGATCCCCGCGGTGGAAGAGCCGGCCGACGGCGAGGCGTCCGAAGCCCTCGCCGCGGCCACCTCCGAAGGGGCCCGGCGCGGAGGCGTCCGACCGCGCGTGCTCGTGCTGGACGACGACCCTCAGGCGCTCCGCTTCGCCCGGGACGCGCTCGCCTCCCGAGGCTACGCACCGATCGTCACCGGCGACGCGCGTGAACTGCCCCGTCTCCTCAGGACGGAACGGCCGGACCTCGTCCTGCTCGACCTCGTCCTGCCCGGAACGGACGGCATCGAACTGCTGCAGCGCCTGCCGGAACTGGCCGACGTGCCCGTCATCTTCATCTCCGCCTACGGCCGGGACGAGACGGTGGCGAGAGCCCTGGAGGCCGGCGCCGAGGACTACATCGTCAAGCCGTTCTCCCCGACGGAGCTCACCGCGAGAGTGGGGGTCGCGCTCCGCAAGCGGCTCGAGCCCGGTCCCTTCGTGCTCGGCAACCTGTCCATCGACCGCGCCCGCCGCCGCGTGACGGTCGACGGAGTTCCCGTGCGGCTGACCGCCACCGAGTACGAACTGCTGCGGGTCCTCTCCGTGAACGCCGGGCACGTGACGACCTACGAAGCCCTGCTGCGCCGGGTGTGGGGCGGCCGGGGCTACGCCCAGCCGCAACTCGTCCGGGCCTTCGTCAAGAAGCTGCGGACCAAGCTCGGCGACGACTCGAGCGACCCGACCTACATCTTCAACGAGCGCGGCGTCGGCTACCGGATGCCCAAACCGGGCGAGGTCTGACTAACCCGACCCGTCGCCTCAGTCCACTTCGAAGTGGATCACTTCCGTGAAGTCGTGGTGAACGAGGTTGCGTGCCCTGTCGTAGAGCGCCATGTTGGAAACGCCCCAGGTTCCCGGCGCCGAGCCGGGCGGCAGGACATGCACGATCGTGTGCTCCTTCCACCTGGTGGGATCGTTGAGCCCAAAGACGAGGTCTCTCTCGTCGTCATACGCCCAGACGTGGTGGGTGATCCCCTGCGGATCGAGAAAGCGGATCGATGCTTGCGTGTAGCCCGAGATGTTGTCGCGGATGCGAATACTCAACCTCACGATCGTTTCGCCGTTCGGCTGTTCAGGGTTCGTGGGTTCCGCGTCGACCCGCATCCTGTTCAGGTCGAGTTCGGGCGGTTCGATGTCCGGGTTGGAAGTACGGACCCGGATTCGTTGAGGCTTCTCATCCCTCGCTTCCTCGGTAAACCTGGCTCCATTCCAATTGCCGCCCTGATCGGCCATGTTGATGTAGTTCAGGGAGTACCTCGAAGACGGCATGTAGTCAGGCATGAGGAAGACCACCCTGCACAGCTTCTCGGCGGGCCGAAAGTGGCCGAACTCCTGCAGGCGATACGTCGTGGGAACCTCGTCGTTGACTGACGCATAGCACGCCCCGTTCTCCCTCATGGCGTTGTTCTCGCTCACCTCCCAGGTCGCCTCGATCGACTGAACGACGCGGCCTTCCACCACTCTTTCGCGGCCCATTCCGAGACGGGCGGTGCCGGGAACGTACTCCGGCGGCACCCAGTCCTCGAGGAAGTTGTCGACGTAGAGCTTCCACCCGAAATCGTCGCCCCTCTGGAAGCGCTCGTTGCCGGCCCTGTCCACGATCTTGAGTTGGATCGGACGCCAGTACCCCGCCTTGCTGTGCCTGTTCAGCTTCTTCGTGCCCACGAGAACCGTCCCCTGCTCGATTCTCCTGCCGTTCCCGTCCACGGGATCGAGATACAGATCGAAGAACGTACCGATACTGCTGCTTACCCGTACTAGCGCGTGGCTCGCGCCCTCGAGATCCCGGTCGAGCGCATGCAGCTCGACCTCGATGCGGAACTCCTTGTCTTCCCTGGCTCCGCCCGTCACCCTGATGTCGACGCGGCGGACCTTGCCGGGGAACACGTAGTCCGGAAACAGGTTGTACACCTGGAACGTCAGGTCCTCCCGGATCCGGGAGAGATACAGGTTCCCCTGCATGATCCGGTCTCGCACGAACTCGTACTTGGCGACCGACCGGGATCTGAGCTTGTCCGGCTCGATGATGAAGTAGGAGATCGTTTCCGCCATGTCCTCGGGTTCTTCAGGTGCGCGTAGGCGGAGACGAACTCCGTCGTCTTCGTGGTGGACCAGCCGGACGGACTCTGTGGATCCTCGTACCAGCCGCCGACCCGGGCCCAGTCGTCGCGGGTCCGCTGGTCGAAGACGTGAGCCCAGAGAAAGTGCGCCTTCTCGTGAATCACCAGGCGGTGGATGTGGTCGACGTCGGACGAAAGAAACGCCGTGTCCATGAACTCGACGTAGCCGGCGTCCGGCCAGGCGACGGCCGGTGCTCCCGGGTACAGGGGATGAGGCGTGCCGTCGAGGCGCCGAACGAGATGCGTGAGACCCTGCGTCTTGCGCATGCCGCTCGGAAACTCCTCGAGCATGTTGAGCAGCGTCACGATCTCCTCCGGGTGGAAACGCTGGAAACGGCCCGCGCCCTCGTTGCCGGTCGGCCAGGTCAGGGAGGCGTAGTCGCGTATCTCCGTCGTGACGCCGTAGCGTTTCTCGAAGATCCTCTCGTAGGCGTCGACGTCGCGGCCGTTGTCCGTCACGTAGCGCACGAGGGCATGGTGCAACCGCTTCGAGAACCAGATTCCCCGTTTGCCGTCCACGGTCGCCACGCGTGGATTCGCGTTCACGAAGGCGGCTTCCGAAACCAGGACCACCGGAGAAGGCCGGTCGGTCCGCACCTCGATGTCGCCCTCCAGGTACCTCGGCGTCAGCAGCCACTGCGAAGCCACCAGCGACTGCGCTCGGTACGGGTCCCTCGTCTCCTGCGGAATGGAACGCATCGTCGTCAACAGCCGCCACGCGTGTTCCTGCGACCACGAAGCCTCGTCGGAGTCCACCAGCAGCATGTTGTAGTCGTGAGCCAGGACGTTCGCCGACGAGTTGTCGGCCACCCTGACCGGCTCGTCCTCGAACTCGATCTCGTGCGGCCGGTTGACGGCCGCCGAGTACTCGGTGCCGGCCGTGCTCTGGTCCTCTTCCCAGTGGAAGACGAACGGGTCCGTGGGAATCGGCGTCAGGTCGAACGGTTCGGTACGGCCGTCGTACGGGATGTCGACCATGCGAGCCGCCGTCGTGCGGTGACCGCCCGCGTGGACCTTGACGGCGTAACGGCCGGCCGCGAGGTCGTCGAACCGGAAACGGCCGAAGGAGTCCGGAGTCGCGACCCGGAGAACACCCTTCGCGGTCAGCAGCACCTCGACGTCCGGCCGGGCGCCCCGATGGCCGACGACCTGACCGGTGAAGGAGTTCGGGCCTCCCGGCTGCTCGTCGTCGCCACAGGGGAACGCCTCGGCGTCGCTCCTCGCCGAAGCCGTCCGGCCGAGGCTGTTCGTGTGCGTCCAGGCGGCGCCGCCGCCGGGCGGCTCGATCGACAGGTTGAACCCGAGCGTCGTCACCGGTGCCGCGAATACCCAGCGGTGGCCGTTGACGGCGCACCCGTCCAGGACCTTGACCAGCACCTCCGCGTTGTCGCGCTCGAAGAAGTACAGCAGGGCGGACTGGCTGGAGTTCAGGCCGTAGTCCCGCGCCTGCGTCACGACCACTTCGCCGTCTCTCTCGTGTTCGACGCACATGCTGACCGTGAAGCCGCCGCCCAGGGTCGTCGCCGGCCGGGGCGCGCAATCCGCGGTCGCACCGGCGACCGCGTACCGGATGTCCGCCATGGGTCCCGGCAACGCCGCCGCAAAGGAAGCGCCGGGCCACGTCAAGGACGCCGATGAAGCCACCGCCGGCCCGCACGGAAAGGCGGTCAGATCGCTCCTCGCCTCCGCGGTCACGCCGCCCCGCGGATTCCGGTGCACCCACCTCTTCCCGGTGGCTGTCTCCTCGACCGAGAGGTTGAACGCCAGCGTCGTCACCGGCGCCACGAACACCCAGCGGTGGCCGTTCATCTCACATCCGTCCAGGACCTTGATCAACACCTCGGCGTTGTCCGGATCGAAGAACCAGAGCAGGCCCGACTGGCGCGAACCGAGCCCGAAATCGATCGCGTCAGCTTGCGCCGGCCCGCCGTCCCGCTCGTACTCGAAGCACATGCTCACCGCGTAGCCGGGCTCGAACGTGACCTGCGATGTCGACGGCACGCAGTCGGTGTAGTCCCCCACGCCCTGGACGGCCCCCGCCGCTGGACCGTTCAACGCCAGAACACACACGACGGAGCCGGCAAGCCGGGCGACCTGCAGCTCCATGCTCGCGCCCATCTGACGACCCGTCGCCTCAGTCCACTTCGAAGTGGATCACTTCCGTGAAGTCGTGATGCACGAAGTTGTGGGCCCGGTCTGCGAGCCGCATGTTGGCAACGCCCCAGGTTCCCGGCGCCGAGCCGGGCGGCAGGACATGCACGACCGTGAGCTCCTCCCACTTCGTGGGATCGCCCCGCGGAAAGACGCGGTGGCGATCCGCGTAACGCACGTAGACGAAGTGGCTTATCCCCTGCGGATCGCGGAGGACGATCCCCCCACTCATGTAGCCCGAGATGTTGTCGCGCACACGAAAAGTGAACCTGACGATCGTCTCGCCGTTCGGCTGTTCAGGGTTCGTGGGTTCCGCGTCGACGCTCATCCTGTTCAGGTCGAGCTCGGGCGGTTCCGTGTCCGGGTTGGCCGTCCGCACCCGGATCCATTGAGGGTCCTCGTCCTCGGGCTCGCTGGTGAACCTGGCGCCACCCCAGTTGCTGGCCCGATCGACCATCCTGACGTAGTTCAGGGAGTACATCGAAGACGGCATGTAGTCCGGCATGGGAAAGTTCACTCGGCACAGGTTCCCCGCAGGCTCGAAAGCCCCGCCCTCTCCCCGCGAGTACGTCGAGAGAATCTCGTCGTTGATGGACGCATGGCATGGCCAGCTCTTCCGCATGAGGTTGTTCTCACTCACCTCCCAGGTCGCTTCGATCAACTGGACGACGCGGCCTTCCACCACTCTCTCCCGGCCCCTTTCGAAACGGGCGGTGCCGGGGACGTACTCCGGCGGCACCCAGTCCTCCAGGAAGTTGTCGACATAGAGCTTCCATCCGAAATCGTCGCCTCTCTGGTAGCGCTCGTTGCCGACCCGGTCGGCGATCTTGAGTTGACCCGCAGTCCAGTACCCAGCCTTGCTGTACCTGCTCAGCCTCACCGTGCCCACGAGAACGGTCCCCAGCTCGACTCTCCTGCCGTTCCCGTCCACGGGCTGGAGAAACAGATCGAAGTACGTACCGACACTGCTGAAGACTCGGGTGGCCGCCCAGGCGGCTCCCTCGAGATCCCGGTCGAGCGCATGCAGCTCGATCTCGACGCGAATCTCCTTGTCGTCCCTGGCTCCACCCGTCACCTCGACGTCGATGCGACGGACCCTGCCGGGGAACACGTAGTCCGGAAACAGGTTGTACACCTGGAACGTCAGGTCCTCCCGGAATTGGGAGAGATACAGGTTCCCCTGCATGATCCGGTCCCGGACGAACTCGTACTTGGCGACCGACCGCGACCTCAGCTTGTCCGGCGCGATGATGAAGTAGGCGATGCTCTCGGCCATGTCCTCGTTCGGATTGTGCGCATGCGCGTAGGCGGAGACGAACTCCGTCGTGCTGGTCGTTGACCAGCCGGACGGCTGCGCGGGGTCCTCGTACCATCGGCCGACCCGTGCCCAGTCGTCACGGGTCCGCTGGTCGAAGACGTGAGCCCAGAGAAAGTGCGCCTTCTCGTGGATCACCAGGCGGTGGATGTCGTCGAGGTCGAACCGCAGGAAGGCAATGTCCATGAACTCGATGTAGCCCGCTCCCGTCCAGGCGATGGCCGGCGCACCCGGTCTCAGGGGATTGGGCGTGCCGTCGAGGCGCCGAACGAGGTGCGTGAGCCCCTGCGTCTTGTGCATGCCGCTCGGGAACTCCTCGAGCATGTTGAGCAGCGTGACGATCTCCTCCGGGTGGAAACGCTGGAAACGGCCCGCACCCTCGCCGGTGGTCCATCGCGTCAGGGCGGCGTAGTCGCGTATCTCCGTCGTGACGCCGAAGCGTTCCTCGAAGATCCGCTCGTAGGCGTCGACGTCGCGGCCGTTGTCCGTCACGTAGCGCACGAGGGCATGGTGCAGCCGCTTCGAGAACCAGATCCCCCGCTTCCCGTCCACGGTCGCTATCCGGGGATTCGCGTTGACGAAGGCGGCCTCGGAAATCAGGACGACGGGAGAAGACCCGTCGGTCCTCATCTCGATGTCGCCCTCCACGTACCTGGGCGTCAGCAGCCACTGCGAAGCGGCCAGCGACTGCGCGCCGTACGGATCCCTCGTCTCCTGCGGAATGGAACGCATCGTCGTCAACAGGCGCCACGCGTGCTCCTGCGACCAGGAAGCCTCGTCGGAATCCACCAGCAGGATGTTGTAGTCGTGGGCCAGGACGTTCGCCGACGAGTTGTCGGCCACCCTGACCGGCTCGTCCTCGAACTCGATCTCGTGCGGCCGGTTGACGGCCGCCGAGTACTCGGTGCCGGCCGTGCTCTGGTCCTCTTCCCAGTGGAAGACGAACGGGTCCGTGGGAATCGGCGTCAGGTCGAACGGTTCGGTACGGCCGTCGTACGGGATGTCGACCATGCGAGCCGCCGTCGTGCGGTGACCGCCCGCGTGGACCTTGACGGCGTAACGGCCGGCCGCGAGGTCGTCGAACCGGAAACGGCCGAAGGAGTCCGGAGTCGCGACCCGGAGAACACCCTTCGCGGTCAGCAGCACCTCGACGTCCGGCCGGGCGCCCCGATGGCCGACGACCTGACCGGTGAAGGAGTTCGGGCCTCCCGGCTGCTCGTCGTCGCCACAGGGGAACGCCTCGGCGTCGCTCCTCGCCGAAGCCGTCCGGCCGAGGCTGTTCGTGTGCGTCCAGGCGGCGCCGCCGCCGGGCGGCTCGATCGACAGGTTGAACCCGAGCGTCGTCACCGGTGCCGCGAATACCCAGCGGTGGCCGTTGACGGCGCACCCGTCCAGGACCTTGACCAGCACCTCCGCGTTGTCGCGCTCGAAGAAGTACAGGAGGGCCGACTGGCTGGAGTCCAGGCCGTAGTCCCGCACCTCCGCCGCCACCGACGCGCCGCCTCTCTCGTACTCCACGCACATGCTGACGGTGAAGCCGCCGAGGGTCGTTACCGGCCGGGGCGTGCAATCGGCGGCCGCACCGGGGACTTTCGCGGTCGCACCGGAAACCGCGTGCCGGATTTCCGCCATGGGTCCCGGCAGCGAGGCGCCGGACCACCTCGAAGACACCGATGAAGCCGCCGCCGGTCCGCACGGAAAGGCCGTCAGATCGCTTCTTGTCTCCGCGGTCACGCCGCCCCGAGGATTCCGGTGCACCCACCTCTGCCCCGTAGCCGTCTCCTCGACCGACAGGTTGAACGCCAACGTCGTCACCGGCGCCACGAACACCCAGCGGTGGCCGTTCACCTCGCATCCGTCCAGGACCTTGATCAGTACCTCGGCGTTGTCCGGATCGAAGAACCAGAGAAGACCCGACTGCGGCGAACCCAGCCCGAAGTCGATCGCGTCCGCCTGCTCCGGCCGGCCGTCCCGCTCGTACTCGAAGCACATGCTCACCCGCGTAGCCGGGCTCGAACGTGACCTGCGACGACGATGGCACGCAGTCCGTGTACTCCCCGGCGCCCTGGACGGCCCCTGCCGCTGGACCGCTCAACGCCAGAACACACACGACGGAGCCCGCGAGCTTCAGGCACTTCATCGGACGCATCCTTACGCCAGCCTCGTGTTGTTCCTCAGACATCTAGTTGCCTATCAGAGCAACGCGAGAATTACGTGATCGTCCGCGGTACAAGTGTGCCTTTTTCGACTGTCGGCTCCCGACCGCCGTTGACCGGCCAGACCTTTCGCATTACCGTACTCTGCCGGTGGTGGGGTCACAGGTCAGCATCCATCGGCCGGGTTCTGCCGTGCCGCAGCCGCCGCGCGTCATCGACCTGATGATCGACGCGGCCGTCCGCAACCTGCTGGGGCAGCAGGAGGGGGACGGCCACTGGTGCGCCGAACTCGAAGGCGACACGATCCTCGAGTCGGAGTACGTTCTGCTGCTTCACTTCCTGGGCCGGGGCAACGATCCGCGCGTCGCCGCCTGCTGCCAGCGTCTGCGCAGCCAGCAGCAGGAAGGCGGCGGTTGGGCGACCTATCCGGACGGGCCCACGGACGCGAGCATCTCGGTCAAGGCCTACCTGTGCCTGAAGCTCGCCGGCGACGACCCGCATTCGCCCCGCATGGCCGCGGCGCGCCGCGCGATCCTGGCGGCCGGCGGCCTGCGGGCGTGCAACTCGTACACCAGGCTGTACCTGTCGATCTTCGGCCTTTGGGACTGGCGGCGGGCGCCGGCGGTGCCCCCCGAGATCATCCTGCTGCCGCGCTGGTTCTACTTCAACACCTACGAGATGTCCTCCTGGACGCGGACGATCGCCTTGCCGCTGTCCGTGATCTGGGCCGTCAAGCCGAGCGTGCCGCTCGACGTGACCCTCGACGAACTCGAGACGGACGCGGCCCCGGCGGCCCCGAGGACGAGCCTGTTCGAGTTCGTCTGGTCGAAGGTCTTCATCGGCATCGACCGGCTGATCAAACTGGTCGAAGTCGTCGGGCCGATTCCTCCGTGGCGTCGGCGCGCCCTGGAGGAAGTGGAGCGATGGCTCATCCCCCGGATCGAAGGAGCGGACGGCCTGGGCGCGATCTTTCCCGCCATGGTCAACACCGCCATCGCCCTTCGCTGTCTGGGCTACGAGGAAGACCATCCCCTGGTCCAGAGTCAACTGCGCGAGCTCGAACGGTTCGAGATCGAGGAGGCGGGCGAGGTCCGCCTGCAGCCGTGCCTGTCGCCGGTCTGGGACACGGCGCTGACGGTGAACGCCCTGCTCGCCGGCGGCATGGACCACCGGGACGCGCCGATTCAGGAAGCGCTGGAGTGGCTCCTCAACCGGGAGGTCACGGTTCCCGGCGACTGGCGGGAGAAGAGCCTTCAGGACGCCCCGGGCGGCTGGTGCTTCGAGTACCGCAACGACTTCTATCCCGACTGCGACGACACGGCCGAGGTGCTCCTTCTCCTGGCCGGCGTCCGCGGAGAAACCACAGAACTGGAGACGCGTCGCCGGGACGCCTCCGCCCGCGGTCTCAGGTGGCTGCTGGGGCTGCAGAACCCCGACGGCGGCTGGGCCTCGTTCGACCGCCGCTGCTCGAAGCGGATCCTGACGCTGATTCCGTTCGCCGACCACAACGCGATGATCGACCCCAGCACGCCGGACATCACGGCCCGTGTCGTCTGCGCACTGCTTGCCAACGGGTATCGGCCCGGCGACGAGCCCGTGCGGCGCGGGACCGCCTACCTCCTGCGCGAGCAGGAGGGGGACGGAAGCTGGTCCGGCCGGTGGGGCGCCAACCACATCTACGGCACCTGGCTCGCTCTGACCGCCCTGCGGCAGATCGAGAGCCGCTGGCGGGGCCGCCCGCCCGAGCGGCTGGCGGGCGCGAGCCAGCGCGGCCGGCGCTGGCTGTTGCAGGCGCAGAACGAGGACGGCGGCTGGGGCGAGTCCCTGCGTTCCTACGCGGATCCGCGCGCCAGGGGAATCGGGCGCAGCACGGCCTCCCAGACGGCCTGGGCGATGCTGGGCCTGATCTCGGCGGCAGAGGCCGAGACGGACCGGCGCGAAGTCGAACGGGTGCGCGCCGCGCTCGACCGCGCCGTCGCCTTCCTGCACGAACACCAGCTCGACGACGGCGCCTGGTACGACCATGACTGGACGGGCGTCGGCTTTCCCCGCGTCTTCTATCTCCGCTACCACGGCTACGCCCAGTACTTCCCGCTCGAGGCGCTGGCCGCCTACCGGCGCCTCGAACTGTCGGCCCGAAACGGCGGCCCGACCGGCCACCACCTGACCGCGAACTGACCAGCATGCGCACACCGCTCCACATGGTGACCGACAACCTGAAGGTCCAGGTGAAGAACGCCCTTCGCGGCCGGCGCCGGTATCCGTTCGTTCTGATGCTCGAGCCCCTCTACACGTGCAACCTGGCCTGCCTCGGCTGTTCGGTGGAGAGACATACCGGCAAGCTGAAGGACCGGATGCCCGTCTCCGAGTGCCTCGACGCGGTAGAGGTCAGCGAAGCTCCCGTCGTCTCGATCTGCGGCGGCGAGCCGACGATCTATCCCGAGCTCCCCGAACTGATCGCGGGCATCATCGCCCGACGCCGGCACATCTACCTGTGCACGAACGCCCTGCTCCTCGACACGAAGGTCTTCGATCGCGTGCCTCCCAACCGGCGGCTCACCCTGAACGTCCACCTGGACGGCATGCGCGAGACCCACGACTACGTCTGCGCCCGCGAGGGCGTGTTCGACAAGGCGGTCGAGATGATCCGCGAGGCGAAGGAGCGCGGGTACCACGTGACGACGAACACCACGGTGTTCAAGGAGACCCGGATCGACGAAGTCGAGGAACTCTGCCGTTTCCTGCGCGACCTCGACATCGACGGCATGCTGATCTCGCCGGGCTACCAGTACGAGTCCGTCGACCGCGACATCTTCCTCACCCGCCAGGACACGGAGCGGAAGTTCCGGCGCATCCTCGAGATCGCGGACGACTACAAGCTGACCTCGACACCCATGTTCCTCGAGTTCGCGGCCGGCCTGCGGGACTACTCCTGTTCGCCCTGGAGCACCGTCACGAGAACCCCCCTGGGCTGGAAGGGACCGTGCTACCTGATCGGCAAGCGCTACTACCCGACCTTCGAGGAGTTCTGGGAGGACACGGACTGGAGCTACTGGGAGTCCCGGCAGGATCCGCTGTGCACCAACTGCGCGATGCACTCCGGTTTCGAGGCTTCGGTCGTGCGCGAGCTCCCGAGCAGTCCGAAGGACGCACTGCGTCTGGCCGCCTGGCACCTGTCGGGATGAGGCTCAGCAGCCCGTAGCAAGCCGTGACGGCTCTCGTGACCGGCGGCACCGGCTTCGTCGGAGCGCACGTCGTCCGGGCGCTGCTGGCACGCGGCGGCGAGAGCGTGCGCTGCCTCGCGAGGCCGGGCGGAGATCGCTCGAACCTCGAAGGTCTCGACGTCGAGATCGTGGACGGCGACCTGCGCGACCGCGATTCGCTCCGCGCGGCGTGCGCTGGCTGCAGCGAGGTCTACCACTGCGCCGCCGACTACCGTCTGTTCGCGCGGAGACCGCGCGAGATCTATGCCTCGAACGTCGACGGCACGCGCACCCTGCTGCAGTTGGCCGAGCGGGCGGGCGTCCGCCGGATCGTCTACACGAGCTCGGTCGGCGCGCTCGGGCTCGAACCCGGCGGCACACCCGCCACGGAAGCAACACCCGTCACAATCTCTTCCATGGTCGGCCACTACAAGCGGAGCAAGTACCTGGCAGAGCGCGCGGCGGAAGAGGCCGCGGCAGCCGGCGCCCCGGTGGTGATCGTCAACCCCTCGACGCCGGTCGGCGAGCTGGACGTCAAGCCGACGCCCACCGGGCGGATCATCCTCGACTTCCTGAACCGGAAGATGCCGGGGATTATAACGCTGTTTAGCCGAGCCTGGCGCGCATCGCGGCGGCCTGGGAGCCTCCAGGACCGCGGCGGCGGCGGACTTCGAAGCGGCCCGAGTCGCCGGCAGCGGACCGCCTCGATCACCGGCAGCGGACCGGCCAGGATCGCGAGGACCTGGACGCCGGCAGCGGACCGCCTGGTCGCACTGCCGGGCCGTGAGCGCGCGATCGAGGCGTCGACTCTACTTTGGCGGCGTAGTGAACGTCACGCGGTCGCTCCTGCTGACGGACTCCTCAGACCGGATCCAGTTGTAGATCGTTTTCTCGATGAGAACATCGTAGGTCGTCGCGTGCTCCCACAGCCAGTATGAACAATCGGACGAACAAGAGACCGAGTCCCACGCGAACGGGCCATGTTCGACGGAGCCGCCAGCGACTTGGACGTCTTCGCCCGTCGGAAAGATGAAGTAATCGAAGTATGTCTCGGACTCGTCCGTGACAACTGGTGTCAGGGAAGGATCCGAGAAGCTGAAGGTCATCTTGCCGCCGCTGAACGTCGGCGCAGCCGGCGCGGGCGGCCGCTGCGCCGTCGGTGTCGCTGGCCTTGGGTTAGCCGCGATAGTCGCCGCGTCGGCGGTGAACGTCACCCGCTCACTCTGGCGATCTCCGATTTCCGTGCCCGCCGCGTGGTAAGCCTGATAAGCGGTATCGACCGTATAGGGTTCCTTCCAAAACCAAATACCATCGGCCTTGTTGATCGAATGCCACCTCCATCTTATGAAACCGTCAGACGTCTTCCGTTCGAGGACGAGGACAAGCCCATCATGCACCGCGAAATCGAACTCCCACCTCATGTCCGTTCCCTCAAAGAACGGCACGGGAGGCACCGGTAGTGGCGCCGGAACCAGGTTGGCCTTGACCGTCGCCGCGTCGGCGGTGAACGCCAGAACCTCACCGGTGGCCTCCGATTTGGTTTCCTCGTTCTTCAGACTCAGCCACGCCTCGTATTTGCCGTCCGGCTGGTAGCTCCTGGTGTACCGGGCGTTCTTCTTCCCTAGCTGGGCCGACACGCGCTTGCCGCCAGAACCCACGAGCCAGCCCTTGTCGTCCGATACGACAGTGCCGTCCGGCTCTCGAATCCACAACGTGACGGTGACCATTTCAGACAGAATCTGAGGGACCTCAAACGTCATCTCGCCAGCGTCAGGATCGAATAACGGCATGGCCAGAACATCGGGAACCGGCACGTGAAACGGCCCGTTGCGTTCCTGCGTCTGCGACCATGAGGGTCCGTCGGCCCCACGGGACGCAACGGCCAGAACGATCACGTGCTCTCCTGGGTCCGAGAAAGTGTAGGAAGCGGATTCGGTGTTTGGCGGCAGGTACAGAGACGGCAGCGTCCGAACAACCTTCCCCACCTCGTTCTCGCAAGCCGCGCCGCTTCTGGGGTGGTGGTCGTCATAGGTATCTGGTTCACATGTCTCACGAACCACACCCCCCACCTGGAAGCCAAGCTCGGCACCGTCAGGATCGGACGATGTGGCGCTGGAGCGGTCCGTCCACGTCATGTCGGCCCGCACCATGCCGGCATCCATAGCCGTGAGTTGATGGACCAGGAAGTTCTCCGGGGCGCGCACGAACCGGAACTGCCACTCGCTCAACGTCGCGGTTTCCGGAGCAGTCTCACGCATCGCCCTCGACGCGTCGGTAGTCTCATCGCCAAGCGGCCACTTCGCCAGACACCTGCGCTGAAACGTGGAGTGCTTCGGGTTCGCTTTGTCCGGCGTGCAGCCGTTCAGGTAGAACGCGGGGTCCGTGTTCGCCACCTGCCGCCGGCTCTTTCCATCCACGGAACGACGTCCGCCCAAGCCGATATCCACGTCGGAACTGGACAGGTATGGACCGCGCTCGAACCCAGATTTGCCGTATGACATCAGCGTAACGTAGCCCTTGTGGTTCAGCAAAGGATTCGTCGTCGTCTTCCACTCGCTGATCGACCCGTCCTGGTAGCGGAAGGCGAACAGCGGCAGCGACCGCAGACCATAGCCGTAGGCTGTCCGCGCGTAGGACTCGGGCGGAGCGCCAACATCCCGACTGTGATGCAGCCCAACGTTATGCCCTATCTCATGAGCGAAAGCGTAGGCCGTGAAACCGGGCCATCTCTTCTCACAGGCGACGTTGGTCTGGGCGAAGGCATAGGGAGCAAACTCACGGATGTCACGATGGCCGCCCCGGTCACCGAGATAGGCATAGGCGACCCCGCACTGACCGAACCAGTCCCGGATACGATCGTTGTGCTGAAGCGCGTGAACCAAATCCGCATCGTAGATCCTCCGCAGGGCGTGCAGGCTGTTCATGTGGACGCCCATCTCGACGAGATCTCCGTCAGCGCCGAAGTCCTGTTGGATGGGAGTAGGTTCCCAGCCCACAGCGCGGACGCGCACTCCGGTTCTGGAATTGCGATATATCAGGTTGGCGAAATCCGTCAGGTGGCGAATTTCCGGCTTGATACCCGAGCGGCCCTCCATCCACTCCAGCGCCAGCGGCGAGTAGACGAAAACGATGTCGATGATCGTGTGGCTCTTGGAAGCTGCCGAAACGGACACTGGCCAGGTAGATGGGGCATGGGTAGTGTGGACGTGAGGATAGGCGGGCGTCTGCGGGGCGGGCTCGCCGAACAGTCCGCGGATTAGCGGAGGGTCCATGGGAGTTCCCACGGCTCCGCACCATGCATGCACCGGGCCAGCGTCATCGGCACGAGTCAGGGTGCCCGCGCCGTCCGGCCCCGCCACGAGAACATAGCGGCCTCCGGGCAACGCGATTCGGCCGAGGGTGTAGCCGTCCTCGACCGTGAACAATGTGTCTTCGTGCTCAGGGTGCAGCGTTCCGGCTCCCGTCCAGACGACGTTGCCGTCTCCGCGATCCTCGAAGTGCACGCGGTCGATATGAAACGAGCCGGCGTCCGTGGGCACGGACAGCCAGCTCGGCATGGACGGCAACAGCGTCGTGTCGAGACGGATCGGGATCTCGTCCGGCCACGAAGCGGCGTAGTCGCCCGCCGCGACGGCGGAGCGGACGGAATGCGGCGCGTCATCAACCCGCTCCGCGAAGTCGAACAGCGCCTGACTGCGCGCAGCGCCCGCGGTCAACAGGCCGGCGGCCAACGTGAGGCCCACGAGAACCAGTCCTCGCGCCGCGCGGCACGACATCCGCGCCACCCGCACCGTGCATCCAACCGGTCCGTAACTCTTCATCGTCACGCTCCTCTGGAATGGTTTGTCGTCAGAGAGTACAGCAGGTACGTCTACGAGGGGATTATAACGCTTGTTTAGCCGAGCCTAGCGCGCATCTCGGCTAGCATCTCCTGTCCCGACCATGTGAGGCGTCCAAGCCGGTACTCGGGGAACTCTTGGCCGAGCGTGTCGAGTTCGTTGCCGGTAGCGAATCCGGCGTCGCGAAGAAGTCCGGCGTGGTAGTGGATCTGCGCCTCGGTGTAGTCGCAGATCTGCGGCGGACGTTCGGCCCGAACAGAGTCCTTGCTTTCGAGCCAGAGCAGGAGGCGGTAGAGCAGATGTTCGATTCTCTTCATGGCTAAGACGGTATCACAACCGCTTGACACGTCCCGCATATTCTGTTACTCTGTTAGCCACAGAAACGGAGGACGGACACAGTGACAGACCCACGCAACGCACCTGGCCGCTCAGACCGCGAAGGACTCTCGATCATCGAGTTCTTCCAGTTGTTCCCGAACAATCGCGCCGCCGAACAGTGGTTCGAGGCACGGCGCTGGCCGAACGGCATGTGCTGCCCTGACTGCGGCTCCTGCAACGTGGTCGAGACGAAGAACCGGAAGCCGCAGCCCTACCGCTGCCGCGACTGCCGGAGGCACTTCAACGTCCGCACCGGAACCGTCATGCAGGGATCGCGGATCGGCTATCAGAAGTGGCTGCTCGCCATGTACATGATGGTCACGGGGATCAGGGGCACGGCGGCCATGAAGGTCCACCGCGAGTTGAAGGTGAGCTACAAGACCGCGTGGTACCTCATGCAGCGCATCCGCGAGGGCTTCTTCGGCGAGGACGCCGAGAAGCTGTTCGGCACCGTCGAGGTAGACGAGATGTTCGTGGGCGGGAAGCAGGCCAACCGCCACGCGAAGGACCAGAAGCGCTACAGCGCCGAGGACACCTACGGCAAGCGGGTCGTGGTCGGCGCGGTGCAACGGGGCGGGAAGGTGGTCGCGAAGCCGATTGCAGGCACCGACGCGAACACTCTGACGCGCTTCGTCGAACGCAACGTCCGGCACGCCTCGCGGGTCTACACCGACGATCACGGCGGCTATACCGACCTGATGCAGTCGTACCTGCATCGGACCGTGAAGCACTCCGTAGGCGAGTACGTGAATGGCGTGAACGTCCACACGAACACCGTGGAGTCCTTGTGGTCCATGTTCAAGCGTGGCTTCGTCGGCACGTACCACAAGATGTCGCCGAAGCACCTCCGGCGCTACGTGGACGAGTTCGCGGGCCGGAAGAATCAGCGCGACCTGGACACGGTGGAGCAACTCGCCGAACTGTTCGATGGCTTCATCGGCAAGCGCCTCAAGTACCGCGACCTGATTGCGCCGAACGGCCTGCCGTCCGGCGCACGGTCTGGCCGGTGAGCGACCGGAACTGGGCGCATCAGACGGTCTGGACCGGAGACTGCCTCGACATCCTGCGGGGCATGAACTCCGGCTGCGTGGACTTGATCTACCTCGATCCACCGTTCAACTCGAACGCGAACTACGCCGCGCCCATCGGCTCCCAGGCGGCGGGCGCAGCGTTCAAGGACACCTGGAGCCTGTCGGACGTTGACGCGGAGTGGGTGAACCTCATCGAAGCGAAGCATCCGGCGCTGTACCGCGTCCTGCTCGCTGCGATGACGGACTCGGACAAGAGCTACCTCGCCTACATGGCGGCGCGTCTGCTCGAACTCCGGCGCGAGCTCGCGCCCACGGGCAGCATCTACCTGCACTGCGACCCGACGATGAGCCACTACCTCAAGCTGGTCATGGATGCGGTAGCACGGGATTTGCCGGGGGGGGGTTGGCGATTCAGAAACGAGATCGTCTGGCGCTACAAGAAGTTCCAGAAAGCCAAGATGAGCCACTTCGCTCGCAACTCGGATCGCTTGCTGTTCTATGCGAATCCGCACGCCGAGTTCAAGCCGGTCATGGAGAAGCTCAAGAAGCCGAAGCAGTATCTGCGCCGCGTCTGGGACAAAGAGACCAAGCGCCTAGTCAACGTGAAGGGCAGCGACGGACGTGTTCAGTACATGACCGTCCACGAAGCGAAGGTGGACGACGTGTGGGAGCTTCCGTACCTGATGCCCGCCTCCAAAGAACGGCTGGGATACCCCACCCAGAAGCCACTGAGGCTTCTCCGCTATGTCATCCAGGCCAGCACAGTGCAAGGCGCGACCGTCCTAGACCCGTTCTGCGGATGCGCCACGGCCTGCATCGCGGCGGAGTTCGAGGGCCGCGAGTGGGCCGGTATCGACATCTCGCCGAAGGCCGCCGAACTGGTCGCTCAGCGGATGCGGGACGAGGTGGGGCTGTTCTACGAGGGCGCGCACCGCACGGACATTCCGCTCCGAACGGACCTGGGCAAGCTGCCGCCGTACCGCTCGCACCGCCATGCGCTGTACGGCGAGCAGGAAGGCCACTGCGCGGGCTGCCGGACCCACTTCGAGCTACGTCACCTGGAAGTGGACCACATCATCTCGCGACGCAAGGGCGGTACCGATCACGCCGAGAATCTTCAACTGCTGTGCGGCTCCTGCAACCGCGTGAAGGGAGATCGGGGGATGGAATACCTGCGGGCGAAGCTCGCGCTATGAGGGAGAAACCGATGTCGAAGAAGAAGCCGAAGAAGAAGCCGGGGCGACCCACTCAGAACGTGATCCGGCTGCCAGCGAATAGCGTCGAAGAAGTCGCGGACCGAATCTTCGCGAACGCGAAGCCGCCCGATCCGTCGATCCGCGTTCACAACCGCCCCGACTGAGGGGAGCGGCGGCTAAACAGCGTTATAATCCCCAAGATGCCGGCCTACGTCGACACGGGCCTGAACCTGATCGACGTCCGCGACGTAGCGACGGGCCATCTGCTGGCCGCGGCGCACGGGCGGGTGGGTGAGAAGTACATCCTCGGCTGCCGCAACATGCCGCTGGCCGAACTGCTGCGTGCGCTGGCGGAGATCACGGGGCTCGAAGCTCCCCGTCTTCGGCTGCCGCACTGGCTGCCGCTCGGGGCGGCGGCTCTGGCGACCGGCTGGGCGCGCCTCTCCGGAGGCGAGCCGCGGGTTTCGCTCGAGAGCGCCCGGATGGCCCGCAAGCGGATGTTCTTCGACGCCGGGAAGGCGGTGAAGGAACTCGGCCTGCCACAGGCACCCGTGGAGCCGGCGCTCGAGCGGGCCGTGCGCTGGTTCGAGGACAACGGCTACGTGACACGGCGCGGTGCCGGCCGGCGGAGCGGCGGGGCCTCATGACGGCCGCCCACGATCGCTACCCGAGGGACGCGACCGTCTACCTGGCCGCGATGCGGTTCGAGGCGGCGGCGCTTCTGCGGTTACTGGAAGGCAAGCGGCGGATCCGGGATCCGCAGGACCTGCCGGTCGTCGCCGGTAGCCTGGGGGGACGGCCGGCGGTCATCGCAATCAGCGGCATCGGCGAACAGGCGGCGCGGAAGGCCGCCGAGACGTGCGTCCGGCTAGCCGGTCACGGTCGCTGCCGCCGCGTTGTATGGGTCGGCATCGCCGGCGGCCTGTCGCCGGATCTTCAGGTCGGCGATCTGATCGTCGCCCGCTCCGCCATCGCGCCGGACGGGCCGGCCGTCGACCTGGACGACGCGCTCGTCGCGGCCGCCACAACCCGGGGTTGCCGCGCGGTCGTCGTGGTCACGGCCCCGCGCGTCATCACCGGGGCCGGCGCCCGCGCCGCGCTCTGGCGCCGCGCCGGTTCTCCGAGCCCGGCCGCCGTGGACATGGAGAGCTGGCCGGCGGCGCGGGTGCTTCACGCCGCGGGGGTGCCGTTCGCCGTTCTGCGGGCCGTCAGCGATACGGCCGCAAAGGAGCTGCCAGGGTTCCTCCAGCGCGTCGACGCGCCGGACGCAGGCGAAACTGGTCGAGGCCGCATCCTTCGCGCGGCGATCATGCGCCCGGCGAACTGGGCCGCCCTGGCCGCCTTCCGCCTGCGAGCCGCTCGCTGTGTGCGGCGACTCGCGGCAGTAGCCGCCGCCCTGTCCCACCAACCGGCCCCGGCAATGTCCCAGAATGAGCAGTAGCGTGCCTCATTCCGTCCGCCGCCACCTCCGCGTCGCCATCGACGAGTACGACGCGACGATCCGGCAGTTCATTCCCGGCTACGAGGAGATGCTCCGGACCACCGCGCGGGAACTGGCGCCGGTTTCCTCGGGTCTGGTCCTTGATCTCGGGGCCGGCACCGGCGCGCTCGCGGAGGCGATCCTCGAGACGTCGCAGTCCGGGACGGTCGAGCTCGTCGACGTCGACGCCGAGATGCTCGAGCAGGCCAGAACCCGGCTGGCGCGATTCGGCGACCGCGCGCGCTTCACCGAGGCGTCCTTCCTCGAGCCGCTGCCCCGTTGCGACGGCGTGGCGGCGTCCCTGGCGCTCCACCACATCCCGGAACTCGACGCGAAGCGGGCGCTCTACCGACGAATCCACGACGCGCTCCAGCCGGGCGGCCTCTTCGTCAACGCCGACGCGACGATGCCGACCGAACCCGCCGCCCGCGAGGCCACCTGGCGCGGCTGGGCCGACCACCTGATGAGCCACGGCATCGACGAGCAGAAGGCGTTCGAACACTTCGAGGAATGGTCGGAGGAGGACACTTACTTTCCGCTCGAAGACGAGCTGGCGGCCGTTGCTGCCGCGGGGTTCGAGACCGAGTGCGTGTGGCTGGAGGTCGGGATTGCCGTGCTGGTGGGGCGCAAGGGCGGTGACGGCTGACGCCGGCGCACCCCTTCCGTGGCAGGATACGGGCAGGAGGATCTTCGGGCCATGCTCGACAAGCTCGAACAGATAGAGCAGACCTTCGACGAGCTGACGGCCAAGCTCGCCGATCCGGATGTGCTGGGGAATCCCGCCGTGTATCGCGACACGAGCCGGGCGCTGGCGGAGCTGAACCCGGTGGTCGAGCTCTTCCACCGGTACAAGAGGGCCCAGGAAGAACTCGATCAGACCGCGGAACTCCTCAGTGAACTCGACCGTGACGACGATCTGTTCGAGGTGGCGACCGAGGAGCAGCGCCTGCTGCAGGCGACCCTCGCGACGCTCGAGGAACGGGTGAAGGAGGAGTTGGCGCCCAAGGATCCGAACGAGAAGCGCAACGCCGTCCTGGAGATTCGCGCGGGAACCGGCGGCGACGAGGCGACCCTGTTCGCCGCGGAACTCTTCCGGATGTACAGCCGTTTCGCCGATGCGAACGGCTGGAAGGTCGACATCCTCGACCTCTCCGAGTCCGGCATTCGCGGCATCAAGGACGTGTCCGCGATCGTCGAGGGCCAGGGGGCGTTCGCCACCCTGCGCTACGAGGCCGGCGTCCACCGCGTGCAGCGGGTGCCGGAGACCGAGGCCTCGGGCCGCATTCACACGTCGGCGGTCACGGTCGCCGTGCTGCCCGAAGCGGAGGACATCGAGATCGCGGTCGATCCTTCGGACTTGCGCGTGGACACCTACTGTGCATCCGGTCCCGGCGGCCAGGGCGTCAACACGACCTACTCCGCGGTGCGGTTGACGCATCAGCCGACGGGCCTGGTCGTCACCTGCCAGGACGAACGAAGCCAGATCAAGAACAAGGCGAAGGCGATGCGGGTTCTGAAGAGCCGCCTGCTCGAGATCGAACAGGCCCGGGCCGAGTCCGAGATGTCGGAGGAGCGGCGGCGGATGGTCGGCAGCGGCGACCGTTCCGAGAAGATCCGGACCTACAACTTCCCGCAGAACCGGGTCACCGACCACCGCGTCGGGCTGTCGGTCCACAAGCTGCCCTCCATTCTCGAAGGCGACCTCGATCCGCTGATCGTTCCGCTGCACCAGCACTTCGAAGCGGAGCGGCTGCAGCAGTCGGTCGGCAGCGCGAGCTGAGGAAGCCGCCAGCCCGGTGCCGGAAGGCCGTGGGCCTCTGCGAGGGGCCGCTCGAATCGTCGATCTGCTCGACCTGGGTCGGGATCACCTGAGCGGTTCGGTCGAACTGCCGCGCCGCGAGGCGGCGCTGCTGCTCGGGGAGGTCCTGGGTCTCGAAGAGGCGGAGATTTATGCGCGCTCGGACGAGGACGTGCCCGAACCCGCCGGCGTGAGCTACGGACAGTTGATCCGGCGCCGGGCGGACCGGGTGCCGATGGCCTACCTCCTGGGCCGCCGCGAGTTCTACGGCCGCGGCTTCGAAGTCGATCCGCGGGTGCTGATTCCGCGGCCGGAGACGGAGCACCTGGTGGAGGTGGCCCTCGACTGCACGGGCGCCGACACCCGGGTGCTCGACCTGGGGACGGGATCCGGCTGTATCGCAGTCACTGTGGCACTGGAGCGCCCGGACGCCTCGGTGGTCGCGACGGACCTCTCGCTCGGCGCGCTCGCGGTGGCGGCAGCGAACTGCCGCAGGCACGGCGTGGACGGCCGGGTGTGTCTCGTCCAAGCCGACCTTCTCTCGGCTCTCCGCCTGCGGCCCTTCGACGTGGTCGTCTCGAACCCGCCCTACATCGACACCGGCGAATGGCACACCCTGATGCCGGAGATCCGGGACCACGAGCCGCCGGAGGCCCTGTTCGCCGGCGACGGACTCGACTTCTTCCGTCGCCTCTTTGGGGCCGGGAGCCGGTTCGCTGCCGGTCAGCGGCTGCTGCTGGAGATTGGGAAGGGGCAGCTCGACGGCGTGCTGGAGCTGGCGAGGGAGGGCGGCTTCGTCGTGGAGGGGGTCGTGGCGGACCTGGCGGGCATTGCCCGGGTGATGCGTCTGCGGCGGGATTGACGACGCGCGGCTCCCCCGCCGCGGACTGGCGGACGATCTCGCGGAGCACGACATTCGCTTCGTCTCCATAACCGACGAAGAGGAAGGAACCGTCGCGCCTTTCCTGGAGACGAACCCGATCTCGGGCCTGGTCGCCCTCGAGCTCGACCGGTCGGTGTTCCGGCCGGAAGAACATCCGGGAGCTGGACACGCTCGACCAGATGGTGGTCATCGCCCGAGGCTTGATCGGCAAGCGGATGCGCTACGACGAGTTGACCGGCTGAAAGCCGAGCACTCCCGGCAGGCTGACGCGCTGTGCGGAGACGGTCACGAGGGGGCCGGTTCCACCCGCCTTGACAAGGCTTCACGATGCGCTAGCTTGGCCGGTCGAAGGGTGATGGCCCCAAGCCACAACGCCCGACGGCGGCAACGCCGTGGCCCGCCTTGGCCGATGGAAGCGACTGTCGATATGAAGCCCAAGAGGGGGCCGTCTGGTCCGGCGGGCTGCCGAGTGCTGGCGACGGCCCATCACATAGGTTCCGTCACGGGTCTCGAAGCAGGCCCGCCGCCCGTTTTTCTGATCGGCAGGGTTGCTGAGTCAGCACCCAGATAGTACGTCCGGCAGCCGGTTGCAACACCGGAGTCGGACAACAACAGGAGATCGCACATGATCACACGCAGAGTTGCCCCCATCCTCCTCGCCCTGGGTCTGTTGGCCACCTCTGGCTATGCCCAGAGGCACCCACACTCGATTGTCCGCACCATCACGACGGACTACGACTACGAGTTCGACACCTACAACCAGATCGACATCTACGAGTTCACCACGGCGGACGACACGTCTCAGGTCCTCGTGGACCTCTACTGGAACGTGAACGCCGTCTACTTCGTAGACCTGAGTGTCCGCTGCTACAGCGAGTTTTCCGGCGAATACGTGACATGGGCTCGATCGTCAGGTAGCGGACACCTGACGGGCATCAGAGCCCTCGTTGTCCCGAATTTGGATTGCCGTGTCGTCATGTACTTCGCCTCGGGGGAGAGCCGCAGGTTCTCATATCGGATGAACCTGCGGGAGGCCTCGTGGACCAAGCCCTCGCTGAGGAGATCTTCCGACTCTGTGTCTAACATGGATGAGACGGAGTGGGGCTGGTTCCGCGAAGCAGCCGCGGCAGGAGCGAGAGTGGTGCAGCCTGATGAACCGGCCGATCCGAGGGAGGAATGGTGAAGAGGCTGACGACTCGCTAGGCTTGGGTCAAGTCAGGGCCCCGGAGGAGATTGCCCGCAAGCTGTTCTCCCAGGCCAAGCCGCCCGACCCGTCCATACGCCAGCAGAAGAAGCACGGCTCCTAGAACCGGCCACGAGCCGGGCGACGGGCCGTGGCAATTCTCGTATGTAGTCTCCCCCCGCCGCGGGAATGTAGAATCGGGCTTTCCGGTTATCGTTTCGTATGGCCGCGTCAGCCACGATCGCCTTGACGCTGCCGCTGCTCGTGCTGGCAGCCGAGGACGATCCGCGCATTCGCCTGGTCGAATTACAGTCCGACGGGCAGCAGCAGGCCGCGCTCGAGGAGACCAGGCGGCTTCGCGGCGAGCAGCCGGACCTCGGGGCCGCCTACGGCATGTGCTACCTGGAGGGGACGCTGCTGGAGGAACTCGGGCGGCTCGAAGACGCCTCCGAGGCCTACGCCACCTGCCTGACCGAAACCCCGGCGCTCGAACCCTGGGCCCGCTACCGGCTGGCGGTCGCCCAGACCCGGCTCGGCGCCCCGGAGATCGCCGCCGGCGTCACCGCGACGCTGCTCGGCGGCCGTCCGCCCCGGGTGCTCGTGCGGCCGGCCGCCGAACTGCTCGCGTCGAGCCTCGACCGGGGCGGCGACTGCCGGCTCCTCGCCGGAATCCCCGTATCCCGCATGCCGGCATCCGAACGCCGTCTGCTGACCCTGAGCCGCGCCAAGTGCCGGCTCGCCGCGGGCGTGCAGGACGAAGGGGTCGTCGAGCTGGTCGCCCTGCTCGAGGAGCGGTCGAACGACCTCGTCGCCTTCGAGGCGGCCGAACGCCTGCACTGGCTCCGACCGGAACTCGAGAATCCCGACGAAGTGCTGCTGCTCGGGACGACCTTCCACGAACACCGCGCGTTCGACCGCTCCAACCAACTGCTGGGACAGATCGTGATCGACCTGGAGGTGCGCTCGAACTCCGACTTCGACGTCCACTACCGGTGGGCGCGAAGCCACTTCTGGCAGGGGCGTCTCGAAGATGCGGCCCGGCACTACGAAGTGCTGGCCAGCAACGTGAGCTCGGCCAGCCGTTCGGCCCAGGCGCTCTACCAGAAGGCCCGGTCCGAAGAGCTGTTCAGCGACTGGCCGGCCGCCTCGAACACCTTCCGGCGCGCCTATCTGGCCCAACCCCAGGGCAACTTCGCGGCGGCGGCCCTGCTCGGCGCGATGCGCCTCGACTGGCGCCGCGGACTCGAGGACGAGGCACTCGAGCTATACCCCGTGCTGCTCCAGATTCGAAGCGACCGCGCCGTGGTCGCGCGCGGCAGCCTGTTCCTCGCCGTTTCGGACATCGTCCAGGGCCGCCTCGACCGAGCCGGGGACTGGCTGGCCGACGCCGCGGCCACGAGCCGGAGCGTCGCGCTCGAGGTGCGCTACTGGCAGGGCCGGCTGCTCGAAGCCCGCGGCGGCCTGGACCGCGCGATCGAGCACTACGCCGACGTGCTCGCGGCAGATCCCTTCCACCCCCTGGCGGAGGCGGCCGCGAAGCGCCTGAAGGCGCCGCCGCTCGCGGTTCATGCCCAGCGCATCGCCGGCGAGATGGCGCGTTCCCAGAACCCCGCGTCGCTCTACCGGGCCTGGCTGCTCTACGACCGGCGCGGCGACAACGCGGAGGCCGCCCGGCAGACGCTCCAGGGGCGGCTGGCGTCCGATTCGGCCATCCGCTCCTTCCTGACACTGCAGGGCGTGCCGGCCGAGAGCTGGCCTCTCTGGAACCAGTCGCTCTCCGATCCACAGGAGCTGATGCTGGCGCTCGGCCTTTGGGGCGACGCGGTCGAGGTCGTGAACCGGCACTTCCCCGTCGCCAGTCCGCGCCTCGCCCTGACCGCGGCCGAGGGTCTCGCCGGGACCAGGCCCCGCCGCGCGCTCCTGATTGCCGAGATCCTGGCTCAGCGGGCGCCTGGCCGCCTCCCCGAGCCGCTCCACCCGCTGACCCTCCGCAAGGCGCTCTACCCGAGGGCCTACGGCGAGCTGATCGACTCCGCCGCCGCCCGGCGTGGCCTCGACCCCTTCCTGATGGCGGCGGTCATGCGCCAGGAGAGCCGATTCGACCACCAGGCGGTCTCCGCGGCCTCGGCGCGCGGCCTGATGCAGTTCGTCTATCCGACCGCCGCGCGGCTGGCGGCGAGTTCCGGCACGCCGCTGCGATCGCCCCGCGACCTGGAGGACCCCGCCCTCGCGATCGAACTCGGCGCCGCGTATCTGGCCGAGCTGGGCGCCCTGTTCGGCAACGAGCCGCACATGATGGTCGCCGCCTACAACGCCGGCGAACCGGTGGCCGGCCTCTGGCGCCGCTACTGCTACACCGACGGCGCCGACGAGTACTTCACCAAGGTCGGCTTCAGCGAGACCCGGAACTACGTGGAGCAGGTGCTCCACAACGTGGCCCAGTACCACGACCTCTACGACCAGACGGGCTGAGCCCGCCGTGAACTCGCCCAAGCCGGCGGCGGGCCGGCTGCGGATCGTGGCCACGCCGATCGGCAACCTGGCCGATCTCTCCCCACGCGCCCGCGACGCCCTGCTCTCGGCCGACCTCGTCGCCTGCGAGGACACCCGACGCACCGGGCGGCTGTACCAGAACCTCGGCGCCGCCGGCGCGAGAGCCCGGCCGCCGCTCCTTCCGCTCCACGACCACAACGAGGACCGGCAGATCGGCCGCGTGCTGCAAACACTCGAGGAAGGCGGCGCGGTGACCCTGGTCTCGGACGCGGGCACCCCGCTCGTCTCGGACCCCGGCTACCGCCTGGTGCGGGCCGCCGTGCGGCAGGGTCTCGCGGTCGAGGCGCTGCCGGGCCCCTCGGCCATCCTGACCGCCCTCGTGGTCTCCGGTCTGCCGCCCTACCCGTTCACGTTCCTCGGCTTCCCGCCGCGGAAGAAGGGGCGGCGGCGGCGCTTCTTCGACTCCCACGCCGAGGTCCCGCACACGCTCGTGTTCTTCGAGTCGCCCCGGCGCGCGGCGGCCTCGCTGGCCGACGCCGCCGACGCCTTCGGCCCCGACCGCGACGCGGCCCTGGCCCGCGAGTTGACCAAGCTCCACGAGGAGGTGCTGCGCGGTCGGCTCGGGGAACTCGCCGCCGCGATCGGAGAACGTCCCGGCCTCCGCGGCGAGGTGACGGCCGTGGTCGGCGGGTCCGACCGGCGCTCCTGACGGCGCGTCGCGCTACTGTTCAGGCTCGACCCAGCCTTCCGGCAGGGTCGGGCTGGCGCTGGCGGGCGGACACTGAGAAGCAGGACGCCCCCCATACGTCGGCACGTCCGGCTGCCCCAGCGCGACCAGGCTCTCGAACAACCCCTGGCACTTGGGATAGGGCTCGAAGTACTTGGCCGGGATCTGCCCGTCCTGGTCCCATGCGTCGTTGAGCAGCAGAGCCGTTCCCCAGTAGCAGCGCCAGGCGTTGCGACGCGCACCCCGCGGGATCATGCAGACCACGGCGGACTCCGGATAGTCCCCCTCGTAGCCCGGAACGACGTCCTGGGCCAAACCGGTTCGCACTGCCCACATCGCCTCCGTGTCGCTGTGCACAGCAAACAGGATCGACTGACGCTCCGTCGTCACCGCCAGTTCCAACCTCCAGAGGCCGTCTCGCTCGCGGATGTTGACGAGGGCCTCCGTCTCCTGCTGGTCTTCCAGCCAGTACAGGACTCCCTGGTCCGACGACCAGGCCGCCGGGTTCGCGAACTTCCCCATCGACTCGTCCTTCCATGCGACCCGGAACTGCGCGTTCTGCAGGTAGTCCTGGGCAACGAGAGCGGAACCGACGAACGCCAGTGCCAGTGTGACCGCGGCGACCAGGGGGAGTCGCTTCATGGGGATCTTCCTTTTCTGATGGATGAGTTGCAGGTCAGCTTGAGCGGTGGGGCGGCGAGTGTAGTGCAAGAAGCAGCGGTCAGCGAAACCAGCCGGATGTAGACTCGCGAGCCGGGCGAGATCCGGCCGGTTGGCTGCCCCTCGACGAGACCCCACCAGGTCTTGCCCTCCGAACTGGAGAGCGGGGGAGCGGCATGAACAGGGACCAGATCGTCGAGGCATTCAGACACCCGAAGCCCAGCGACGGCATCGTCGAACTCCAGCGGCGCATCGCGGAGACGATGACCGCGGCGGTCGTCGAGGTCGCCGGCAGCCTGCCGGACTGCGACGAACGCGACGCCTTCATCGACTTCTGCCGACGCGCCCAGTGGGCGGCCAACACGGCAGCCCTGAGGCCGGACGTGAGCGCATCGACCGATCCGGCCGAAGCGCCCGGGGCCGACGTCCCCGCCGGCCCGGAACGCTCCGTTTCCGAGGACGGCGTCGTCCGTCTCGCGCTGGCCGGCGCGTTCCACCGCGCGACCGAAGAGCGGCCCGACTTCGAAACCCGGCTCGACACGCCGCCCGGGACCTACCGGCGGGTCATCTTCCGTTTCCGTGTGCATCACGGCGGCTGGAACCGCGTCCCGTCCCGCAACCAGAACCTGTTCTGGTTCGCCCGCAACCGGCACGTCGACCTGTTCGGCTTCGGTGTCGCCCGGGGGCCGGGCGGTCCGCCGCAGGTCTTCTTCCGCAGCGACTGGGGCGTCAAGCACACGAGCAAGCAGCGGGTGGTTGAGCGGTACCTGATGCAGGCCGGCGAGACCTACGACGTCCGCTTCGACTTCGACGCCGCCGGAGGGCGGATCGTCCTCGCGCTGGCCGACTCGAGCGGCGTCGAGGTGATGCGCGCCATCGGCAAGCCGAACATCGACGAGATCCCGTTCAACGCCGGCCAGCAGGTGGCTGTCGGCTTCGGCTTCCGCGGCGACTACGACAACGAGCCCGCGCAGCCGGGCTGGGTGTGGTCTGACCTTGTGGTGGAGTTGGAGCCTGCGGGGGGTTGAGGAAGGTGCCGGCCTGCGGCCGGCACGGGTTTCTGGCCGCCTGCGGCGGCAGCGGACCGGAAGGTCCGCGCACCCAGAGAACCACCCCGATCTCGCGAACTTCTGTGCATGCGGTTGACATGACGCCGCTGCGTCTTGCGGTCGCCGCTTCGCGGCGGCGGGTTTCTGGCCGCCCTCGGCGGCGAGCGGACCAGAAGGTCCGCGCACCCAGAGAACGTGCGTGGGATTCTGCGAAATGCCCTGCTGCAGTTGGGATCGGCCCGCAGCGGCGTCATGTCATCCGCATGTACAGAAGTGGGCCGCACCGGAGCCGCTCTCTGGGTGCGCGGACCTTCTGGTCCGCTTCCGGGCGACACAGCCGCCGGCCAACGGCCGGCGACCTTCTCACCACGGACCGCCCTCAGCTAAGGGCCCGCTCGATCCAGCAGCCGCCGAGGATCTGGGTACCGCGATAGAACACCGCCGCCTGGCCGGGGGCGACGCCGGCCTGGGGTTCGGCGAAGCGGACTTTGCAGCCGCCGGAGCCGCCGTCCGCGGCCGGCAAGCTCTCGACCGTCGCCGCGACGCCGGGGTGCCGCGAGCGGATCCGCACGTCGACCTCGACCGCCGAGTCCACCGCGGCACCGGAGATCCAGTGCAGGCCGCGCCCGATCAGGCCCGGCGCCAGCAGTTCGTCGCGGCTGCCGACGACGATCCGGTTGTCTTCCGGCTGCACGTCGAGCACGTACAGCCGGCGCCCGGCGGCGACGCCCAGGCCCCGCCTCTGCCCCACGGTGTACCGGTAGTAGGGCGCTCCGGCGCCCAGTTCCTCGCCGTCGCTCGCGCTGACCCGTGCCGGCCGCCGGGACAGGTCGGGTCGCTCGCTCTCGACGAACTCCCGCACGCCCCGGTCGACGAAGCAGATCTCCATGCTCTCGCCCTTCTCCGCCACCGCCAGCCCGGCCTCACGGGCCAGCTCGCGCACCTCGGCCTTCGTCAGCTCTCCGAGCGGGAAGACGGCACGCGCCAGTTGCTCCTGGTTCAGCTCGAACAGGAAGTAGCTCTGGTCCTTCGACTCGTCGACCGCCCGGTGCAGCTCGTAGCGCCCGTCCGCCCCGCGCCGGATGCGCGCGTAGTGGCCCGTGGCGATCCGACCGGCGCCCAGCCGGCGCGCCCGCTCCCAGAAGGCCTCGAACTTGATCTCCGTGTTGCAGGAGATGCACGGGCTCGGCGTTTGGCCGCCGACGTAGCCGTCCACGAAGGGGTCGACCACGTGCCGGCGAAACTCCCCGTCCATCCTCAGCGTGTAGTGCGGCAGGCCGAGCTGCTCCGCCACCCGGCGCGCATCGCCGAGGTCGAGCGAGCCGCAGCAGCGGCCGTGCCGGACCTGCTGCGACCGATCCCAGAGCAGCATCGACAGGCCGACCACCGGCGTCCCCCGGCGTTCGAGCAGCAACGCGGCCACCGAGGAATCCAGCCCCCCGCTCATCGCCACCGCGGTCAGGGGCGCGGGCACGGCACTCCTGCCCGTCCGTGCCGCTGTCTGGGCCAGGGCGGTCATCCGGCCACCGCCTGGGCCACAGGCTCCGCGCAGAGGGACCGGAGCGCCTCCACTTCGGCCGCCAGCACCGGCAGAAAACGCGCGAGCTCCGCCTCGTCATTCGTCGTGCCCAGACTGATCCGGATCGACGCCAGGGCCTCGGCCGCCGGCACGCCCATCGCCAGCAGCGTCCTGCTCGGCTCGACGACGCCCGAAGCGCACGCGGCGCCGGTCGAGACCGCAAAGCCGGCCAGGTCGAGCCGAACGACCAGTTCCTCGCCGATCAGACCTGGAAAGGCCACATGTGCCACATGGGGCAGACGCGGCGACGACGCGCAGTGCAGGCGAGCGTCCGGGATACCGGCAAGGCCCGCCTCCAGTCCGTCGCGCAGCTCGCCCAGGCGCTCGATGCGCTCGTCAAGTTCCTCTGACGCCAGCGCCGCGCAGGCTCCGAAGCCGACCAGTGCGGCGACATTCTCCGTACCGGCCCGCCGCCGCCGCTCCTGCCCGCCGCCGAGGATCAGCGGCTCGAATGCGGCGCCCTCGCGGATCCGGAGCGCCGCCGCGCCCACCGGCCCGTTGAACTTGTGCGCCGCGACGACGACGTAGTCCGCTCCCAGGGCACCGGCATCGATGGCCAGCTTGCCCGCCGCCTGGACCGCGTCGCAGAGAAGCGGCACACCCCGTTCGCGGCACGCTGCCGCCGCCGCCGCCACCGGCTGCACCGTACCCAGTTCGTTGTTCGCCAGCATCAGGCACACCAGCCGGGTGTCCCGCCGGAGCGCCGCCACGATCGAATCTGCGGAGACGACTCCGTCCGCGCCCGGGCGGAGCCGCGTCACCTCGACGCCGAGTCCCTCCAGCCGGTCTGCCGCCGCCTGAATCGACGGATGCTCCAGCTCCGAGATCACCAGGTGGCCGTCGCCCTCGCCGGCGAACGCCGACAGCAGAACCGCGTTGTTCGCCTCTGTCCCCGACGCGGTGAAGACGACCTCCGGCGGCTGCCCGCCCACGAGTTCCGCCACCTGCTCCCGCGCCAACTCCACCGCGGCACGCGCCGTCCGCCCGAAGGAATGAACCGACGACGGATTGCCGTGGAGCCCCCCGACCCAGGGCTCCATCGCTTCCGCCACCCGCGGATCGAGCGGGGTGGTCGCGTTGTGGTCGAGGTAGACGGGAGCGGGCATGGTCGTGGAGATTGTACGTTCGAAGGCGGTGTTGAATGTGCCGGCCTGCGGCCGGTGCGTTTGTGCTGCACGGGTGCCAAAGGTGCCGGCCTGCGGCCGGCGCGTGTTTCTGGCCGCCTTCGGCGGCAAGCGGACCAGAAGGTCCGCGCACCCAGAGAACGTGCGTAGCTTCTGCGAGATGCCCTGCTGCAGTTGGGTTGAGCACGCAGCGGCGACATGTCATCCGCATGTAGAGAAGCACGCCGCACCCGGGTCGCTCTCTGGGTGCGCGGACCTTCTGGTCCGCACGCCCGCAGCGACACCATGTCATCCGCATGTAGAGAAGCACGCCCCACCGGGGCCGTGCTCTGGGTGCGCGGACCTTCTGGTCCGCTATGGGGCGGAGCCGCGAAGCGGCGCAGCCCCAGGAACACAGCCGCCGGCCAACGGCCGGCGACCTTCCGCCACTGCGGACACAACACCGCCGCGAAGCGGCGAGCCCGAACCTACTCCCCCACCAACTCCCCTACACGCAAGCGGGCCGACGACCACGGCCACTGATCGGCCCTCCGGCACAGTCCTGCCGTAACGGGGTTGTTCCAGATGTACCGCCGAACGGCCTCGTAGTGGCGACGGTCGCGGATGTAGCGGTCGTAGTAGTCCTCCATCCAGAATCTCCCTTTTCGGCCCAGGATCAGATTGGCGCGGCGAGCTGAAACGGACTTCCACGTCTGGACGATTCGCCGAAGCGAAGCCCGGTGAGGCTCGATCAGCCCGTGGACGTGGTTGGGCATGATGCACCAGTCAATCAGTCGGTAGCGATCGCCGTCGCCGTACAGGAGCGTGTCCTGCACAAGGCCGGCGATCCGCGGGTGGCGCAAGTGGCAGGCGCCGTGACCGGCGTCCTCGAAACGGCCGATCAGCCGGTCGAGATTCGCTGCCCGGACCTGGTCACCGGGATCGCCGGTTTGCCTGGCCTCCTCTCGCCATCGCTCCAGCAGATGGTTCGGCACACTGTCGGCAAGGCGGAAGCCGATGCTTTGGAGACGCTGCGGATCGTCCAGGTGAGGGTGGTAGCCGCGGGAGTACCAACCGAGAGGTTCGTCTTCGTTCGGGCTTGCGTTCTGAATGACCATTACTCGCCGAGGGTGTTTCGCGCTGTTACCAGACGATTGTCGTGACCCTCCAAGGGATAAGTACGGGCGGGATCGGCGGGGTGTCCAGGGGTCCGTTCGGACGGCACGGGCTCGCCGCTTCGCGGCATCGCGCTTGATGCGGACCAGAAGGTCCGCGCACCCAGAGAACCACCCCGGTGCGGCTAGCTTCTCTACAAGCAGATGACATGACACCGCTGCGGGCTCATCCCAACTGCAGCACAGCACCCCGCAGAACCCACGTCCGCTCTCTGGGTGCGCGGACCTTCTGGTCCGCTAGCCGCCGAAGGCGGCCAGAAACACAGCCGCCGCGAAGCGGCGACCGCAACGCCGCAACGGCGTCATGTCATCTGCTTGTAGAGAACTCCGCCACACCCCACGCCCACTCTCTGGGTGCGCGGACCTTCCGGTCCGCTTGCCGCCGAAGGCGGCCAGACAAACAGCCGCCGCGAAGCGGCGACCGCAACGCCGCAACGGCGCCAGGTCATCTGCTTGTAGAGAACTCCGCCACACCCCACGCCCGCTCTCTGGGTGCGCGGACCTTCCGGTCCGCTTGCCGCCGGAGGCGGCCAGAACACAGCCGCCGCGAAGCGGCGACCGCAACGGCGTCATGTCATCTGCTTGTAGAGAACTCCGCCACACCCCACGCCCACTCTCTGGGTGCGCGGACCTTCCGGTCCGCTTGCCGCCGAAGGCGGCCAGACAAACAGCCGCCGCGAAGCGGCGACCGCAACGCCGCAACGGCGCCAGGTCATCTGCTTGTAGAGAACTCCGCCACACCCCACACCCGCTCTCTGGGTGCGCGGACCTTCTGGTCCGCTTGCCGCCGAAGGCGGCCAGACAAGCAGCGCCGGCCGAAGGCCGGCACCTTCGCCGCCGCATCCACAGACGGACTTCGTCGCACCGTGGTTCTCTGCCGCAGTTGACCTCGCGTGGGGCGGCGATGCGGACCAGAAGGTCCGCGCACCCAGAGAACCACCCCGGTGCGGCCAGCTTCTCTACAAGCGGATGACATGACGACAAACAGCGCCGGCCGAAGGCCGGCACCTTCCCCCACCGCACCTCGCCCTCCGCCCACACGGTACGCTTGACCGTTGATGACAGCCGCCCGCAGAGCCTGGATTCCGGCCCTTGCAGCGCTCCTCTTCTTCGCCTTCACGACCCCGGTGGCCGCGCAGGAGGAGAGGAAGGAGACCCGCAAGGAGAGGCGGGAGCGCCGGGCGGCGCTGGAAGCGGCCGAAGAGGCGCTGCCGCTCGAGTTCAAGAAGTTCCTCGACGACGTCCACTACCTGATCTCGGAGACGGAGCGTGAGGCGTTCCTCACGGTCACCCAGGACTACCAGCGCCGGGCCTGGATCGAACGGTTCTGGCGCGTGCGGGACTCCTACCCGGACACGCCGCGCAACGAGTTTCGGGCGCGCTGGGAGGAGCGCCTGCTCTACGTCGAGCAGGAGTTCGAAGGCCCGCGATCGGACCGCGCGTGGATGTTCCTGCTCAACGGGGAGCCCGACGGGCGGCTCCAGTTCCAGTGCACGATGGTCACCTGGCCGATCGAGATCTGGTTCTACCGGCACAGCGACCAGGTCGGCCACGAGTTCTTCCTGCTGTTCTACCGCCGCGCCAACCGGCCCACCTACGAACTCTGGCACCCCTCCGACGGCCTCGACCGGCTGCTGGACTTCGGCGTCAACGCGCAGACGGTGGCCGGCGAGATCCAAAGCTGCAAGGACGGCGATGTCGCGGCGTCCGCGATCAACTGGCTGCTGCGTTCGAACGGCATGGAGTTCGGCATGCTGATGGCGCGCCTGATCGAACCGCCGGAGGCGCCCTCCGCGGAGTGGACGCTCACCTTCGAGGCTTACACGACGGACGTGCCGGAGGACGCCGAGCCCCTGGACGCCAGCCTCGAGGTCCGCTACCCGGCGCGCTACCAGGCGCGGACCGTCGTCGAAGCCCTGGTCGAGATCGACCCGTCCTCCGCCCGCCCCGACACGGTGGGCGGGCAGTCGAGCTACAACTTCTTCCTCACCGGGGAGGTCCTGCGCGAGGACGCGCTGTTCGAGAACTTCCGCTACAAGTTCGACCTGCCGCTGGGCAGCGCCGCGAGCATCGACGGCGCGCCAATCCTGCTCTCCTTCGAACGGCGGCTGCGCCCGGGCGACTACCGCCTCGTGCTCAAGATCGAGGACCTGAACGGCGCCCGCTTCGCCCGCCTGGAGCAGCCCCTCGAGGTGCCGACCCTCGAGGCGCCCGCCGCCCGCCAGCTCGACCCGGCGGTGCAGAAGATCATCGACCAGGCGGAGGCCGTGCTCTCGAGCGAGGTGCCCACCGTGCAGCTTCTCGAACCGCCGGGCGAACTCCAGACCGGCCTGGTGCGCTTCGACACCCTGGCGACCGGCGACATCGCCGAGATGCGCTTCTGGCTCGACGGCAATCAGGTTGCCCGCAAGCGCCGCGCTCCGTTCTCGGTCGAGCTCGATCTCGGCTCGGTACCCAGGGTCCACGTCCTGCGCGCCACCGCCCACGACGAGGACGGCGCCGAAGTCGCCTCCGACGAGATCTCCATGAACTCCGGCCGCAACCGCTTCGCCCTCCGTTTCGCGGAACCGCGAGAGGGCGTCAAGTACGAAGGCGAAGTCCAGGTCGAAATCGACCTCGCCGTCCCCGACGGAAGCCTGGTCGAGCGCCTGGAGCTCTTCCTCAACGACGAGCCGGTCGCCACCCTCTACCAGGAGCCCTTCAGCCAGCGGGTCGAACTTCCGCCCGGCGACGAGATCACCTACCTGCGCGCCGCCGCCTTTCTCGTCGACGGCAACTCCACCGACGCCGTCGTCTACGTCAACGCACCGGACTACCTAGAGATCCTCGACATCCAGTACGTCGAGCTCTACGCGACCGCGCTGCACCGATCGGGCCGGCCCTACGAGGACCTCCGCGCCGACCAGGTCACGATCCTCGAGGACGGCGCGCCGCAGGAGATCCTGCGCTTCCAGCGGGTCACCGACCTGCCGGTCCACGTCCAGGTGATGCTCGACGTCTCGGCCTCCATGGTCGACCGCCTGGGCACCGCCCGCGAGGCCGCGCTCGGCCTGTTCCAGAGCGCGATCACCCCCCGCGACCGCGCGGCCCTCGTCACCTTCAACGACCACCCCTACCTCGCCTCCGACTTCACCAACGACACGGCCAAACTCGCCGGGTCGCTCGCCGGCCTCAAGGCCGAACGCGGCACCGCCCTCTACGACGCGCTCGTCTTCGGCCTCTACTACCTGAACGGGATCAAGGGACAGCGGGCCCTGCTGCTGCTCTCCGACGGCAAGGACGAGAGCAGCCGCTTCAGCTTCGACCAGACCCTCGAGTACGCCCAACGCTCCGGGGTCGCGATCTACGCGATCGGCCTGGGCCGCCAGGTCGGCGCCGCCAGACGGGCGCTCTCACGCCTCGCCACGCAGACCGGCGGCCGCTCCTTCTTCATCGGCAGCGTCGGCGAACTCGCCGGCGTCTACGACCAGATCCTCGGCGAGCTACGCTCCCGCTACCTGATCACCTACCAGTCGACGAACACCAGCGGCGACCGCCGCTTCCGCGAGATCGAGGTCGACGCCAGGGCACCGGGGGTGTCAATCCGCGCGCTCAAGGGGTACTACCCGTGAGGTGGTGGGTTGAGCCCGCAGCCGGCGAAGGTCGCCGGCCTTCGGCCGGCGGCCGTGTTGTCCGGAAAGCGGACCAGAAGGTCCGCGCACCCAGAGCACGGCCGTGCCCGCCGGGACACTCTCTACTGCAAGCCAACTGCTCGTAGTGACGCCATGACGGTTGCAGAACAGAGGCACGCTTCCGCCGGAGTCGTTCTCTGGGTGCGCGGACCTTCTGGTCCGCTGCCGCCGAAGGCGGCCAGAAACACGACGCCGCGAAGCGGTGACCGCTGGGAGGCGGCCAGAAACACGCGCCGGCCGCAGGCCGGCACCTTCGCCACAGCGTGCGCGGCTCTCCTCACCCTCCTCGCCACCGCCGCCCAGGCCCAGGACGTCGCGACCGCCGCCCTCGACCGCCGGCATGCGGACTTCCTCGACACCGCCGACGCGATCCTCACCGACACGGAGCGGCGCGTCTTCGGCGAACTCCGGCACGGCTACCAGCGCGACGCCTTCATCAAGCGCTTCTGGAGCGTCCGCGACCCCTATCCCGAGACGCCGCAGAACGAGTTCCGGGAGCGCTTCGATCGCATGCGGGAGCTGGCCGACGAGCGCTTCGGCGGCGCCCGGGGCGCCCGTTTCGAGGCGCTGCTCCTGCACGGGGAGCCGCAGCGCGCGTTCACCACGACCTGCCGGCTGCTCCGCACGCTCCACATCTGGCACTACTCGCACAGCCCGGTCGTGCGCGGCGAGTTCTACCTCGTCTTCCTGCGACATGCCGGCGACTACCGGTTGTGGACGGTCGCGGACGGGCTCTCCGGCCTCCTCGTCTTCACCGGCCCGACGATCGACCGCGACTCCCGGATCGAGGAGATCAGCCGGGAGTGCGCGCGCGGCGGCGACGTGCTGACCGCGCTGGCGCTGGCGCTCGACTGGGAGGCGATGGGCGGCGAACCCGAGCCCGGACGGGCCAACGACGAATGGGCGCTCGCCTTCCTCGACCGCAGCACGGAGGCGCCCGCCGGCGCGACGCAACTGCCGGCCGAGATCGCGATGCGCTACCCGGGCCGCCGCGGCAGCCGCACCGTCGTCCAGGCGATCGTCGGCATCGACCCGGCCCGCCTGCCCGAGGCCGAGGACGGCCGCCGGCGCTTCCTGCTCGACGGCGAGGTGCTGCGCCAGGGCGAGCTGTTCGAGAACTTCCGCTACCGCTTCGAGCCGCGGACCCGTTCGCCGGCCACAGGCGGCGGAGCGATTCCCCTGGTCATGCAGCGTTACCTGCGACCCGGCGCGTACCGCCTCGTGGTCAAGGTGCGCGACCAGGACAGCGGCAGCTACTTCGCCGCTAACGCCGACATCGACGTGCCGCTCGTCCCGCGGAGGGACGCGGAACCGAGCCAAATCGAGGCCAGTGACGATCCGGCTCGCCCGGGCCGCTCCGCGGCTGCGCGCCCGGTGCCGGCCAGAAGGCCGGCGCACCCAGTGTCTGCCGCTCCGGGCGTACCCGACTGGCTCGCGGAGGCGAACGCCGCCGCACCCGTCGACACCGAGTCGGACGAGCACACCGTCCGCATCCTGCCGCTGCCCGAGCGGCTCCTCGTCGGCCGGGTCCGGATCGGCGCCGACGCCGAGGGGGCGGACATCCACCGGATCGCCTTCTCCCTGAATGACCGGGAGCTGATCAGCAAGCGACGGCCGCCTTACCAGGTGGAGATCGACCTCGGGCCGGCGCCGCGCATCCACACGCTGCAGGCGAACGCCTACGACCCGCAGGGAAGCGTGCTGGCAAGCGACGAAGTGCTGCTCAACTCGGGGCCCCACCGCTTCACCGTCCGTCTGACCTCGCCCCAACGCGGAGCTAACCACACGCGGAGCGTGCGGGCGGTCGCCGAGGTCGAGGCGCCGCGTCACGAGCGGCTGGACCGGGTCGAGTTCTTCCTCAACGACACCCGCACGGCGACCCTCTACCAGCCGCCCTTCGAGCAGCCGATCCGGATCGATCCGGGCGAGCCCCTGTCCTACGTGCGCGTGGTGGCCCACCTGGCGACCGGCGCCTGGGCGGAGGACCTCGTCTTCGTCAACTCCCGCGACCGGGTCGAGTACGTCGACGTCGCCCTGATCGAGCTCTACGTCTCGGTCACCGACCGCTCCGGCGCGCCCCTGACCGGCCTGGCCGAGAGCGACTTCCAGGTCTTCGTCGACGGCGATGCGCAGCCCCTCCAGCGTTTCGACCAGGCCGCGAACCTGCCCGTCCACGCGGGCATCCTCTTCGACACCTCGACCTCCATGGTCGACCGCATCGACGCCGCCGAAGAGGCGGCCCTCCACTTCTTCGAGCTCGTCCTCGGCCCGCAGGACCGCGCCTGCCTGATCACCTTCAACGACCGGCCCGAGCTCGCCGTCGGCTTCACCGGCTCCAGGGAGACCCTGGCCGGCGGCCTGGCGGACCTGACCACCGAAGGCGAGACCGCCCTCTACGACAGCGTGCTCTACGCCCTCTACTACTTCGGCGGCCTGCGCGGCAAGCGGGCGCTGATCCTGCTCACCGACGGCGGCGACTCCAGCAGCGAGCACCGCTTCGACGACGTGCTCGACTTCGCCCGGCGCAGCCAGGTGGCGATCTACAGCATCGGCATCGACATCGACCAGCGCGAACTCCTCGTCCGGGGCCGGCTACAGCAGCTCTGCAACGAGACCGGCGGCCGGTGCTTCTTCATCACTGGAGCATCCGAGCTGAAGCGCGTCTACGAGCGGATCGAGACCGAGGTCCGCTCCCAGTACCTGCTCGCCTTCGAGTCTCCCGAGGGCGACCCCGACGCCTTCCGCAAGGTCGACGTGAAGCTCGCCAACCCCCGACCCCAGGGCCGCCGCGGCGTCAAGGTCCAGACGATCCCGGGCTACTTCCAGTGAGCGGGGCGGCCCAGGTCGTCCTCGCCTCCGGATCCCCCCGCCGCCGCGAACTCCTCGAGTCCCTCGACCTCGACTTCACAGTCCGCCCCGCCGCCGTCGACGAAACGCCCAACCCCGGCGAACGCCCCCGCGACCTGGTGCGGAGGCTGGCGCGGGAGAAGGCCGAGGCCCAGGCCGAAGACGGCGAATGGGTGCTCGCCGCCGACACGATCGTCGTCGAGAACGGCGACGTCCTCGGCAAGCCCAAGGACCGCGACCAGGCCAGGGAGATGCTCCAGCGCCTCCAGGGCCGCTGGCACCTGGTCCTCACCGGCGTCGCCCTCAAGCCCCCCAAGGGCGACACCCTGCACGCCGTCGAGAGCACGCGCGTCCTGTTCGCCGAACTGACCTCCGAGCAGATCGACTGGTACGCCGACACCGGCGAACCCGACGACAAGGCCGGCGCCTACGCCGTCCAGGGCCTTGGAAGCCTGTTCGTCCTGGAGATCGATGGCAACTACAGCAACGTCGTGGGATTGCCGCTGCCGACGGTGCGGCAGTTGTTCGAGGGGGCGGGGAGTGATGTCAGGGCGTTTCGGCGGTAGTATCTCCACACCTGAGGGGGTGTTCTCTTTCGAGTTCACGAACTAGGCGACCGCCCGGTCGCCCATCGAAAAGGAGATCCCAATGACCCGGAAAGCGCTCGCAGAAGAGATCGCCTTCTACGAGGAGCACTTTGAGGAGTACCGCCGGAAGTACGCCGGCCGGTACCTCCTGATACACGGCGCTGAACTCATCGGCGTCTACGACGACGAGTTGGCGGCCGACTACGAGGGCTACAGGCAGGTTTGGCGAACCGGAACCGAAGGTCACGGCTACCTGGTCAAGAAGGCCGGCGAACCAGCGTTGCCCACCGTGGAGATGCCCATCGTGACGAGGACCATCTCTCCTACACCTCCGGGGGCCAACCGGTAAGGACTCCGCGCATCCCCAAGATCCGGGCGCCCCAGAGTAGAGTGCCGGCCTTCGGCCGGCGCGTTACCTAGCCGCCTTCGGCGGCAAGCGGACCAGAAGGTCCGCGCACCCAGAGAACGGGCATGGCCCTGTTGTGGTTCTCTACTGCAGTTGGGCTGAGCTCGCAGCGGCGTTATGTCATCCGCATGTAGAGAAGTGCGCCACACCGGAGCGGTGCTCTGGGTGCGCGGACCTTCTGGTCCGCTCCGGGCGTAGCCGCGGAGCGGCGAAGCCCGAACAACACAGCCGCCGGCCGAAGGCCGGCGACCTTGATCAGGAACTCCCGACGGGGTCCGGCACCAGTTCCCGGCCCGCCGTCGGCGCCGCGGACGGCGCAGCGCCGCACACGACCTCGAACTCCTGGAACAGATCGTCAGCCAGAGTGGGCCTGGTCGAGGTGAGGTCCGTCGCCGTCACCCGAACCGTCTGGGCGGTTCCCCTGTCCGCGTTGCCCGCCGCGCAGCGGGTCGTGTCGGCCTCCACGTCGATCGTCCACGAGAAGGTGAGTGCGGCGGCCGGGCACTCGTCCGCATTCGCCGAGGCCGAGGTAGCCCCGCCGATATCGACCGCACCGGGGAGATTCAGGGGCGTACTGCCGGTCATTCCGCCGGTCAGTTCGACCATAGCCGTCGGTGCGCAGCCGGTACCCACGAGATGACCCGTCGCGATCGAGAGAGTCGCGGCAACGGGCACGGAGGCGCCCGTCGAGACAGGCCGAACCACCGCGCCGGAGAGCGGATCGCCATCCCCGTCCGCGAGCGTCAGTCGCCAGTCGTCCGCCATGCCCAGGCCGCAATCCTCGTCCGTGGCGTCCATGTCCAGGAACTCTCCGGAACAGGGCGCGGGGGGCAACGCGGCGGCCGGGTGAGGAAGAACGTCGAACAGCCGGTTCGCGTCGTCCGTGAACAGGGTCGCGCCGCCGGAGCCGCGGCCGTCGTCATCGACCATGACCTCGTGCCGCTCGGCCTGAATCTGCGCCACGTTGGGCTCCAGCGGAAGCTGCCGCGGCGCCTGGGCCAGCACATCCATCCGGATCAGCGGCGCCGCGGCGGCGGCTACGTCGGTCCCGACCGGACGGAAGACCCAGTACCAGCCGCCGCTCTCGATGCCGTGCACGCGGAGATCGACCGAGTCCTGCGTCGTGTCGGACTCGCAGTCGACGAGAACCGCCACCAGGCCGCTCCCGGCGTCCGGCGCCGCCTCCTGCGCGAGGGTCGTGCCGCCGCACGTGTAGGAGTACGTGACCGCCGCCCAGCCGTCGTCGGCGGCATTCCGGAGGGCCTGAGCCACGAATCCACCTCCATGGCCGTTGAGCCGGGCATTCATGTTGCTCGTCCCGCGAAGATCCGCAAACCAGGGCGCCGTGTGGAGTTCATCCGCCGGAGCGTCCAGAAACTGAGACGCTAAGGGCGCCGGTGCAAACGCCAGGGCAAGGCAACACAAGGCCCATGCGGCTACGGTTCGATTGTTCTTCATCGCATCCCTACCTCTCGTCGTTTCGCGGCGCGGGAACCAGACACGATCCGCGCCAATCCGCTTCCGACTATAGCCATAGCCAAGCTAGGCGCCGAACTTCGCCAGCTTCCCGGCGTTCGCCAGCAACAGCCCCATCAACTCGCTCGACGGGATCGTGCCGACGGAGCCCCGGATAGCCTCGGCCTCGGTGAACCGGGCGCAGTCGTCCACGAAGCAGCACTCCGACGACAGAAGCAGCGGCACTGCGTGCCAACTGTGGGCCTTCATCGGCGCCGGGGTCGAGTGGTCGCCGGTGATCGCCAGCACGTCGGGGCCCAGCTCCAGCAGGCGCGGCAGCAGCGCGTCGACCTCCTCGATCACGCCGACCTTGGCGGCGAGGTCGCCGTCCTCGCCGGCCATGTCGGTGCCCTTCACGTGGAGGAAGAAGTAGTCGAAGTCCGCCCAGCACTCCGCGAGCCGGTCGAGCACCTGGTCGAAGGACTTGCCGCAGTCGACCACGTCCATGCCGCAGGCCTTCGCCACGCCCCGATACAGGGGATACCCGGCCAGAGCGGCGGGCCGCAGGCGGTGGAGTTCGTCCACGCCCGGAAGCGCCGGCAGCCTGGAGAAGCCCCGGAGCAGGAACGCGTTCGCGCGCTCTTCGGACCGCAGCTCCCGCTGCAGCGCCTCGACGACCGGCGCGATCCGCCCTGCCGTCTCCCGAGCCGCCTCGCCCGAGCCGCTCGCGCCCGCGCCGCCGCTCGCCTCGACCGGCAGCGGCCGCACGCCGAGCTGCTGCGGGTCCGTGTCCGCGATCCCCGCCTCGAGCGCCGCCGTCCCCTCGGCCGCCCGGAACAGCAACACGAACCGATACGCCTCACCCGCATGAACCTCGACCTCGACGCCATCGCCGAGCACCCCGCCCGCCGCCTCGATCCGCCGGGCGAGCAGCCCGCAGATTCGCTCGCACTCCGCCGTCGGGATCCGCCCGGCGCGCCGATCCAGCAGCAGGCCCTCCCCGTCGACGGTGGCGAAGTTCCCCCGCGCCACCACCGTGTCCGGCGCCACGTCCAGGCCAAGGCCCAGCGCCTCCAGCACGCCGCGGCCGATGTCCGCATCCGGCGAAGCGGGCTCGTAGCCGAACAGGGCCAGGTGGCCCGGCCCGCTGCCGGGCGTGATCCCCGGCCCCGCCGGCACCAGGCGGCCCAGCGCCGACCGTGCCGCCAGACTGTCCAGGTTCGGAGTGCGTGCCTCTTCGAGCGCCGTCCGCGGCTGGGCGGCGGTGCGCAGATCGCCGACGCCGTCGAGCACCAGCAGGACGATCCGGCGATCGTTCCGCTGCGCGAGGCGCGTCAACAACTCCTGACGCGTCATGCCGGCACCGCCTACGCCACGAAGTACGCCGATGCCCGGATCTGCACCCGCGCCCGGGGCTGGAAGCCCCCGCCGTGCAGCCGCAGCGCCGTGTCGCCCGACAGCACCGGCAGGACGATCCAGCCGTCGAACGTCTCGCCCCGCTGGTACGGCGACACGACCGGTTCAAGCTCGGCGAGCCGCGTCCAGTGACCGTTCTCCGCGAAGTTCGCCCGCAGCTCGAGGTACGCCTTGTCCAGGTCGATGTTCTTGCCCTCGCGCGGGTGCCACACCGAGACGACGAACCGCATCTCGTCGAAGCGATGCGTGTCCAGGCGCTCGCCCTGCTCGTGCGTCAACGGGTAGACGAACGCTCCCTTGCTGTCGGTCGCGTAGATCTCCGGCGTGGCCGTGAAGGCCACGTGGAGCGGCTGTGCGTTCCGGCTCAACTGGCTAGCGGAAGCCGCGGCGGAGTTCGTTCCGGAACGTCTGGTAGTTCTGGTCGCCGTGCAGGCAGACGACGACGCGTTCCAGCTTCGTGCCGCCCTGGAGGTAGCGGTGGACCTCCGTCAGCAGGATGCGGGCGCAGCGGTCGACCGGGTAGCCGAACACGCCGGTGGAGATCGCCGGGATGGCGATCGTGCGCTGGCCGTTGCGATCGGCCAGGGCGAGCGACGCCCTGACCGCGGCGGCGAGCTTGCGATCCTCGTCGCCCTCGCCCATCCGGGGGCCGACGGCGTGGATGACCTGCCTCGCCTTCAGCGTGCCGGCGCCGGTCATCACCGCGGTGCCGACCGGGGTGCCGCCGATCCGGTTGCACTCGTCCTGAATCGAGGTGCCGCCCTTCTTGCGGACGGCGCCCGCGACGCCGCCGCCAAGCTGAAGGTCCTCGTTCGCGGGGTTGACGATCGCGTCGACTTCCAGTTCCGTGATGTCGCCCTCGATCAGCTCGAGCAGCGTATCGTTCATCCTGACGGCCACAACCTACTCCCAAAGCTGCCCGCCGAAGGCCGCACCGACCCCTTCGTCCAGCGGCCCGCGGAGCGACGGATTTGCAGAACTTGTCGAAGCGCGGCGATTCTATCCCACAGATGAAGATCCCGTGTCACAGGGCATGCGGCAGTTCGATCCGGCAGGCGCCTCCGTGGGCGGCCGTCAGAAGCAGTCCATCTCCCGGCAGGCGGACCTGGTGCGGCTGGTGTTGTCGCTCGCGGAGTAGCTCCGCACGGCGTCGCGTCGCGGGGTCCGACACGAGCCCCTAACCGGTCAGAGGTTCCCACGGACTGACGACATCGACGCCCAGACTTCGGAAGTGGGAGACGTTCCTGGTCGCAACCGTCAGGTGGTGCACAGTCGCCGTTCCCGCGATGAGCGCATCCGCGAGACCCGCGGTCCGGCCTGCGCGGCGCGCCTGGGCGCGCAGCGTCGCCGCATGCTGAGCCACACGGCGCCCGACACCGAGAAGGCGGTTGTCGTGCTCCGTAACGATGGCGGACAGCACGTTCCCGAGTTCGCGCCGGCGGCGCCCCGTGGGAAGCAACCGCAACCCGAAGTGGAGTTCGTGAACGACGATGGTCGAAAGCCAAAGGTCGTCTCTGGAGTTCAGGAACGCCACGACCTGGAGTTCCGGCGCCGACTTCGCCAACTCCGAGACGACGTTCGTGTCGAGCAGGAACCCCCTCAATCCCAATCCCACTCGTCGCCCTGGAAGGGGATCTCGCGCTCAGGCTCGTTCTTCCGGTCGGGGAGTTCGAGTTCCAGCCCCCTGGGCACGTTCTCGACAAGCCACTGCCCGAGCGGCTTCTGCGGCGCAGAGCGCTGATCCCACTCCCGCTTCGGTACAACGACGAACGTGTTCCGTCTACCGATTTGCTGGGGTCCCTCTTGCTCCGCGAGCCGGAGGATCTCCGACAGACGCGCCTTCGCCTCGGCGACTGTCCAGGCTCTTGGCGAATCGGTCTGCTCTGCGTTCACGGGTGGTTCCTCTCGTCGAACATGGTCCAACATAGACCATGTATGGGCCGGGGTCAAGACACAAGCGTGCCGCCGCAACTCTCCGGCCGCCCTGGCGACCCGTCACGGCGTCCTCCGGCCTCGCCGGCGCTCGATCGGAGCGCACCCGAGTAGACTGCCTCTCAGGAGTCACGAATGGCGCAGCAGTGGCAGGACTGGTGGAACCAGGCTCGGCACGACCTGAAGCACGCTGAAGCCGCGCGGAGCGACGAACGGCACGATTGGGCCTGCTTCGCGGCGCACCAGTCGGCCGAGAAGGCCGTCAAGGCGCTTCATCTGGCGCACAGGCAGGAAGCCTGGGGGCACGCCATCGTCAGCCTTCTGGCCGATCTGCCGATGACCGTGCCCGACGAGCTGGTGGAAGCGGGAATCACCCTCGACGGCTTCTACATTCCCGCGAGGTACCCGAACGGCCATGAAGAGGGAGCGCCGTTCGAACACTACGGTCCGATCCACAGCGAACTGGGGATTCGTCTTGCCGGTCACATCCACGACTTCGTCCGTCAAGCACTGGCCGAGCTCTGAGACGGTTCTCGACGCCCTGAACGCCTGGGGCGCGGCAGCCGCCAGACGCCGGGACGACCTGCTCGCGCTCGGCTACTTCGGCTCCTACGCTCGTGGCGACGCAGGCTTCGGCAGCGACCTGGACCTGATTCTCATCGTCGCATCCGACCACCGCCGGTCGATGGAGCGAGCGATCGACTGGCGAACGGACTCCCTCCCGGTTCCAACCGACCTGATCGTCTACACACAGGACGAGTGGCGACGCCTCCAGGCAGGCGGCGGCCGATTTGCACGTACGCTGCAGGAAGAAGCGCAGTGGCTCTGGAACAGCGTCCCGCCGCGTGCGGCGAAGGTGGGCCAGCGCTAGCGAGCGGGTGAACCGGGCATGACCCCTACTTCCCCGCTGAGCACCTAGCGCCGGCAGGCGTCCGGGAACGCCTCGGAATCTGTAACCGCTTCCGCCGGCTTCCCGGGTTGCTTCGTGTACAACCACCTCGCGTGCGTCTCCGTGTCCGTCACCCGGATCTGGAAGCCCAGGTCGGTGGCGGACGCCGCGTACACCCAGTGCTGCCCGTTCACCGCGCAACCGTCCAGCACCTTGATCAGCATCTCCCAGTTGTTCGGGTCGAAGAAGGAATACAGCCCGGAATCCCTCGTGCGGGCTGGAGCGCGTTGGGCCAGGTTGTACTCGCCCCCCGGCGTTGACTGCCACCAGACCACGACCTCATACCGGCCATCCTGGGGGCAGAGAGCCCACGGCGCATCAACGCAGGCTCCATGCGACGGCTGGCCGACCCGGGTCGCCGAGTCCAGCGACTCCAGCCTCGAGGGGGAGCCCGACGGAGGTGCGGCTGAAACCGGGTCAACGGAAGTCGCGAACGCGGTAGCCGCGGCTCCAGCGTTGGCGCTACAGCTCGCAGGAAACGCCCTGCTATCGGTGATCGCCGGCGCCGGCTTGCCGGGCTGATTGCGATAGACCTTCACAGCCCCCGTTACGGTGTCCGTCACGCTGATGGTGTAGCCGAGATCCGTCGTTGACGCCCCGAACACCCACACGTTGCCGTTCACCGCGCAACCGTCCAGCACCTTGATCAGCATCTCCCAGTTCTCGCGGTCGAAGAACCAGAACAGTCCCGAATCGTTCGTGCCCGCGTGAGCCACGCTGGCCTGCCCTTCCGCATCCCCGCCCGTTCGCCATCGGGCACGAACCCTGTAGCGCGAGTCCCCTAGGCAGAGCGTCTCGTGGTCCGGCTCGCAGGTCCCCGCCGGATCGCTCGCCTCGACCAGGAACGTCCTCGATGTCTCTGACTCCCGCACGCCGTCGCTCACCCGGAGCTTCACGTCGTAGAAGCCCGGCTCGAGCCACTCGTGATCGGCTGTAGCGGTGTATGTTGCCCCCACACCATCGCCGAAGTCCCAGCGCCAGGACTGAATCGCGCCGCTGCTTCGATCCACGAACCTCACCACCTGGTCCGTAACCGCACGGCACAGTTCAAGCCCGCAATCGACACCCTCCACCGCGAACGAAGCCATTGGAGGCGCATCGCGAATCGCGACTGTCGTCTGACCCCCTCCACTGACTCCCAGCGGCAGCCGCTCAATACCCACCACGACGAACTCACCGTCATCGACATCGCTATCGCTTGTGGCGGCAAACTCGAACTCGCGGGTCGTAACGCCGTTGCTGAACGTGACCCAGTCCGGCACGTCCGAGTAGTCGGCATCCGTCGCACCGCCCAGGTGCGTCAGGACGAGCGGAATCGCCAGGTCCCGCCCAGGATCCTCGCTCAATCGCACCGCAATCCGGACCGTCTCGCCCTCGGAGACCTCGTAGCGAGACGTCGCAAACGATACGGACACTGGAGGTGCCCCAGCACAGGGAAACGCCGAGATGTCGCTGACCGAATCGGCGGTCTGGCCGAGTCGGTTCGTGTGGGTCCAGACCTGGCCGTCCGGACTCTCTACATGCAGGTTGAAGGCCGCCTCGGTGGCCGGCGCCACGAAGACCGACACGTTGCCGTTGGCCGCACAGTTGTCCTGTACCTTGATCAGGACGTCAACGAGATCGCGATCCGAGAAGTACAGCAAGCCCATCCGGTTCGACTCCAGCCCCCAGTCCCTGGCCTCGCCCGTTTCGCCGTCCTCCGTCTCGTAGCACATGCTCACCCGGTAGCCGCTGAGAAGCGTTAGCGCGGTGCCGTTCGGCTCGCAGTCCGTGCTCGAACCTGCGCTCAACCAAACCGGCGAGGTCACCGCCGGCGGCAGGTCCGCCGGCCCAAACCCCGACTCACTCTCGCTACCCGATGCGGCTGCCTTCGCGGCCGCAATCTCCGCCGTCGTGCACGGGAACGCCGTCGTGTCGCTCACCGTGCGAGCCGTCCGGTCCTTCGGGTTGCCGGCGCGATCGTGAATCTGCTCTTGCGGCCGGCGCTCGGAGTCGTAGTACCAGGTCTGTCTCCGATTCGCGATGTAGGGGCCTCGTTCCGCAATCTGGACTCGGAACGGCAGGGTCGTCACCGGGGCCACGAACACCCAGCGGTGGCCGTTGATCGCACAGCCATCCAGCACCTTGACCAGAATCTCGGCGTCGTCCCGGTCGAAGAAATAGAGGAGCCCCGACTGGTCGGCCTCAAGTTGATAGTCCCACGCACGCCGACGGGAGCCGTCAGAAGTCTCCAGACAAGCATCGACCTGGTAGCCGTCCAGACCGATCCCCGTCGTCCGAACGTAGCAGTCCGTGTTCTCTCCGGGCGCAGTCGGCTCCGGGTAGCGCTCGGGCATGAACTCCAAGTGGAACGTCTCGCTAGCGTTCCAACCCTTGTCGTTGTAGGCGACGATGACAAACGAGTAGCGCCCGATCTTGGCTGTCTGCCCTGGGACCCAGGTTCGCTTTCTGGAGTCGTGGTAGCCCTCCGTGACCTGGATCCCCTCTTCAACTGCCAGGCCTTCGACGTCGACATACCGCGTGCGTGCCGGGAGCGGCTCGCCGAAGCGGCTCCAGATCTCGCCCGGTTTCTCGCCGGACCACTTGCGATACCAGACCTCGTAGCCGGTCTCGACTCCTGAGTTGTCGCGCCAGTAAAGGCGGACGCTGTCGGGGCCAGTCACTCGCGCATCGATTTGGCTGGCGGCTGCCGGCGAATCGGATACCCGCCCTCGCGGCTTCAGGTGAAAGATGTCGCTTGGCAACGGAGCGACGTTTGTCTGCGTGGCCAAATCAGCACGCTCCGGCCCCCGCACGGCGAGCCTGTAGCCGCCGCCCGGCCGCAAACCCGATACCTCGACACCGACCTGGGAACCATCGGCCCTGACGAGCGGCGTCACGTTCGCGTCGGAACCCTCGTAAAGAGGTGGATCGTCTCGATTGCTGCCGTAGTCCCAAAGCCACCGGTAGACGTCGTAGGCCCCTTCAGCGAGCTCTAGCCGCACTTGTCCCCCGTCCTGGGAACGCCAGTCCTCCGACCAGGTCACCCGCACAGTGTCGTGACCCGTCCAGCGGACGCCGGTCACCCTACGCGGATGCTGCTCGGACCTCCAGGGCTCCTCGCCGCTGATCGCAGCCACGGACACCGTCTCGTGAAAGGCACGCTCCACTTCGCTCGTTCCGGCGACGCCGATCGTCCAGCCGTTCGGCTTGTGCCTGACCGAGGAGTAGAAGGGTTCCTTAGAGCCGTAGCGGTCGGGATCGTCCCGGAGATCCTGGCCATAGCTCATGATCGTCATCGGACAAAACACCTGGTCGCCGTGGCCCTCCCTCTTGGCGCACGACGTCAGGTCCGTGTGGCCAAAGCTGTAGGGCCAGCCGTGCCAGCCGTGCTCCCAGGATTGGACCTCCTCGAAGCGGTCGCCGAACGTCGCCGGCTCATGGTTCCCACCAAGGTTGTGGCCGATCTCATGAGCGAAGGTTCCGGGAAACGGCAGGGACCAGCCGGTCAGCACGTACGGATCAAGGCTGCGCCGCACGGTCGCCGCGCCGGCGATAGACCCGAAGCCAACATCGGGAATGAAGTGCACCAGGTCCGGCATGTGCCGCCTCCTGTAAGTCTCCACCTCCGAGTCACCTCCGAATTCGTAGTGCCAAGCACTCTCGTAGTACTTCCCACGGCGGAAATGAAATCCCTGCGTCCGCGGGTGGTTCGCGTGCTTGGGGTCCCAACGCACGGGGATCAGGTTCGCGGTTTCCTTGATTGCGCCATTGCGAAGCGCCATGTTCAGGTAGTCGGCGAGCTGCTGGACGCCCATCGCCGGACCGCCGATCACCCGCCAGAACCGCTCGGTTCCGGTTGTGTAGAGCGTAAGGATGTTCAGACGGTCGTCGCTCGACTGCGCGGCCACTGAACCCTGGCTGTTCGCTGCCGCGGCAACATCCCGCACCAGGTCGCCGGCCGGCTCGGTCCCCGCAGCGCACCAGTCGCCGGCCGGCCCTACCTCCACGGCCAACGAGCCACTGCCGTCCGGTCCAGCGTAGACGACGTACTTCGGGCCGCCCGGCTCCCCGAACCAGCCCACCAAGTACCCGTCCTGGACGGTGAACAGCACGCTCTCGTAACCGGCCCCCGGCACCTCCCCCGTCCACATCAGGTTGCCGCCTCCGCGGTCCTCAAACACCGCGTTCTCGGCCGCAATCATCGAGCCGTCCGGCAGGGGGAGCTCGAGGTAGCCCATGCCGAGCCGCAGGTAGTCGAACTCCACCCGCACTTCCGCCGCCGCGGTGGTTGGGTTGCCCGCGGCCGCGGCGCTGACCGCCATGCCGTTGATCACGATCCGCGAGAGCGGTTGCGCCGTGACTTCCTCGATGCTCCAGAGCTGCTGGGCCGTGGCCGCGGCGGGCAGGCTGATCGCGGCTGCGAGGCCTACGGCGATCCGGGACAGGATAGGGGTGGCTGAGTTCATCCTAGAACAAATCGCTGTCGCCCTTCGTGTAGTACGCCCGGCCCAACCGCGAGTGCGCGTCGCGGCAAACGAACGGCACCTGGATCGTGACCAGCGACTGCGGCTCCGGTCGCCGGACGAACCCGAGGCTGTCCAGTTCCCTTGACCACCAGCGCGGCCGTTCACTGAACCAGCCAACGATCGGGAGATCGGGCGCGCGCATCTCCTCGAGCAGCGCGCGCAGGGCGGGCCGCTCGGCCGGATCGACCAGCGCATCGCCCCACTCCACGCGATCGCGGAACCGCATCGCCGCCACCCATGCCACCAGGCGTCCCCTCCGGTACGCGGCGATCAACCCGGGACCCTCGACCGGGCAGTCGAGATAGCGCCAGCGCAGGTACTCGGCCGAACGCTCGACCAGCAGCCCGTAGCGGCCGCTCACCCGCTCGAACAAGGCGTCGAACGCCGCTCCGACCTCCGACGGCTCCGTGACGCGCCTCAGGTCGTAGTGGCGGCGCAACCGGCTGCCGCGGCCGAGCGGCGCTCCCGGCGGCAATTCACGGTAGGGAGCGTCCTCCACCACCTCGGCTTCGAGAAAACGACAGGAGAACTTCGTGATGTTGCCGGTGTTGAAGCCATAGTTGAAGGCAATCCGGTTCCTGCAGTGTGTGAGATAGAAGTGTCTCCCCGTCCGCGTCAGCAGGCTGGTCGGCCCGCGGCCCACGGCGCGGGCACTTGGGCGGGTCATCGTGTCGCCGACCTGGTGGCTGTCGTCGGGGCTCAGCGGCGGCAGGCCGTGCCAGCGCACCGGGTACGCGCAGTACTGGCAGACGAGCTCGCCGTCGGGCGAGAAGGCAAGCGAGATCCGTGGACCGCCACGTGGATTGTCGACGTACCGCCACTTCCAGTGCTCCGGATCCTGATCGGCACCGAACGTCTCCCGGAACAAGTCGAAGATGCCGTCTTCATCGCCCGGGCGATAGCCGCGCACCCGGTAGCCGTCGCGGCGCCCGCGCACCACGCGGAACGGCGGCGCCGCTTCCTGCCCCGCGACCGGAGCGGGAAGCCCGCCCCGCTCGGCCACCAGCCGGAACCCTCCCTCCAGCAGATCCACGATCAGCCGGTCGTAGCCGCTCGGTGCGGACTCGCCTGCAGCCGCATCGTACGCCCACCCGACGAGCACCTCGTCCGGCAACTCCTCCACGGCGCGGATCGCCTCGGAACCAACCACCACGCGAAGCCCCTCGCGCGGCATCGCCGTCAGACCGCCACGCGGCAGCACGGCCGCCACCGCCTGGTCGAGACCACCTTCCGGCTCCGCGCCGGCACGGCGGCGTTCGAGGCAACGCTGCCAGGCCTCGACCGCCGCGGTGGCCGTCTCCGAGCCGCGCTCCGCGTTCACGAAGGCGATGCTACTTGCCCCGCAGATCGCGGCAGCCCGCGCCGCTCGCCCGAACCGACAGGTCCGCGCGCGCCTCCCGGACCACTTCGGCCGGGAGCTCGAAGTCCGCCGGGGCCTTCGCAGCCAGGCGGCAGCCGGCCGACGGCACGCCCAGAGGCAGGGTCGTAACCTCGATCCACGCCTCGCCTTCCACCGGCGCGGCGGGGAGCGCCGGCGGATCGGCGAAGCGGCGCGGCAGACGCTCGACCAGCCCAAGCAACCCCGCGAACCAGGCGCCGTAGCGCCGACGCCGGAAACGTTTCATCGACTCCTCGAACCATCGCTGGGCCCGAGGCTCACGCTGCGCGCTCTGGTCGTACGCATGCACCGCGCGCGCCGCCGGCGCCAGCACCGCCCGCGCGCCCTTCGCCCGCGCCCGCAACAGCCAGTCGGTCTCCTCGAAGTAGAGCCGGAAGCCCTCGTCGAACGGCCCGACCCGGCGCCAGCAGTCCGCCCTCATGGCGAGCATGGCGCCGGTCAGCTCGAAGCAGGGCATCGGCTCGCTGGCCGACCAGAACGCCCGGGCGCGGCGCCGCCACCGCCGGCGGTACGAACGGCCCCAGAGCTTCGACCGCTCGGCGCAGACCGCGTCCAGCTCGGCGGCGCGCGTGCGGACCTGCTGCGGCGGCAGCATCAGCCGGCCGCCCCGGTCCCAGAACAGCCGTGGACCGGCGACATCCGCCTCGCCCAGTGCCTCGACGAGCGCCCGAAGACACCCCGGCACGACGATGACGTCCGCGTTCATCAGCAGCAGCACGTCGCCCGCCGGCGCGCGGGCGCCGAGATTGACCCCGCCCGCGTACCCCAGGTTGGACGGCGGCTCGATCACGCACGTCCGGAGATGCCCGGTGTCGAGCCGCTCTTCCGGCGACGCCGAGGCCGCCCCGTTGTCCACGACGACGATCTGGACCCTCAGGTCCGCGTCGCGCGCGTCCGCCTGGAGGGCCTCCACCGAAGCCGCGAGGAAGTCCGGCGTCCGGTAGTGGACGATGACCGCCGTGATCGACGGGTCAGATTTCATCCGCCAGGCCGTCCTTCAACCGGGCGAACAGCGCTCCGCCCAGGACCACGGCTCCGGTGGCAAAGGCGATCAGCGGCACCAGGCTGACCCGAAGCCCGCCGCCGAGAAACGCCGCGCGGTAGAGGTAGACCAGGCCAGTCAGCGGGTTGAGTTCCAGCAACTGCCGAAGCGTCCCGTTCTCGATGAAGTTGATCGAGTAGATGATCGGCGTGACGAAGAACCAGGTGTTCAGGATCAGGCCCGTCGCCTGCGCGATGTCGCGGAAATAGACGTTCGCTCCCGCCAGGCCCAGGCCGATGCCGAAGGTCATCGCCGCCTGCAGCACGACCGCGACCAGCAGCAGGGGAAGGCTGGCCACCGACAGTTCACCCAGCAGGGCCAGGACGACGATGAACGCCAGGGCGCCGACTCCGGAGTGGAGCATCGCACCCAGAACCAGGGAAGCCACCAGGAGCTCGGCCGGCAGGAGCATCTTCTTGACCAGGTCGGCGCTGTCCGTAATCGCCGACGCGGAGCGGCTCACCCCCTCGTGGATCGCGAACCAGGGCAGCAGCCCGCAGAACAGGAAAACGGCGAATCTCTCCGTCTGCTCACCCGGGATCCCGAACTTGACCACGTGCGCAAAGACGAACGTGAACAGCGCGAGCTGCCACAGCGGATTGACCAGCGACCACAGGAGGCCCAGGACCGAGCCCGCGTAGCGCGACCGCAGGTTCCGCACGACGAGTTCGCGCAGCAGGAACAGCGACTGCCGCGCGCGGCGGCCGCCGAGCGGGACGGACACGCTCATCAGACTCACTCTAGCGCGGTGGCCGCGCCGCCCCGCGGCCAAAGCAGCGCGGTTCGAAGCCGGGGCCGTTCTCGACGCTCGCGCGACCATCGACGACTCGGATGAGGAACAACCCCACGCGCTCCGCGTACCGTCTCGCCTCGTCCTCGCAATTCAGATAGGCCAGCGCGCCGTGGATCTTCCTATGTCGGTGGGCCGGCTGCCAGTCGAGGAACCTGGACAAGGTGGCCAGGAAGTACTGAATCCACTCGAAGCGCATTGTCGTCTCCAGAAAGACGGCCACGACTTCGTTGCGAGTCGTCGCCATGGGTCCCAGGGCGAACTCCTTGCCGCCGCGCTGGACGTGCAAACCCCCGCACGTCCACTGCACTTCCATGCCGAGAGCCTCCAACGCGGCCCAAAGCTCGCCCCCCACCAGAGCGTCCTCAAGCTCCCCATACCGCAACAGGCTTTCGTACTCGGATCGCTCCGACTGACGATCCAAGTGCGTCCGGTTGACTGACGTCGGGTCGGCCTGGTCGTTGCTGGTTCTGGTCTTCGTTCTCCTTCCTGCTACGAGCGCCGCCGGGCGCAGGCGCCCAAGTCTGAAAGCGTTAGTTGAGGAAGAACCGGTCGAGCGCGGTGAAGAGTCCGAGCATCGCGCCCATGATCAGCACCATGCGCCAAGTCATGTCGGCGCGGACTTTCTCTACGTCGGCGCGGAGCGCTTCTAGACCCATGCGCAGATCGGCGGTTTCCGCCTTCATTTCGGCACGCAGCTCGGCGATGTCCGACTGCGTAGCCGACCGCAACTCGCCAATCTCGCCACGCAAGTCGCCGATGTCCTCCTTGGTGGCGACCCCCTGGAAAACCGCGATGCGGATCGTCTCGGTAACGGCTTCAGCCTGGGAAGTCCCCATGCCGGCCTTCTCCAGGTTGCGAACGGCCGCGAGGGTGTCGAACGTGGCGACGCTCATCAGTTCCTTCATCGTACCGGAAGGGCCGACGGGTCAGAGCGACCGCAGGCACTTCTATGGACTAGGACGGAAAGGGGCGCTGGTTCTTATGCCGAGCGGGACGATACCGGCGTGCGCGCTTTCGGTAGCGCCTACTCGTCGACCGGGAACGGGTTCTCCGGCACCAGTTCGGCGCCTGTGCTCGCCGCCGCATCGTCGGGGCAGTTGACCTCGAAGGTCGTCTCGAGGCCGTCTTCTCCCAGGCCCGGAATCGCCCCGGCCATTGCCGCGACCTCGAAGGTGATCGTCTGCTCGTTCAGGCGGTCGGGATCGTTGTTGGCGGCCAGGCACCGGTTGTCGTCCGTGCCGACGAACACCGACCACTTGTTGACACCCTCTTCCCGCTCGTCGGTCGGTGCTCCGCCGTCGTTCCCGAACCGGATGGCGTTCACGCTCGTGTGGTGCTCGATCGCCCCACGCACGGAGAGCCTTTGCGTCGTGATGAAGTCCTCCCCGTGGAGCGTGATGACGACCTCCCTCTCCGGGGCGGTCCCGGTCGGCCGGATGATCTCGGAGGCACTCAGGGTGAGTCGCCAGCCGTCGGACGAACCGAGATGGCAGTCGCTCGCGGTCTCGTCTCCCACCATGCCGCTACAGCCGCGGATCGGCTTCGTCGGCACGATGCGCGGGATGATGCCGACCCGGCCCGTGGGAACGTGCTTGACGTAGGTGCCGATGCCGCCCGCCGGCGTGTCGATCTCCAGGCCGCCCGGGTCCGTGACGTCGATCAGCTCCGCGTCGATCGCCTCCTTCGGGATGAAGGGGGCCACCGCCGAGTTCTGGTCGTCGTTGATCCAGTACCAGGCGCCTGGTTTCAGGTTGTCAACTTCGAGCGTCCCGGCTGCTCCATCGGCGCAGGCGAAGCCACTGGCGCTGCTCAGAACCTGGCGCACGATGCCGTCGCTGTCGGGCTGGATCTTGGACGAGATCGTCGTTTGGCCGCAGACCAGGAAGAACTCGACCCCGGTCACGCCGCCCCGCTCGGCCGACTCGCCAACGAAGCCGCCGTTTCCCGCGAAGTAGGGCGCCACCTGGCAGCGCGGGCAGTCGATCGTGACGGTCTGGCCCGCGAGCAGAGCCGGGAACGCACCGGCGAGCAGTGCGACGGGGATGATCTGCTTCACGGCTTCTCTCCTCTACTGGCAGACGACCACGACCGAGCTGGTCGCCGCCTCGTCGTTGTCCGGTGGATTCTCGACGATGCCGGGGGTCACCTGATCCGTTTCCGTCGCGTCGGCCGTCACGGTGACGGTAACCGAGTAGTCGTTGTCGTCGCTGCAGTAGGCCGCGTTCGGCGTGATCGTCACGGTCGCCACGTTGTCGGCCGTCGCGATCGACAGCCCCGCGGCGCTCTCGCTCGTCCCGCCGGCTGAGTCGATGCTCGTGCCGCCGCCCGCCCCGCCCGAGCTGTAGGTGCCGGTGAAGGTAGCGGTCAGCGGGGTTCCTCCCGAGTGGCCGAGTCGGGCGTCGCCAGTTGCGGCCGTGGTGAAGTGACCTGAGCCGTTGCCCCAGAGGTCGAACTTCACGTCGACCGAGCCGCCTGCACCAACGGGCCGGAGAACCTGGCCGCCGGGCGGGATCGCACTCCGCTCGCCCGTGTAGAGGCCCTGAGGACCCAGGACGCGGAGCACCGGCTTGCCGTCGCCCATCACGCAGTTGCTGGTCTCCCGCCGGTAGGGACTCGCGGTGGTGCCGGCACCGGTGTAGTCACAGACGTTGACCGGCTCCGGATCCACGTCCGGTACCGGCAGGATGTTCGGCAGGATGCCCACCCGGCCGGTGTTGAGTTCCTTGAGGAAGACCGCGCCCCGCCCCTCCGACATGGTCACCCCGTCGCCGGCACTGGTCAGAGGGGTCGTCTCATTGTCGAGCACGTCCGCCCGGAGCAGCGGACCGACGGCCGAGTTCGTTTCGTCCGTGATCCAGTACCAGCCGCCGTCTTCCAGACCGGCGATCTCCAGCGAGCCGCCTTCCTGGTCGCAGGCGGCGCCGTTGGCGTGGTTGAACAACTGGGACGCGGTGTCGCCGTGGATGTTGGCTTCCCCGGTGGTCGTCACGCTGTTGCAGGAGGCGACAAAGGTGACCTCGTCGACTCCCTCGGCCACCGTGCCGATGAAACCGCCGGAGCCCCGGAAGTAGGGAGCCACGTGGTCGCACGCCTGGCAACTGACGTTCTGAGCGAACGTCAAGGCCGGAAGCGCACAGAGCGCCAGCGCGACCAGGATGTGCTTCATCGGTCGTTCTCCCAAGGCGGTCTTAGCCGCAGTCAATCAACCCTACGGGAAACACCCCTGCAGGTCCAGAGAGAACGTGCGGTCCAGAGAAAAAGGCGACAACCTCCGCGCCGGGCGTGAACCCGACGCGGAGGCGCCGCCTTGAAGTCGTTCTCCCTGTGAGCCTCAGGACTCGTGCGAGCCCCTCAGCTCAGGGAAATCGGCTGTTCCCTTACTCGGTCGGGAACGGGTTCTCCGGCACCAACTCCTGCCCCATGGTGGCCGAGGCCGACGGGCAGACGATGGTGAAGCTGATGCCTCCGGCGACGTTGGTCGTGGCGTTCTTCGCGATGGAAGGAATCACCTGAGCCGCGCCTGTGGCATCGTCCCCCACGACGACAGCGGAAACCGAAATCGTCTGGCTGTGGTTGTTGGAGCTGCTGCAGTAGGCCGAATCCGCCGTGACCGCGACCGTGGCGGAGCTGTCCCCGGCATCGGTGAACGTGACACCGCCGTCGGCCGTACCAGACGTCAAGGTCGCCGCGTCCGGGCCGGAACCCTTGCGCGCCGTGTAGGTGACGCCCACGTAGCGGGCGGCAGCCCTCGTGGTGGCACCGGACAGTGCCGCGTTTCCGCGGACCCAGTTGATGCCGTTGGTGCCGCCATCAGTACCGCTGAAGATGGCGCCAGTGCCGTTGCCCCAGAGGTCGATGGTGATCGTAGTGGTCGCCTGATCGGTGGCGGGCCGGGTCACGCTGTCACCACTCATCACGCGGGTGGTGGCCCCGGTGTGCGCGCTGAAGTAGTTCGCCAGGGTGATGGTTCCACCGTCACCCATCGAACACCCCGAAGCCTTGCGCACGAAGGGGTTGGTGGCCGTGCCGCCGCCAGAGGCGCCGCACGGGTTGGCCGGCGGCGCATCCATGTGCTCCACCGGCAGGATGTTCGGCAGAAGGCCGACACGACCGGTGGCGGTCTCCTTGAGGAGCACCGCGCCCTTGCCCATCGTCATCGTGACGCCCTCACCCGCATCGGCGAGCATGGTCGTCTCGTTCATGAGGATGTCCTTGTTGACCAGACCGCCCACGGCCGAGTTCGTCGCGTCCGTGATCCAGTACCAGCCGCCGTCCATGATGGGGCCGATCTCGAACGAGTTGTCCTCGTCGTCCCCGTAACAGGCGGTGTCGTCCATCAACAGCATGGAGACCATACCGGCATCGTTGGGCATCAACTCGTCGCTCCGGGTGACGCCTTCGCAGGTGGCAACCCAGGTCACCATCTCGGCGTCTTCCGCAGCCATCGCGATGAGCCCGCCATGGCCCTTGTAGACCGACACCACGTGGGTGCAGTCGTCGCAAGTGACGCTCTGACCGAACGCCATTGCAGGGATCGCGCAGAGAACCAGCGCGATCGTGATGTGCTTCACCAGCTTCATCAGTTTGTTTTCTCCTTGGGCGGCTTCCCTACCGCCGTTCGTTTACCGGGAATGGCCGTGTGCCACCCCGGAAGTTCTTCGATCCGAAGATCAGGCCACGACGATGCGGACAACCCGCGCTGCCATGGCCGCTGACGTTTCTCTCTTGACGATCGGTTCCCGGCTCAACTGAACCGCCGACCGTCACACGCTGATGCTGCGCATCACCTCCCGCTAAAAGACTTCAAGGCCGTCTGTCCAAACGTGGGTGGAACCTTACCGGAAACGAGCGTTCAGATCCAGTGGCCCGGCACATCGCAAGACGTTGGGGCGTGGCGGATCGGGATACGGCTTCTTCTGCCGATTAGTTCCTCCGAGGCACGACACTATAGGGCCTTTGAGGGGATTCGTCAAGGGGTGGGGGTGTGGAAGTCAAATTATTGATGGGATTGGAGTTACGGGCGGCGGAACAGCCAGAGTGCGGACGCCGCTACGCGGCGCCCGAAGTGCCGGCCAGAAGGCCGGCGCGCCCAGTGGTCACGGTGGAGCGTGCCAGGGGAAGTCGTCGGGGTCCACCTCGCCTGGGGCGGACGGTGCCGCGCGGACGGAGCCGCGCTCCAGGGCCGGAAGCAGGGTACGGGCGGCGGTCCCCTCGCGGTAGGCGCTGGTCTCCGGGGCCTCGAGGCGACGCAACGCGGAGAAGTGGACCTTCTCGCCGGTGACCAGGGGCAGGCCGTCGGCCCGTAGCTCGCCGACCGGCCGGTCGTGGCGGCCCCAGAGCCGGTAGAGCACGGACATCGAGTCGCCCTGGGGGCCGAGTTCGTCCGGCGCGATGCGGGCGCGGACTGCGTCGGGCGCTAGGGCGAGGCCGGCGGCGTGGGCCCTGGCCCACATCCAGAGCAGGGCGCGGTCGGAGAGCCCGGTGTTCGGCCGGCCGCCGCCGACGTCGCTGTGAACGCCCGGGAACCAGAGCTGCTCGACCTGCTGGCCGGGCGCCGGCCGGTTCGCCCACAGGGTGGGGGCGAAGGGGCGGCGGCCCTCGTCGATCGCCACCGCGTGACAGGCGTGCCGGATGTGGCGGTCGAGCCGCACGTCGTGGAAGCGGTGGCGGCGGGCGCCGATCCAGTTCAGCCAGGTGACCGGCACGCCCAGGGCGCCGACCGTGTCCCAGACGCCGACGAAGTGGACCTGGCAGGGAGGACGCGGCGCGGCTGGCCCGCGGCCAAGGGCGGCGGCGGCCTGGGGCACGGCGAAGGTCTCGACGTGGCGGGCCGCCCGGTCGGAGCGCTCGGCGCCTCGGCGTAGGCGGTAGATCGCCATGCCCGCGTGGGCGACGTCGGCCACGCCGAGGCCGGCGTCGGCGCAGCGCTCCGGGTCGGGCACGCCGCAGAGGCCGAGCAGCCCGGCGAGGCTGCGGGCGGTATAGGCACCTCGGCTGTAGCCGAAGAGGAAGAGCCGGTCGCCGGGCCGGTAGTGCGCGCTGAGCCAGACGTAGGCCAGCTCCACGTTGCGGGCAAGGCCCAGGCCCACCACGCCGCCCCGCACCCGGTCGAAGCGCCCGGTGCCGACGCCGCGGTCGTAGTAGCGGAGCTGCGGCGTGCCAGCCGCGGTTTGGGGCACGAGCGCCTGGCTGGTCTTGACAACGTTCGTGGGCGAAGCCCGATCGTCGCTGTTCCAGGTGCCGTCGAAGCAGAGTGCGATGTTGCGCGTGCCGGCCAAGTGGAGACTTGGGGGTAGGCGGGGCGCGTGGAGCCTAACCCGAACGAAACAGGCTCTCCATCTTCATCGCGAGCCCCATGTCGCCCGAGATCCGCAACCGGCCGCCCATGAAGGCGGTCATGCCGTTGAGCCGGCCGGCGATGAGCTCGACGTAGTCGGCCGCTTCCATCGAGATCGTCATCGTCGGCGCGTCGTGGGCGCCGTCGTGGACCGTGCAGGCGCTGTCCTTGATCGTGCAATGCCAGACGCCGCCGCCCTCGCCGAAAAGGTCCAACTGGATCGTGGCGTCGAGGCCGGCGGCGACGTCCGGGTCGAGGCGGCTTGGCATGTTCGTGATGATCTCTCTCACGGCGGCGGCGGTATCGGTCATGGGACTCTCCTGGGCGCGGCGTCGCTCTCTCGATTCTCGCGCCACCTCTTGACGTCTGTGCGGAATACGTAGGTAAGGGCAGCGAGGGAGAGGCAGAGCAGCAGGCCCGCCGCGAAGGCGTCAGGCAACATCGCGGAGCCAACTACCAAGATGGCGACGGCTGTCAAGACGACCACGGCCAAGAGAAAGGCGTAAAGAGTGTCCTTCATGTAAAGGCTCCTCGTCCTTGAGGGCGGTCAGAATGTCGGCATCCCGCGCTCGTCGGACTCCCGGCCGAACGACCGCGGACGCCCGTATCCTAATCAAGCCCTTCAGGCCGCGGTACCGCGCCGGTCGAAGGTCGGCGGCTCACTCCTCCTACCGGACTTCGATTCTCTGTTCGGCCGCGATCTCGAGCTCTTCTTTGGAGTAGACGACGGCTCGACACCCCTCGGCGCCGGCTTCCAGCCGAACCAGAACGCCGTCGGTGTCGGCACACTCGGTTGCGGCTCGCGCAAAGCCCACGATGCAATCCCAGCTATGGGTTGTCGCCAAGACCTGCACCTCACCTTCGTGGGCGGCCTGAAGAACCATCCTCCAGAAGTCCGTGTGAACGGTGTGGTGGAGACCGTTCTCGGCTTCGTCGAGCAGTAGGAGGCCGCTGCGGCAGTAGGTCAGCTCCAGAGCGACGCCGAACAACCGCACGGCGCCGTCACCGAAACTCCTCAGAGGCACCGGACGACTGTGCCCCTTGAGCTTGACCATGACCCCGTTCTTGGATAGCGAGCCCGGCGAGCCACCCAGATCGTTGACGACGCCGATCCGCTGTATCTCCTCGCCGAGATGCCGACCGAGAACCTGTACCAGCAAGTCCTCGTCATCGGTCAGGTGGATGAGCCGCCATAGAACGGCCAAGTGGTTGTTGTCCGGAAGACCTGGACCGAGTGATTCGCATTTGACCCGCTCAGGCCAGCCGGTCTCGTCGAAGCGTCCTCGCCCGGACAGCAGAGGCAGCAGTGGGGACGACATGGAGGACGTGTCCCCCGCCAGTGACCACGACACGAAGTCCGTCCAATCGGCGTACTCGACCTTCAGTGCCTCTACGTTCATGTTGAATCGCTTCTGCTTGTCGGTCCACTCGTCGCGCAGCGAACGTGCCAGCCTGAGGGCGTCCTGACCCGGTCCCGGTCCGATGGCGATGCCGTTGTTGGGGGCCTCGCCCCGCCCATGGAAGAGAGCCGCTACGTCCGGGACCGCCAACGCCCCTTGGTCCTTGTCCAGACCGGCGGCGAGTTCCTCTCGCTCCTGGAGGAGATCCGCTAGAACACTCGGCCGACCGCGCGCCGCAAAGATCCGAACGGCATCCAGCACCGTCGTCTTGCCGACGCGATTCCGCCCTGCAAGCAACGTCACGCGCCCCAAGCGCGGAATCGTCAAGCGGTCGAACCCGCGAAACCCCGTGATCTTCAGGCTTGGAAGATGCAGAGATGAACGCGTTTTGGTGGCCATCGGCGTCGTTCGGAATCCCGCCTACTCAGAGCGAGCCTATGCGGGGCCGAGAAGGGTGACCGGCTCGATGCCGCCGGCCGGCTCGAAGCCGAGGACCTGGCCGTAGAAGCTGAGTTCCGCCTCCAGGGCACGGACGATGTTCCCGGTGCGGCGGAAGCCGTGCTGTTCGCCCTCGAAGAGGAGGTAGGCGACCGGGAGGCCCCTGGCGCGCAGCGCCTCGACCATCGCCTCGGCCTGATTCGGGGGCACGATGCGGTCTTCGTCGCCCTGGAAGAAGACGACCGGGCAGGAGAAGCCGTCGCGGGCGGACAGCGGCGAGCGCTCGCGGTAGAGGTCGGCGCGCTCCGGGTAGGGGCCGACCAGGCGGTCGAGGTAGCGAGACTCGAACTTGTGCGTGTCGCGAGCCAGGGCGGCCAGGTCGGCGACGCCGTAGTGGCTGGCGCCGGCGGCGAAGGTGTCCTTGAAGGCGAGTGCGGCCAGGGTGGTATAGCCGCCGGCGCTGCCGCCGCGGATGAGGAGTCTGGCGGCGTCGGCCTCGCCGCGGTCGGCGAGCGCCTCGGCGGCGGCGGCGCAGTCCTCGACGTCGACGATTCCCCAGCGGCCGCGCAGGGACTCGCGGTAGGCGCGGCCATGGCCGGTGCTGCCGCCGTAGTTCACGTCGACGACGGCGAAGCCGCGCGAGGTCCAGTACTGCACGCCCGGGTCGTAGACGTGCTCGGCGGCGGAGGTCGGGCCGCCGTGGCTCTTGACGATCAGGGGCGGTCTGGCGCCGGCCGGAGGGAGGGCGTCGTCGTTCTTCGGCGGGTAGAAGAACGCGTAGGCGCGGCGGCCGTCGGCGGAGGGGAAGTCGATCGGCTGGCCGGTGGAGAGGTAGCGGGGATCGGGGAGTGGGCCGGTGGTGGTGAGGATGTCTAGTTGCGGGGTGGCTGGGGCGGCGGTGGCGGAGGGGAGGTGGAGGCGGACGAGTTCGGCGTGGCGGTCGGGGGCGGCGGCCAGGAAGATGGCGGTGTCGGGGGCGGCGGGGCGGAGCCAGGTGATGGAGGTGTAGGGGGTTGGGATGGGTGTGGGGTCGCCGGCGGAGGGGATGAGGAGGAGGTTCCAGACGCCCTGTTCGCAGCAGGCGGCGACGATGCCGGAGTCTGTGTGCGTAGGTGGACATGGTGAAGAGCCAGGGGGGAATGCCGAAGTCGGCGTCGTGGGGATATAGGGCGGTAACGAGGGGCGATTCGGGCTCGCCGCTTCGCGGCGTCGCGCTTGATGCGGACCAGAAGGTCCGCGCACCCAGAGAACGGGCGTCGGTGTCGGCGGGCTTCTCTACTGCGACCGACCTGGTGTCTTCGAGGCGGTAGAGGTTCCACCAGCCGGTGCGGTCGGAGACGAAGGTGAGGCGGCCCTGGGGGTCGAAGCTCGGTTGCTGGACGGCTTCGGGGGAGGCGGGGTCGCCGCCGGCGATGAGGCGGGGGGCGGTCGGCAGGCCGCGGTCGTCGAGGTCGGCGAGGCGGAGTTCGGTGGCGTCCCAGGGCATGTCGGGGTGGTTCCAGCTCAGCCAGGCGAGCTGCATGCCGTCGGGCGAGAGCCGGGGGCTGCTGTAGAAGTCCGCGCCGGAGACGAGCTCGATCGGCGGCGGCGGGTCGGAGGGCGGCGGGTCGGTGGGCGGTTCGGATGCGGTCGGCGGCAGGGGGATCGTCACCAAGGCGGCGATCGGTTCGCCGCCCGCGGGGTTGGGGCGTTCCTGGACGGCGATCAGGCGGTTGCGGTGCGGGTCGAAGACGAGGTCGGCGTAGTGGGCGCCGTCGGGCGGGGTGAGGGCGGTCGGCGGGCCGCTGGCCGCGAGGTAGACGCGCTGGTCCTTGAAGTTGACGAAGGCGTGCGCTTCGCCGATCAGGCAGAAGGCGCCGCCGCCGTACTCGTGGACGCGGCTGCGGACGTCGTAGCCGGATGGCGTCAGGGTGTCGGTGGCGCCGTCGGGGCGGCGGCGTACGAGCACGTTGCGGCCGCCTTCGTCCGGGCGCCGCTCGATCCAGCAGATGCAATCACCGGCCGCGGCGATGTCGTCGATGCGGCGTGCGCCTTCGGCGACGTCCTGGGCGGAGATAGGCGACGGCCAGGCGCCGTAGGGGGTGGGGTCTGCGGGCACGCGCGGACTGTAGCGCGAGCAGTAGAGCAAGGTCGCCGGCCTGCGGCCGGCGGCTGTGTTCCTCGGAAGCGGACCAGAAGGTCCGCGCACCCAGAGAACGGTCGTCGGGTTCAGCGAGATGCCCTGCTGCAGTTGGTTTGGCCCGCAGCGGCGTCATGTCATCCGCATGTAGAGAAGCGGGCCACACCGGGGCGGCTCTCTGGGTGCGCGGACCTTCTGGTCCGCTCGCCGCCGAAGGCGGCCAGAAACACGCCGCCGCGAAGCGGCGACCGCAACCACCGCCGCAGCACCCCCCTACCGCGGCCCGATGTCGCCGCTGGAGGACAGGATCGTTCCAGTCAGCGGGTCGTAAACGGCGATAACGAAGGTGTGCTCGCGGCGGCGCAGTTCGAGTCCGGTCTCGAAGGTGAAGTACTGGCCCGGCTGGGGCTGCTGGTTGCCGGCGATGCGGATCTTCTCCACCGGGGTCTCGGAGCGGTTGCCGTTCCGGTCCATCACGGTGACGCGGAACTCCAGTTCGTTCTGCCAGACGCCGGCGACGGGCAGCAGGGTGACCTCGTCCAGCGGGATCGCGACGCGGACGGGCACCATGATCTTGCCGAATCCCGCGCGCTGCGGCCTGCCGAAGCGCACGCCGAGCGGCTTCGCGCTGGGCGGATTGCCGAAGAGCAGCGCACCCTCGACCATCATCGTGACTTCGGAGCCGCGCGACATGTCGACGTAGCCCTCGCGGGAGCGCACCCGGTAGTCGGGATAGCCGACCAGCCGCACGTCGACGTCGTGGACCGCGTCGTCCTCGCGGCGCTGGGGCTCGAAGCCGAGCCAGTAGTAGGAGCGGGTGTCCGCCACGGCTTCCGCCAGGGCCGTGTCGCGCTGGGAGTTGATCATCGGCACGCCGCCCGTGGAGCGGGCCAGCAGCTCGAGCGTGTAGTGCTGCATCATCTCCCGTTCCTGCATCATGCCGCCGAGGGCGCCCTGGGACGGGTCGGTCGGCGAGTTGGCGTCGAACCCCACGGACGCGTCCAGCGCGAACTCGGGCCGGAACCCCGGTACGTCGACCGGGTAGAGGGTGTAGCCGATCAGGTTCGCGGCGGAGACGAGCGGACCGTAGAGGTCGTCCTGGCTCATCATCCGGGTGTCCGCGGCCGCGCCGATGCCCTGCAGGCCCTGCATGCGGTCGGCGATCGTGTAGAGGGCCGGCGACTCCGGCCAGCCGCCGGCGAGCAGGAGCATCACCTTGCGGCCCGGGCGGTTGGCGAAGCTGCGCAGGGTGGCGACCGCCGCCAGCACGGAGCGCTCCAACTGGTTCTCCAGGTTCGTCGCGTAGCGCAGCTCCGTGCCGCGCAGGTTGCCGCGGAGCACGTCCTCGGGCAGGTCGACGCCGCCGTCCTCGGCGAAGCGGTCCGCGAGGGCGCTGAGGTTCGCCCGGTCCATGCGCTCCTGGTCGTTCGTGCGCAGCTCGCCCATGCGCATCAGGCCGTGGGCCCGGCGGCGGCGGGCCCGCTGCAGCGCGTCCGCCAACTGGCTCGGCGAGTTGGTCCAGGAGGTCAGCATGGTGACCGCCTTGCCGTCGAAGGAGACGGCCGCCACCCGGTCGGCGGGACCGAGCTGCGCGAGGTCCTTCTCCAGGCGGTCGAGCACCCGGTTGCGGTCGCGCGCGATCGAGAAGAAGTCGTCGATGAAGAGGAGGAAGCTCGTGCCCACCGGCTCGTTGGCGTCCAGGTCCGGCACGGCCGCGACGTCGCTACCTTCGGTCTCCTGGGCCAGGCCCTCCTCGATCTCCGTGAAGTAGCTGATCGGCACCGGCTCGCCGTCGACCAGGAGCTCGAAGTCCGACGCCTTCAGACCATGGATCCGGTTGCCCTGCCTGTCCGTGACGACGACCTCGATGTTGACGACCCGGACGTCGATCACCTCGGAGAAGACGGCCGGGAGGTCGTCCTGCTGGGCGAGCGCTGGTGCGGCGGTGGCGGCCACGGCCGCGAGGAGGATCAGAGCGGCGAGGATCCGGGGCAGGTGGAGGGGTCGTCGCGGCTTGGTCATGGGTTCGTCTTCCTGCCTCGGTCGGGTGGCTGAGGGGTTAGGAGATTATCGGATGGCAGCGGAGCCGGCCTCCGGCCGGCGCGTGTTTCTGGCCGCCTCCGGCGGCAAGCGGACCAGAAGGTCCGCGCACCCAGAGAACGGTCGCGGGGTTCTGCGGGATTCCCTGCTGCAGTTGGATTGTGCCCGCAGCGGCGAGCGGACCAGAAGGTCCGCGCACCCAGAGAACCGCACCGGTGGGGCGAGGTTCTCTACATGCGGATGACATGGCGTCACTGCGAGCAATGGACTTGCAGTAAAGAGTCTCCCACCGGGCAAGGCCGTGCTCTGGGTGCGCGGACCTTCTGGTCCGCTCGGGGCGGAGCCGCCGAGCGGCGCAGCCCCAGAAGCACAGCCGCCGGCCTCCGGCCGGCGACCTTGCTACTCCCAACGGCCGACGACCCCTACCTCCGAGCCACCTCTCCCCTGGACGTCAGGACCATCCCCGTCAACGGATCGAAGACCGCGATCACCCAGGTGTGGTCGCGGCGCCGGAACACCAAATCGGTCTCGTAGTAGAAGACCTGGCCCGGCTGCGGCTTCGTGGGGCCGGCGATCAGGATCCGCTCCCTCGACATCTCGGACCGGTTGCCGTCCAGGTCCATCGCCGTGACCCGGACCTCCAGCTCGTTCCGCCAGCCGCCGGCCACGGGCATCAGCTCGACGTGGTCGAGCGGAATGACCACTTCGACGGCCATCGACATCTTCCGGCGGCCGGCGCGGACCGGATCGGAGAAGTGCACCTCGAGCGGACGGGTGTCCGGGGGGATGCCGAAGCGCATCGCGGCTTCGACCGTCATCGACACTTCGCTGTCGCGCGACATGTCGACGTAGCCCTCGCGCGTGCGCACGCGGAGGTCCTCCCGGCCGGTCACACGCACCTCGATGTCGTGGAAGGCCTCGTCTTCGCGGCGCGTCGGCTCGAAGCCGATCCAGTAGTAGGAGCGGGTGTCCTCGACCGCTGCCGCGAGCGCCTGGTCACGGTCGGCGTTGAGCATCGATACGCCGCCGGTCGAGTCGGCCAGCAGATCCAGGGTGCTGTGGAGCATGTCCTCGCGCTCCAGTGAACCGGGGCCGGCGCGGGTGTCGTCGGGCTGGGCGTCGGGACCGAACGCGCGTGACGCGTCGCCCGAGAAGCTCGCGCTCACGCCCGGCAGGTCCACGGGGTAGAGCGCGTAGCCGATCAGGTTCGCGGCCGCTACCAGGGGTCCGTAGAGCTCGTCCTCGCTCATCAGCGAACCGTCGGCCGAGGTGGCGAAGCTGCTCGTGTCCCCCTTGCCCGCCACGGTGAAGAGCGCCGCCGATCTCGGCCAGCCGCCCGCGAGCAGCAGCATCACCTTGCGGCCGGGCTGGTTGGACAGGCTGCGCATCGTCGCCATGGCCGCCAGCACGGAGAGCTCCAACTGGTCTTCCAGCCTCCGGGCGTAGCGGAGTTCCTGAGCGGAGAGAGACGTGCCCACCAGGTCCTTCAGCGCGGCCTCGTCGTCCCCGGCAAAGGACTGAGCCCGCGCGGCCTGCCCGGCCCCGATCCCACCCTCCTGGGCTTCCATTTCGATCATGTCGAGTTCTCCGGCCTCCCGCTGGTCCGGGGCGAAGGCCTGATCGGCGGCCGCCTCGAAGATCGCCTGGGTCTCCCGGTCCGCTTCGCTCATCTTCAGTTCGCTCAGCCGCTCCAGGCCGTAGGCGCTCCGCCCGCGCGCGCGATCGAGCGCCTGCTCCATCACGCTCGAGTCGTTCGTCCACGCGGTCAGCACCTCCAGGCCGTCGCCATCGAACGCGACCGCGGCCACGCGATCCACCGGGCCGAGTTGCAGCAGGTCCTCTTCCAGGCTGTCGAGCACGCGGTTCCGGTCGCGTTCGATCGAGAAGAAGTCGTCGATGAAGATGAGGAAGTTCGTGCCGACCGGCGCGTACGGGGCGAGGTCCGGCACTCCGGCCACGGCGCCTGGCGTCGCCCCCTGCGCGAACCCCTCCGCGATCTCGGTGAAGTAGCTGATCGGCATCGGCTCGCCGTCGACGAGGAGTTCGAAGTCCGAGGCCGCCAGACCGTGGACCCGGTTCCCGTCCCGGTCGGTGACGACGATCTCGGCGTTGACGACCCGGACGTCGATCACATCCGAGAAGACGGCCGGTTCGTCCTGCTGGGCTGGGGCCGGTGCCGCGCCTGCAAGTACGAGCGCTGCGAGGACCAGGCTCCGGGGGAGCTCGAACCGTCGTTGGCGCGTCGTCATGTTGTTCCTCCGGGGGTGGAGAGGGACTATATGGGTTCCGGGAGTCGGCTAAGTGGCGTGTTGAGCGGAGCCGGCCTGCGGCCGGCGCGTATCTCTGGCCGCCTCCGGCGGCAAGCGGACCAGAAGGTCCGCGCACCCAGAGAGCCGCACCGGTGCGGCGGACTTCTCTACATGCGGATGACATGGCGTCACTGCGGGCAATGGGTTTGCAGTAGAGATTCTCCCACCGGGCAGGGCCGTCCCCTGGGTGCGCGGACCTTCTGGTCCGCTCGGGGCGGAGCCGCGAAGCGGCGTAGCCCCAGAAACACTGCCGCCGGCCTGCGGCCGGCGACCTTCACCCTCCCAAGCCCAGCAACATGCCAACATCCACGCCGTGAAGGCCGGCGACATCATCTCGCGGTTCCGTGTGCAGGGCCCACTTCCCAGCCTGCCGGGCGAACTCCCGCTACCGCTCTACCGGGCCCAGGACATCGCTGCCCGGTCCTGGGTCGTGGTGCAGCGCTTTCCCGAGGACGCTCCGCGACAGGAGGTCGAGGAGGCGGCCGAGAGGGCGGAGCTCCTGCAACCGGACTTCCCGCCCCTGGTCGAGAAGTCCTTCGATCCGCCGGCGCTCCTCGCCTGGTCCCTGGGCGGCGGCGAGATGCTCCGCCGCCGGCTGCAGCGCTCGCCGCTCAGCCCGGAGCAGGCCGCCGATCTGGGTCTGGAGCTCGCCCGGGCGTTGCGCCGTCTGCACCGGGCCGGTGCGGTTCACGGCGGCCTTCGTCCGGCGAACGTCCAGTTGCAGGACGGCGGCAGGGTCGGCCTGCTGGCGCCGTCCAGCCTGGGGCCGGTCACGTTGGCGGTGGCCAACGAGGCGGTCGAGTCGCCGACGCTCTGGACCGCGGCCTATCTCTCGCCCGAGCAGACGAAGGGAGCGGAAGAGGCGATCACCGGCTCACCCGTCCCGTTCACGACCGCCGACGACGTCTGGACGTGCGGCGTGGTCCTCTATGAACTCGTCACGGGGGAGCTGCCCTTCATCGCCAACACCTACTCGGCGATGAGACGAGCCGTCGCCGTGCAGCCCGTCGACCTGGCCGGCACGCTTCCGGGCAGCGCGCCCGAGGCCTTCGAGGCGGTGCTCGAAGCCGCCCTCGACCGGGACGCGGACCGTCGCCGCGCCGCCCTGGACGACGTGATCGGCAAGCTGCGCCAGGTCCGCGACGAACTCCTGCCGCGTGTCCAACCACCGGCCGACAGCGTCGCCCGAACCCGGGCCCGGAAGGCCGCCGCAGCCACCGACCGTTCCGCCGCGAGCCCGGCCGAGCCCGAGTGGCAGTCCGCGATGTCGCGGATCAACCGGCGGCGCCGCCACCTCGCCCGCGAACGCCCGGCGCCCGCACTGTGGCGCGTGCTCGCCGGTCCGCTGCTGGCCCTGCTGTTGACCGCCGCCGCGGTCGCCGTGTGGTTCCTGCTCTAGGGCCCTCGCGCCAAGGAAGCCAAGGGGAAAAGAAAAGCGGGCCCGAAGGCCCGCTTTCGAGGTCGTTCGCTGATCCGACCGTCAGGCGGCTTCGGCGGCGCTGACCGTGACCGTGACGGTGCCGTCGTCGGCCTTCATCGCCTTGCCGGTGACCTTGGCGGCCTTGCCGCCGAGCTTCTCGAGGGTCTTGATCGCATCGGCGTCGGAGCCGGCGCGGTCGATCTTGACGACATCGTCGCCCACGAGCAGACCCATCTCGTTGCCATCGCCCAGACACTTGGCGGCGCAACCGGCATGACCAGCGCCCTTCTGGCCGTTGCCGAAGCAGACCATGTCGAGGACCTCGCCGGTCCAGGTGTCGCCGGCGAGCGCGGGGGCGCCGAACATCAACGAGAGTGCCAGAACCGCAAACAGTGCCTTCTTCATGGTGAGTCCTCCAGTCGCTTCGAAGCAGGGGTTGGGTACCGTTGTGGCAGGCACGTTAGCACAGGGAAGCATGCAATAGTCCCCGCCCATGATCCGACTGAACCGTTACTCCTCCCGCATCACCCAGGACAAGTCGCAGGGAGCCTCGCAGGCGATGCTCTACGGGGCCGGCCTGACGTCCGACGACATGGCGAAGCCGCAGGTCGGGATCGCCAGCGTCTGGTACGAGGGCAACACCTGCAACATGCACCTCCTGGAGCTGGCCGCGGCGGCCAAGGAGGGCGTCGACGAGGCCGGGTGCCTGGGTCTGCGCTTCAACACGGTCGGGGTGTCGGACGGCATCTCGATGGGCACGGACGGGATGAGCTATTCGCTCCAGTCCCGGGACCTGATCGCCGACTCGATCGAGACCGTGATGGCGGCGCAATGGTACGACGCGAACATCTCGATCCCTGGCTGCGACAAGAACATGCCGGGCTGCATGATGGCGATCGCGCGGCTCGACCGCCCGGCGCTCGTGATCTACGGCGGCACGATCCGGTCGGGCGAGTTCCGGGGCGGCAAGATCGACATCATCTCCGCCTTCCAGAGCTACGGCGAGGCGATCAGCGGCCATCTCAGCGAGGACGACCGGGAGACGATCGTGCGGCGCGCCTGTCCCGGCGCCGGCGCCTGCGGGGGCATGTACACGGCGAACACGATGGCGGCGGCGATCGAGGCTCTCGGCATGTCCCTGCCCTACAGCTCGTCGACGCCGGCCGTGGCGGAGGAGAAGCTGGACGAGTGCCGCCGCGCCGGCGCCGCGGTGAGGAACCTGCTCGAACGGGACCTCCGTCCGAGCGCGATCATGACCCGCGCGGCGTTCGAGAACGCGATGGTGCTGATCACCGTGCTCGGCGGATCGACGAACGCGGTCCTCCACCTGCTGGCGATGGCCCACTCGGTGGGCGTCGACCTCTCGATCGACGACTTCCAGAAGGTCAGCGACCGGGTTCCCTTCCTTGCCGATCTGAAGCCCTCCGGCCGCTACCTGATGGAGGACCTGCACGACGTCGGCGGCACCCCCGCGGTGCTGCGGATGCTGCTCGACAGGGGTCTGATCGACGGCGACTGCCTCACCGTGACCGGCGGCACGCTGGCCGAGAACCTGGCCTCGCTGCCGGACCTCGAAGACGGTCAGGACGTCGTGCTCCCCTTCGACGAGGCGATCAAGTCGACCGGCCATCTCCAGATCCTGCGCGGCAACCTGGCGCCCGAGGGTTCGGTGGCGAAGATCACCGGCAAGGAAGGCGAGCGGTTCGCCGGCCCGGCCCAGGTCTACGACTCGGAGGAGGCGATGGTCGAGGCCCTCGAGCGCGGCGAGATCCGCGCCGGCTCGGTGATCGTCATCCGCTTCGAGGGCCCGAAGGGCGGCCCGGGCATGCCCGAGATGCTCAAGCCCACCTCGGCGCTGATGGGCGCCGGCCTCGGCGACCAGGTCGCGCTGGTCACCGACGGCCGCTTCTCCGGCGGCTCCCACGGCTTCCTCATCGGCCACGTCGCGCCCGAGGCGCAGGAAGGCGGTCCGCTGGCCCTCGTGCGCGATGGCGACCGGATCGAGATCGACGCGGTCCGCAACACGATCGACGTGGCGCTTGACGAGGAGGAGATCGAGGCGCGCAGGGTGGCGTGGGTGGCGCCGCCGCTCAAGGCGACGCGGGGAACGCTGTACCGGTACGTGAAGACGGTGAGTTCGGCGTCGACGGGGTGTGTGACGGATGGGTGACGGGGCTCGGGCTCGCCGCTTCGCGGCGTCGCGCCTGATGCGGACCAGAAGGTCCGCGCACCCAGAGAACGGCACCGGTGCGGCGGGCTTCTCTCCATGCGGCTGACATGACACCGCTGCGGGCGTGCGGACCAGAAGGTCCGCGCACCCAGAGAGCGACCCCGGTGCGGCGGGGTTCTCTACATGCGGATGACATGGCGTCACTGCGGGCAGTGGGCTTGCGGTAGAGATTCGCCCACCGGGCAAGGCCGTGCTCTGGGTGCGCGGACCTTATGGTCCGCTTGGGGCGGAGCCGCGAAGCGGCGCAGCCCCAGGAACACTGCCGCCGGCCAACGGCCGGCGACCGCTCACACCAGACCACCGCCGGCCAACGGCCGGCGGCTTTCAGATCACGCTGCCGCCGTCACGCCGATCGCGCTCTCGAACGGGTATCGCACGCCCATCCGCCGGCGAACCTCGTCCATCAGTTCCAGCAGGGCGATCGACTCGGCGTGGGGAAGCAGGGGGCTCTCCGTCGCGCCTTCCCGCAGCAGACGCTCCACCTCCTGGATCTGGTACTCGAACCCGTTGGCGAGGAAGGGGAGCTCGGCGGTCACGACGCGCTGGCAGCCCCGGTAGAGCACGGTGCGCCGGGCGCGCCAGAACCGGTGGATCTCGATGTTGCCCTGGGTGCCCTTGATCGACGCGGTGTCGTCGAACGGACGGCTGATCGAGCTGTCGAGCCGCGCTTCGGCCCCCGACGGGAACCGCAGGATGATCTCGCATTGCTGGTCGACACCGGTCGGCGCCAGCTCAGCCTCCACCTCGATTTCCGGGGCCTCCGGGCCGATCACCGCCTCGCCGAAGACGAGGGAGGCGAGAGAGAGGGTGTAGCAGCCGATGTCGAGCAGGCTGCCGCCGGCGAGTTCGGGGGCGAAGAGCCGGCTCTTCGCGTCGAACGGGGCCTCGAAGCCGAAGGAGCAGACGAGGCGGAGGGGTTTGCCGATCGCGCCGGCCTTCAGCCAGCCCGCCGCCTGGCGGGTCGCCGGCAGAAAGCGGCTCCACATGGCCTCCATCAACAGGGCGCCGTGCCGCTTGGCGAGGTCGCACATCGCACGGGCCTCGGAGGCGTTGACGGCGAGCGGCTTCTCGCAGAGGACCGCCTTGCCCTGCCGGAGCGCCAGCGACGCGTGCTCGAGGTGGCCGGAATGGGGCGTGGCGACGTAGACGGCGTCGACGGCGTCGCTGCTCGCGAGCTCGGCGTAGGTCCCGGCCTCGGCACCGGTGTAGCCGCGCTCGACGTTGAAGGCGCGGGCACGTTCCGGGTCGCGGCTGCCGGTGGCCGTCACTGCGTGACCGTCCAGCGCGTCCACGGCTGTGGCGAAGGTGCGGGCGATGGCCCCGGGGCCGAGGATGCCCCAACGAACGGTGTCGATCACGGCTACACCTGCCCTCTCAGTGTCTGCAGGACGAGGTCGCGGGCGCGCCGCGGCTCGTAGATGAACAGGCGGCGCACCTTCGGTCCGAACCGGTAGCGGAGGCGGGCGAGCCGCCTGGCCGCGCCGCGGTGCGGCCGCGCCACGATCAGAGCGTAGTGCGCCTCGGAGCGGCCGGAGCCCTCCGTCAGGCGCCGTAGTTCGTCGGGCGACAACCGGCTCCAGTCCACGGAGGCGCCGAGGGGGGCGATCAGATCGCCGCCGTAGGGGCGGGTGGATTCGACCCGGAAACCGGTACGCACCAGGCGCCCCAGGTCGCGGGAGCGGATGGCGCGGGCGCAGTCGCCGGCGATCGGCGGCAGGGGCAGACGGTCGAAGCGGCGGGCGGCGGCCGGGAGACGGCGGAAGGCCTCGGCGGCGGCCGCTCCGGCCCGGCTGCGGTCGTTCCACTGGTGCCGGGCGGGACCCACGTAGTCGTCGACGATCAGCCGGCCGCCGGGTTCGAGCGCGTCGAGCACTGCGATCAGCAGGCGCTCGAGGCGCAGGTGGGCGGAGAAGCCGCCGAGGGAGACGACGGCCTGGTAGGCGGCTGTGGGGAGTTCGGGGCGGCGGGGGTCGAGGAGGAGGTGGTTGATGGGGTGGGGCTGCGACTCGGGCTCGCCGCTTCGCGGCATCGCGCTTGGTGCCGGCCAGAAGGCCGGCGCACCCAGTGGGGTTGGCGCACCCAGTGGGACGGTTGCTACGTCGACTTGGGTGGCGAAGCCGGTTCGGAGGAGTTCGGGGGCCCAGGTGGCGTCGCCTAGGAGGAGGACGCGGTTGTGGGGGGTGGTGGGGGCATGTTGGGGCAGCCAGGTGGCGGGGGTGGGGAAGGGTGATTCGGGCTCGCCGCTTCGCGGCGTCGCGCTTGGTGCGGACCAGAAGGTCCGCGCACCCAGAGATACGGCGTCAGAGGCGGCGGGGTCCTCTACTGCAACCGAACTCGTGTCACTGCGGGCGTCCCCGGAAGGAGGTGATGCGGTGTCTACCAGGCCGGAGGCGCCGGGGCCGGGGCTTAGTTGTTCGAGGCGTTCTTCCTGTTGCTGGCGCCACTGGAGGCGGAAGTAGAGGGCGTGTTTGCGTTCGGTGCAGGTGCGGCAGGTGCCGCAGGGGTTGCCGGTGCGGAGGCCGTCGGTGATCGCGGAGAGGAGCGGCGAGCGTTCGACTTCGGCGAGCGATGTCTCGGGGTAGAGGCCGATCGGCTGGTCTTCCCAGAAGATGCAGGGGGAGACGGCGCCGTTCGGGCGCACGACGACGGTGTGGCCGGGCCAGGCGCAGCCGGCGACGGCGGTCCGGGCGCGGCCGAGCAGGCGACGGCGGTCGTAGAGTCCGGCGCGCCAGCGGAGCAGGTGGCCGCGAAGGCCGATCGGGCCGCCGTCGTCGAAGTCGGGGTAGGAGACGAGCTTCAGGCCCCGGGCCGCCGCGTCCTCGGCGGCCGAGGCGAGCTCGGCACGCAGCGCCCCGGGATCCTCGCCGTCGAGCAGTTCGTCCTCGGCGGTGACGTGGGCCGTCGGCGCCACGAACCGGACGTCGAGTTCGCGGGCGCCGACTTCCTCCGCAAAGCGCGGGAGATCGGCGAGGTCGGCGCGGTTCGTCCGCATCCAGACGAAGATCAGCCGCAGGCGCGTGGCGGTGCCGCGGCGGACGTCGTTCAGCAGATCGAGGACGCGCCGGAAGCGCGCGTAGGTGGCGCCCACCCGGATCGCCTCGTAGGTCTCGGCCCGCGTGCCGTCCATCGACACAGCCACCGTCCGGACGCCGGCCTCGCAGATCGCCTCCGCCTTGGGCGGCGTCAGCGGCAGCAGGTTCGTGGGGAACCAGAGGTCCGGGATCCGGTAACGGGCCGACTCGCGGACGATGTCGATGAACTTCGGATGCACGAGCGGCTCCGCGGCGCACCCGAGCGCGACCTTGTGGGCCCGTGGGAAGAGGTCGGCCGCGACCCGGCCGAAGGTTTCAAGCGGCATCATTCCGGTACGCGACAGGTTGCGGTCGTAGGGCGGGAACTGCAACCGGTCGACTGCAGAGAAATAGCACATCTTGCACTTCAAATTGCACCGTTCGGTCGTATCCAGGATGACCTCTAGCGGACGGCTTCGTAACGCGTTCATGACAGGGCCGCCAGCATCGCCTTGCAGACTCCGAAACCGGAGCTTCGTTCACGCCACACGGCGGCGATCGTAGCCGGGTCGCGGTCACCTCGGCGCCATGCGTCCTGCTCGGCCGCAATCGCCTGGGCCAGGGGGCCGGCGCGGTGGGCGGAAGCGACCCGGCCGTAGGCGCCGCCTTCCGACCAGCTCCGGAGGCTCGGGATCGGCGTGCCGACGATCGTCGCGCCCATGCTGAGCGCCTCGCAGCCGGCGTGAGGAGAGCCCTCCCAGCGCGAGGAGAAGACGATCGACCGGCTTTCGGCCAGCGCCTCGGCCAGCACCGGCGGGTGCTGGGGACCGTGGTGGACGACGTTCGGGAAGCGCGCGCAGAGGTCCCTGAAGTGCTCTTCGCCGCCCGGACCGAAGATCCGGACCGGCTGGCCCTGGTCGTCGCCGGCGCGCTCAAGGTAGCGGGTGAGCGTACGGGCCAGGAGTGGCGCGTTCTTCTGCGGGTCGTCCCAGCGGCCGATCGCCACCAGCCCGCGCCGCTCGCGCTCGAGGTCGGGGAACTCGCAGAACACCCGGTTGATCGCGAGCGGCGCCACGTGGACCCGTTCGGCACGGCCGGCGGCGCCCGCCTTGCGCAGGAAGCGGCGGAAGTGGTCGCGCGACTCCGCGTTGCCCAGGATCAGCGCGTCGGAGAACCTGGCGCTGCGCAGGAACTCGGCGTCCTGCGGATCCCGGCGCAGGAACGAGCGCAGGTAGCGAAACGCGAGCCTGGCCAGCCGCCGGCGCCGCTCGCTCCGGTCCGAGACGCCGGCATGCACCGTCCGCCTCATCGTCGCGAGCGGAAAGGCGCGCAGGCCCATCTGCCCGTCCGAGTCGCCCATGGCGATCGTGCGCACGCCGACCCGCACCAGCAGCTCGAGCAGGCCGGACATCTGGTGGAAGGACGGCACGATCGCGGCCTGGACCTTCAGATCGAGCCAGAACTCGCGGTTCGCGAGCCCCTCGTCGAGCGCCGGGCAGAAGGTCGGCACGGGGAAGCCGTCGTCCGACGCCTCAGGGCAGACGACGAACGCCTCGTGACCCAGCTCCTCGAGCCCGCGGATGTACTCCTCGAACCGGAACGAGCACTGACTCAGGGGCGTGCCGTGGTTCCAGACGACGGCGACCCGCATGATGCGTGACGCTACAGGACGGGGACGAAGCAGCGAACGGTCACTGGCAACGGAACGCGAACGTGTCGCTACGGGCCGACGCGGTCTCGCCCTGGCGGTTGTGATGGCTCCAGGTGCGGTCGCCGCCATCTGTGACGTAGAGATTGAAGGCGACGTCGGTCACCGGCGCGACGAACACCCAGCGGTGCCCGTTGAAGCGGCATCCGTCGAGCACCTTGATCAGGACCTCCGCGTTGCCGCGGCTGAAGAACCAGAGCAGACCCGACTCCGACGACGCCCAGATGCCGGACTTCGCCTCGCCGATTTCGCCGGACGGTGTCTCGTAGCACATTCGTACCTCGTAACCCCCCTCGAACACGAGTGGCGTGGTCTGCGGACGGCACTGCGTGAAGCCCCGTCCCGCGGGCGGAGCGAAGGGGTCCGTAAGCGGGTACAGCTCGCGTACCGCGGCACGATCGTCACTGTTCAGCGCCGCCCCTCGGCCATCTCCGTGGGCGTAGGCGCGCATCAGCGCCTGGACGGTCACGCTGTCGCAGGCACCGCTCGCGCTGTCGCCGCACGGGTGAGAGATCCCCAGAACGTGACCCAGTTCGTGACCCATGATCTCTTCGTGGGCCTTGCGCGGATTCGACGTCGCTCTCAGCCACTCCCGGTAGCCGTCCTGCGTCGTGACGTTCGCCTCGACGATCGCGAGCGCCTCGACCTCCTCGTTCCCCGGAACTTCGTGCGGCGTGATGCCCGAGTGGCAGTGGAAGAAGGTGTACGTGATCGCGATCGTGCCGCCCTGGCCATGCCGATACGAGCCCGGGATCTCGTCGAACGGATCCTCGTAGGAGATCGAGTTCACTCCGTCGACCTCGTCGGTCCGGAACTCCGTGTCCAACGTGCCGCGAAGGACCAGGTTCGCCCGGCTCGCCGGATCGTCGTTCCAGGCGCGGATCGCCGTGCGCACCTCGGTCAGACCGCCGCCGCGTACCCCGGGCTGACCGCTCGCCTGGACGGTCACGCCGACGCTGCGCTCCCGGTCGAACTCTCGCCACCTCAGCGCGAGACCGTCGTGGAAGCACGAAGGCGGACTCCTGGTGAGCCGGAACGGCTCGGCGACCCCCAGGGGCCCGGCCGGCCAATCGGCCTCGAAGTAGTCGGCCGGCCGGTCCGTGCCCGCGACGCGGTCGGCGATCCAGCGGCGAAACCGGTCCGCGTCGCGGGGCCGGCGGTTCGGCTCGCCCGCGAGCAGGACGCGGTCCCCCGCCCGGACCTCGAAGAACAGGCCGAGACCGAACTCGACGGGACGGTAGACACCGTCCGTCGGTTCGAGGAAGAGGAGGACCCGGTCGCCCTCGGCCAGCATCGGCAGGCCGAGAATCCTCATCGCCACGCCGTCCGGCCCGACACCGCCCGGCTGACGAACGAGGATCGTGCCGCCCGGGACGAAGCCCTTCAGCACGTCCTCGACTTCGACCGCGTAGTCCGTCGACGGCCGGTCCACACCGAACGCCGGTACAACGGACCGGACCTCGCCGAACACGATGACCGGCGAACGCTCGACCATCGACTCGTCGGTCGGCAGGACGTAGACCGTGGCGGTGGCGGGGGCCGCCACGAGGAAGGCGAACAGGAGTGGAAGCGGTGCTACTCGCGGCATGGGAAGGCGAACGTATCCCTCGCGGGGACGGCAACCTGTCCCTGCCGGTTGCGGTGCGACCAGCGTTCGCTCTCCCCGTCCGTCACGTAGAGATTGAAGGCCACGTCGGTGACCGGCGCCACGAACACCCAGCGATGGCCGTTGTGGGCGCAACCGTTCAGCACCTTGACCAGCACTTCCGCGTTGCCGCGGCTGAAGAACCAGAGCAGGCCGGACTCGCCCGAGGCCCAGATACCGCCCTTGCCCTCGCCGATTTGGCCGGACGGCGTTTCGTAGCAGAGCCCGACGCCGTAGCCGCCGTCGAACACGAGCGGCGTCGTCTGGGGCTCGCAGTTCGTGTAGCCCTCTTCGGTCGGAGGCTCGGGATCGGGGTCGGGATCCGGCTCTGGGTCCGGGTCGGGATCAGGTTCCGGATCCGGGGCGGGGTCGGGGTGGTCGACGGCCAGCCGGATGCCGTAGGCCTTGATGTCCGCACCGGTATCGGCCGCCCAGTCTGTCCAGTCCTCGCCCTCGGCCACGCGCGCCCGGAAGGCACGCCTGCCGCCGCCGGGCCCGTTCTCGTCCGCCATCAGGAACTTCGTGTTGTCCACCGGCGTCGCCCGCAGCCACGAGACGGCGACCCAGACCGGGCCGCCATCGAGCGCGAGGCCCTGTACGGCGCCGCGAAGGGTGAAGCAGGAGTACCTTCCGGGTTGCTCGATCTGCACTGTCCCCTCGAACGCGCCCAGCAGGGATTCGGGCGTGCTGCCGGCGTCGGAGTAGAAGTTGAGCCCGAAGTCCACGTCGGGGTTCGTGTCGTCTATTCCGCGCCCCATGCAGATGACCGCGTAGGCGACCGTCCCCGGCCCGGACAGGCGAAAGCGCTGAGCGAGTTCGAACTCGAACAGCGGTTCATCGGTTTCGGAGTCGACCAGGTACAGGTCCGCTTCGAACTCGTCGTCGTCGTACTGGTACAGCTCGGTGGCCGCCAGCGGGACACCGACCGCATCGCGGTACGTCGAGCGCACATCCCGGACCCGCACCGAGACCGGGACATCCGCGGCCCGCGGGGCGAGTCCCGAGCGAACCGCCCCGACGCGCACGGGCGGCTCCGGAGCGAGCAGGTCGCGGCCACCCTGCGCCGCGAGCGGGGCCGCGGACACGACAAGCAGGGCGGCGAGAAAGACGGAAGAAGGACGATCCAGCATCCGGTGCACCACGACGAGCCCCCTTCGGTGATCGTGAACGGTCATCTGCCCACCGAGAGCTTTGCACGCGGCGTGCCAGACGACCGCTCTTCACGGCGAAGAGGCGAGGTACGCGGCCCAAAAAAGGCCGCGTACCTCATGCAGCGGGCCGAAACCGGCCGGCCCGCTGTTCCAGGTCTTGTTGCCTTAGTTCGCGCAGGCGAAGGCCATGTCGCGGATCGACCCCCCGGCGCGTGCCCGGAACCATCTGAGCGTGTTGCTCATCGTGTCCCGGATGGCGATGGCGTAGTCCGCGTCCGTCGCGGCGCCGGCGTAGAGCATCCAGTAGCCGCTGCCGCCGCAGTCGTCGACCATCCGCACCAGCAGCTCCGGATCATCGCCGCCGAAGGTGAACAGCCCGGCGCCGCCCGACATGGTCCCTTCGGCTGTCTGGCCCGGCATGCCGGCGAGCACGTACCGCGTCCGTACGCGGAAGCGGCCGTCCTCCAACTGGCAGGTGCCACCGCTGCAGGTCATCGCGGGAGCTGGACCGGGATCGGGAGTCGGATCGGGACCGGGATCGGGAGTCGGAGTCGTGTGGTCGGAATGATCGACGACCATGCGGATGCCGTAGGCCTTGATCGTCCTGCGCGTGCCCGCGCCGTGGGCCATCCAGTCTCCCCAATCGTCGTCCTCGTCTTGCCGGGTTCGCGTCGCCAGTTCCGTCTCGATGTCGTCGGAGTCGGTCGGGAGGGGGTCGTCGGTCGTGTACTGGTCCTCGCCGAGACGCTTGTTGATGCTGCGCTCCACCGCGATACCGATCCAGTGCGCGCCGCGCCTGAGGGTCTTGCCCGCAACCGCGCTGCCGACATTGATGCACCGCTGCCCTCCCCTCTGGGAGATCGTCGATTCCGGCTGGTAGCGGAGAGGGCTTCGGCGGCCGGGGATTGGATTGTCGTTTCTGTCCTCGTCGTCGCCGTAGAACACCACGTCGAAGGCAACGCTCCGGGTCGCCACGTTGTCCGGGCGGTCGAAGCAGACATGGACGCTTACGACCGTGCCGCTACGGCGCAGATTGAAGCGCTGGGCGTACTCCGTGGCATACGGTTCGAGAGCGTTGAACGGGTTGTAGGTGTCCTCGTAGTTCTCGAAGTCCCCGTCGTCGTACTTGTAGGTCTCCTGATCATGTGTCGCCAGCACCACGCGTTCCGGGTCATCGCTCAGTGAAACCCGTACCGTGGTCTTGGCTTCCGCCGGCTTGGCGCCCGGCGCGGCGCGCCCCAGGACCTGCTCCGCGTCCAGCAGGTCGATTCCCTGCTGGGCCGCGAGCGGCGCCGAGGCGCACACCAGCAGGACCGTCAGGCAAGTCAGGCTTCGAACGATGCGGCGGTTGCTCAGTCTCATGGTTTTCCCTTTCCGGTGCGCCACCGGCGTTGGGTGAGAAGTGTAGGCCTGTCAGTAGATTACGCCCAATTTATAGCAAAAGGCAAATCGGCTCGGAAGCGGGCTGCGTCAGAGCGAGCGGCTACCGGGCCGAACAGGAGAACGCCTTCACGTCCTGGATCGGCTCGAACAGCGTGCCGGCAGGGTTCTCCCAGGTCATCTCCTCGCCCGTCTCGCTGTCGGTGACGGTCATCGTCACGCCCACGTCGGTCAAACCGCCCGCGAACACCCAGCGGTGGCCGTTGATCGCGCATCCGTCGAGCACCTTGATCATCATCTCCAGGTTGTTCGACCCGAAGAACCAGTAGAGGCCGGTATCCCGCGTGCGCCGCAAGCCTTTCGCGTCGCCGCCGCGGTCCGCCGTCTCCCAGCGGGCGCGGACCGCGAAGCGGCCACCCTCGAGGCACAGCGTCCGATCGTCGGCCTCGCAGGCGCCGGCTTCCTGCGGCAACGCGACCTGGCCGGGGCGGAACGCCCAGGCGGGCAGCTCGGCGGAGCGGGACGCCCGATCCGTGCCTCCGCGCACCGATTCCATCTCGCCCGACGTCAGCAGGAACCGGCTCTGACCGTACAGGTTCCCGCCCTGGGAGCAGACGGCGAAGGACTTCGTGTCCCCGACCGGTACGAAGGGTGTGCCCGGCGGGTTGTAGTACGTCGCGGCGACTCCGGTGTCGGAGTCGATCACGGTCATGATGACCTTGACGTCGGTCAGGCCGCCGGCGTACACCCAGTAGCGCTCGTTGAACGCGCAGCCGTCCAGGACCTTGACCATGAGTTCGACGTTGTCCGGCGAGAAGAACCAGAAGTCGCCGGTGTCGTTGTTCAGGGACACGGCTTCGGCCCGATCGCCCCGGTCGGCGGTCTCCCAGCGCACTTCGACCCGGAAGCGTCCTTCGTTCAGGCACAGGGTGTCGCCGTCCTCCACGCATTCGGCGACTTCGGCGAAGGTCGTGGCGCCCGCTTCCGGCGTCGGATCGGCGCTGCCGCGGCTGTTCCGCGCCACGACCTGGTAGGCGCGGTAGGTCGCGGGCGGGATGTTCTGGATGATGACCGAGGTGCTGTTCCGCTCGAGGGTCGCGATGCGCTCGAAGTCGCTGTCGACCATCCGCTCGTAGATGTCGAAGGCGCTCTCGTCGTGGGAGACGTCGCGCCAGCGCAGCTCCAGCTCGTTCTGGCTGATCGCGGTGACGGTCAGATCGCTCGCCGCCATGGGACCGATCGGGCCGATCGGACCGATCTCCGGGTAGAGGGCGCGGACCGCCGCGCGATCGTCGGAGTTCAGTGCGGCCCCGCGGCCGTCGTCATGGACGTACCCGCGCATGAGCGCCTCGATGGTCCTGCTGTCACAGGCACCGCTCGCTTCGTCGCCGCAGGGGTGGGAGATCCCGAGCACGTGGCCCAGCTCGTGGCCCATGATCTCCTCGTGGGCCAGGCCGGGATCCTCCACCATGTCCAACCAGTCCTGGTACCCGTCCTGGGTCGTGATGTTCGCCTCCAGGAACTCGTAGGCCTCCACTCGCCCCAGCCCCGGAACCCGGTGCGGCGGGGTGGACGCCCCGCAGGAGAAGTACGAGTACGTGACCGCGAGCGTCCCGCCCAGGGAGGGATCGAAGGAGCCGGGGATCTCATCCATCGGATCCTCGAAGGTGATGCTGTTCACGTCGTCCAGAGCGAGCGAGAACTCTTCGTCCGACAGGCCGCTGCGCACCAGCCGGACCCGGCTTCTCGGATCCTGGTTCCAGACCCTCATTCCCGCCAGCACCTGCGGATGGCCGTTGGCCGGAGCACCGGGCTGGCCTCGACGGTGGACGACGAGGCCCAGGGTCCCGCCCCGGTCGAAGTTGCGCCAGCGGAGGCGGGCGCCGGGATCCTCGCAGCCGCCGGGGGCCACGATCAGGCGGAAGTCCGAGACGACCGAGGCCAGGCCATCCGGCAGGTCGGTCGCGACGTAGTCGGGCTCGCGCAGCACACCCGCCGCGCGGTCGGCGATCCAGCGGCGAAAACGGTCACCGTCCCGCGGGCCGGTGGCCGTGCCGGCAGCCGGCCCCCCCGGTTTCGGCAGCACCAACTCCTCCGTCAGATCGCGCAACAGCAGCACCCGGTCGCCTGCCGGAACCTCGAAGAAGATGCCCATCGCCAGTTCGACGCTGCGGTAGACACCCTCGACCGGATCGAGGAAGAGCAGCACCCGGTCCCCCTCGGCGAGCACCGGCGCGCCGATCACGCGGCCGGCGATGCCGCCGGGACCGACTCCGCCCGGTTGCCGGACGACGATCGTGCTGCCCGGGACGAAGCCCTTCAGCACCTCCTCGATCTGGAACATCAGGTCGGTGGCGAAAGGTCCTCCCACGGGCGCCGGCTCCGTGGCCAGGACCTCGCCGAAGACGATCACCGGAGAGCGGGTGACCATCGCCTCGTCGGTCGGCATGACGTAGACCGTCGCCGCGGCCGGCGCCGGGGCGAGGGCCACCGCGATCAGCACCGCGCCCAGCGCGGCGGGCAGCGCGGCACGGCGCCGGCGCGGGCCGCCGCGGCGGAGAGACATGTCGATTAGACGATGGCTGTACATAGCACAAGCCACACCCAGACGCCGAAGCGCAGGGCGAAAGCCGTCGGATTCTAGCATTCTCGCGGGTTTGCGGGTGTTGTCGGGCCGAGGAACACAGCCTTCAACACCGGCTGCCGCGGCCGGATTCCGGCTCAGGCCAGGAGCCGGCGGGCGCGAGCCGTCAGGTCGTCGAGCCTCGCGCCGAACTCGACGCGAGCCTCCTCGCGCTCCGCGTCGGTCGAGGCGCGGGAGAGCACGATCGGTTCTCCGACCGCGACCGCGACGCGGCTGAACGGGGCCCCGACGATCATGCGGTCCCAGCTACGGAGCCTCAGGCCGCGGTCCACCGCGAGGCCGGCGGGGACGATCGGCGCGCCGGACATGGCGGCCAGCACGATGCCCCCGGCCTTCGGCGTGCGCGCCGGTCCGCGCGGACCGTCGGGCATGAACAGCAGGGTCGACCGCTGCTTGACCAGCTCGCGGTAGAGGGCGAGCGCCGCCTCGCGCCCGCCGCGTGATGTCGAACCCCGGGTGACGCGAATGCCCCAGGCCCTGGCGACGCGGGCCGCCAGCTCACCGTCGGCGGAGTGGCTGGCGAGGATGGACACCGGGCCGCCCGCCGGGAGCAGGCGCCGGCGCACCAGCACGAGGGAGAGCGCCAACTGCTCGTGCCAGCAGGCGAGCATGGCCGGCGGCTCGAGAGCGCGTTCGAGGTGCCCAGCGCCTTCGAGGCGGTGCAGACGATAGGTCGCGACGAGGGTCTGGGAGAGGAGGCGGACCGCCACGGCGGCGGCCGGCAGGGCGGCGCCGCGTACCTTCAACCGACGCCGGCGGCGTAGTCGAGCACATCGCCGACGGTCTCCATGGCGGCCGCGTCTTCGTCGCTGATCTCCACCTTGAGAGCCTCTTCCAGCTCGATCAGGAGTTCGAGCTGCTTGGGAGAGTCGATGCCGAGGTCGGCGACGAGGTCGAACTCGGGGCGCAGGTCGGCTTCGTCCCGGCCGCTCGCCCGCGCCAGTACCTTGCTCGCCGCCGCACTTGGGTCCATTGCTCGATTCAGAAGTCGGCCGCAAGATCGCCGCGAAGGTACTGCTCGCGGAGCGACCGCCGCCGGACCTTGCCGCTGCTGGTCCGCGGAATCCTACCCCGGCGCACCAGGAGCAGATCGGCGAGCTGAATGCCCAGGGCGCGGCCGACGCTGCGGCCGACTTCGCTCTTCAGCAGGCCGGTCGTGTCGCCGGCGCCGCCGGTCTCCATGACCAGGACCGCGCGTTCGCCGTGCACCCCGTCGACCGAGAAGGCCGCGGCGCGTTCCCGCCCGCCGGTACCGAGGACGGACTCCGCCACCCACTCGATCTCCTGCGGCATCAGGTTCGAACCGCCCAGGATCAGCACTTCCTTCGTGCGGCCGGTGATGTGGACCTCGCCGGCCGCGCTCAGGAAGCCGAGGTCGCCGGTGTAGAGCCAGCCGTCGCGCAGCACCTCCGCCGTCGCTTCCGGGTCGTCCCAGTACCCCAGCATGACCGACGGCGACCGCAGCCGGATCTCGCCCACTTCGCCGGGCGGCAGCGGCCGCCCGTCGGGCGCCGCGATCTCGATCTCGGTGCCCTCCATCGGCGGGCCGTTCGAGGTCACTTCGGGTCCGCCGCCGGCCGGCGCCGCGGTGTGCAGGCCGTCGACGGTCTGGCTGATCGAGATGAGCAGGGTGTTCTCGGCCATGCCGTAGGCGGCGCGGAGCGCGCCCGGATCGAGGCCGGCGGCCTCGAAGCGGCTGCCAAACTCGGCCATCGTCGCCTGCCGCACCATCTCAGAGCCGCTGCACACGTCGCGCCAGCCGCTCAGGTCGAGGGTCCGGAGGCGATCGTCGCCGATCCGCTCGACGCACTGGCGGAAGGAGAAGTTCGGGGCGGCCGACATCGCGGTCTTCGTGCGCCGGAACTGCTCGAGCCAGACCCAGGGCCGTGCCAGGAAGGCGCGCGGGTTCAGCATGATCAGGTCGGCACCGGTCAGGAGCGAGCCGAGCAGGCAGCCTCCCAGGCCCATGTCGTGGTAGAGCGGCAGCCAGCCGACGAGGGCGTCCATCAGTTCTCCGCCGCGCGGAATCGCCACCGCCTCCATGCTGGCCCGGGCGCTCCAGGTAGCCGCGGCGTGGCCCACGACGACGGCTCGCTGGCGGCCGGTCGAACCGCTGGTCATCTGCAGGAAGGCCGGCTCGTCGCCGCGCGGCGGCCGGGTGTCCGGCAACGGCGACGGACTCGTCGCGGCCACGGCGGACTGCGAGAGCAGGTTCGGGCGCGATCCGCTCGCGGGTCCGGCGGAGGCGATCTCCTGCACCTGGTCGCTGACCAGGTCGGTGCAGACCATGTAGCGGGCGTCGAGCAGTTCGTTCACCGCGAGCGCCTTCTCGATCTGGTTGCGGGGCGAGCCCAGCGCCCGCGGCGGCGCGACCGCCGCCGGCAGGGCGCCGAGGCGAACGGCGCCGAACCAGACCTCGAACCAGGGCCACGAGGTCGGCAGGCACACCAGGATGCGGTCGCCCGGGCGAACGCCCAGGGTGACGAGGCGGCCGGCGGCGGCCTCGATCTCGTTCAGCATCGCCGGCCACGTGCGCCGGCCCTCCACCCGGCCTCGGCTGTCGATCAGGGTGATGCCCCGCTGCGGCCACACGGACGCCGCGCGTTCGAGGGCCTCCAGGAGGGTTTCGGGGTGGAGCTCGCGGCTAGTTGCCGGCACCGCGGTGGTCGCCGCTTCGCGGCGCGCTCTTGTCAGAAGCCGGCCAGAAGGCCGGCGCACCCAGTGGTGCGGCGCCCGGATCAGCCATGGAACTGCAGGTCGTAGAGGCGCTTGTAGGCGCCGCCCAACTCGAGCAGTTGTTCGTGGGTTCCCTCTTCGACCAGGACGCCGCGGTCGAGGACGACGATCCGGTCCGCGCGGACGACGGTGGAGAGCCGGTGGGCGATGACGAGCGCCGTGCGCCCCTCCATCAGGTTGTAGATCGCGCGCTGCACGACGACCTCCGACTCGGTGTCGAGGTGGGAGGTCGCCTCGTCGAGGATCAGGATGGGGGCGTTCTTGAGCAACGCCCGGGCGATCGCGAGTCGCTGGCGCTGGCCGCCGGAGAGGTTCTGGCCGCCCTCGCCGATCACCGTGTCGTAGGCCTCGGGCATCGCCATGATGAAGTCGTCCGCGTAGGCGGCGGCCGCCGCCATCCGCACCTTCTCCAGGGGCAGATCGTCGCGGCCGTAGGCGATGTTGTTGCGCACCGTGTCGTTGAACAGCACGGTCTCCTGGGTGACGATGCCGATCAGCGAGCGCAGGTTCGCAAGGGAAAGGTCGCGGATGTCCGTGCCGTCGATCCGAACGTGGCCCGAACCCGGGTCGAAGAACCGCGGCAGGAGGTTGACCAGGGTCGATTTGCCGGCGCCGGAGGGACCGACCAGGGCGACCACCTCGCCGCGGCGCAGGTCGAGGTCGATGCCGGAGAGGACGGACTTGCCGTGCCCCGTCTCCTCGTAGTCGAAGGAGACCTCCTCGAACCGGACGCCCTCTTCCAGCCCGGAGACGGGCGGTGCGGTCGGGCGGTCGACGATCTCGCTCTCGACCTGCAACAGTCCGTGAATCCGGTGGCTGCACGCCAGCGCCTCCTGCAGCACCAGGTTCACCTTGTTCAGCTTGCGGATCGGGTCGTACATCATGATGAGCACGAGCAGGAACTGGAAGAAGTCGGCGAAGGTCAGGCGGCCGTCACGAATCATCAGGCCGGCGGAGACGACCAGGACCGCGCCGCCGACCGCGGCCGTCGACTCGATCACCGGACTCGAGAGGGTCGACAGGAACTGGGCCCTCAGGTTGGCGAGCAGGTGGCCGCGAGTGGCCCGCTCGAACCGCCCGCACTCGAACTCCTCCATGCCGAACGCCTTGACCACCCGGTTGCCCCGGACGCCTTCGGTCAACAGCCCGGAGAGGTCGGCCATCCGCTCCTGGCTGCGGTAGGTGACCTTGCGCATCCCCTTGCCGAATCGGGCCAGCAGGAAGGCGAACAGCGGCACCGCGAAGAGCGACACGACGGCCAGGGTGAAGTGGATCGTCAGCAGCGTCGCGCCGTAGAACAGGAGCATCGCGATCGACATGAAGATGTCGAAGAGCCGCGCCGCGACCGCGTTCTGGAGCTTGGAGACGTCGCTGACCACCCGGCTGTAGAGCTCGCCCGAGGTGTAGCGCTGATGGAACCGGCTCGACTGGTGGATGATGTGCCGGTAGAGGTCGTTCCGGATGTCGGTCGTGATGCCCAGTCCGGCGCGCTGGAACGAGTAGCCCGACACGAACGCCATCAGGCCGCGCAGCAGCAGGACGAGCACGATCAGGGCCGGGGCGAAGAACACCTCGCTACGCCCCTCGATGCCCGCCCGCCGCTTCAGGTCGTCGTAGAGATCGCCCGCCGCCGCCTTCAGGCTCGCGGTGTAGCTCTCAATGGGCTGGAAGAGGCGCGCTACCGCCCCGTCGACCTCCTCGCCGTCGCCGGCAGAAAGACCGGGGATCGACACCTCCTGGATCTCGTCCTCGGTGGCGAGGAGCACCTCCTCGAACATCGGGTGGATCAACCCGATGAAGGCCAGCGTGGCGACGCCGAACACCACGATCCCCGCCAGGGCCAGCAGCCCCCAGTGAAGGTAACGGCGGGCGTAGCGGAGGTAGAAGCCGACCAACTCCATGGTGGGGCAGCATACTGCGGCGGTCCTCAAAACGCGCCAGAATGTCCACGATGACGGAGTCACCAGCAGCCCGGGCAGCGTTCCTGCGCGAGGAGCTCCAGCGCCACGAGCGCCTCTACTACCAGGAGGCGAAGCCCGAGATCAGCGACCGCGAGTTCGACCACCTGATGGCGGAGCTGCAGGCGATCGAGGAGGAGCACCCGGAGCTCCGGACCGCCGACAGCCCGACCCAGCGGGTCGGGGGCGAGCCGACCGAGGGCTTCGAGCAGGTGGAGCACACGCCGCCGATGCTCTCGCTCGACAACACGTACGACCACGATGAACTCGAGGAGTGGTTCGGGCGGCTGAACCGTCTGCTTCCCGACACGGAGTTCGAGTTCATCTGCGAGCTCAAGGTCGACGGCGTCTCGCTGTCCCTGCTCTATGAGGACGGCGTGCTGACCCAGGCCGCGACCCGGGGCAACGGTCGGGTCGGGGACCTCGTGACGGCGAATGCGCGGACGATCCGCTCCCTGCCGCTGCGCCTGCCGGCGTCGGCGCCCGCCCGGCTGCTCGTGCGGGCCGAGACCTACATGCGCCGGAGTGCGTTCGCCGCTCTGAACGAGCAGCGCGCCGCGGCCGGCCAGGAGCTGTACGCGAACCCCCGCAACACGACGGCCGGCACGGTGCGCCTGCTCGACAGCCGGGACGTCGCGCGGAGGCGGCTCGACGTGGCCTGCTACGAGTGGGTTCAACCCGCCGGCGACGAGGGCGAAGAGCGCCCATCGCATGGCGAGAGCCTCGCTGCCCTGGCTGACTACGGTCTGCCGGTCAACGATTCATGGCGCCGCTGCAAGGGCCTCGGCGAGGTCGTCGCCTACTGCACTGAGTGGCAGGAGAAGCGCGGCGAACTGGACTTCGAGATCGACGGCGTCGTCGTCAAGGTGGACGATCCGGAGCTCCGCGACCGGCTCGGCGCGACCGCCAAGGCGCCGCGCTGGGCGGTGGCGTTCAAGTTCGAAGCCGAGCAGGCCGAGACGGTGGTGCGAGCGATCAACGCCCAGGTCGGCCGCACGGGTGCCGTGACTCCGGTCGCCGAACTCGAGCCGGTGCTGGTCGCCGGCACCACGGTCAAGCGCGCCACCCTCCACAACTACGAGGACCTGGCGCGGAAGGACGTCCGGGAGGGCGACGCGGTCGTGATCGAGAAGGGCGGCGACATCATCCCCAAGGTCGTGTCGGTCTTCGAGGAGCGGCGGGGACCGGAGTCGCAGCCGTTCGCGCCGCCAACCGAGTGTCCGGTCTGCGACGAGAAGCTGTACCAACCGGAGGAGGAGGCGCTGCTCCGCTGCGTCAACGCCGCCTGCCCGGCGGTCGTCCGCGAGGCGATCCGCCACTTCGCTTCCCGCAACGCGATGGACATCGAGGGCATGGGCGACTGGTTGGTCGGGGAACTCGTCGGCGGCGGCATCGTCCGCGACCCGGCGGATCTCTACGGCCTGACGGTGGAGCAGCTCGCCGATCTGAAGAAGACGAACGACGCCCGGCTGGGCGAGAAGGCGGCGGCGCGCACTGTCGCCAGCCTGGAGGAGTCGAAGCAGCGCTCCCTCAGCCGCCTGATCTACGCCCTCGGCATCCGCTTCGTCGGCGACAGCACGGCATCCCTCCTCGCCCGTCGCTTCCGAACCGTCGACGGCCTGGCCGAAGCGTCGGCCGAGGAGCTGGAGGAAGTCGACGAGATCGGCGGGCGGATCGCGGAATCGGTCCGGGCCTTCTTCGACTCCGAACGAAACCAGGACCTGCTCCGCCGTCTGAAGGAAGCGGGTCTCGAGTTCGAGGAGGAGGAGGAGGCGGCTGCCGACGACGGCGCCGACCAGCCGCTGGAAGGCAAGGTCTTCGTCCTGACCGGCTCTCTCGAAGGCATGACCCGCAACGAAGCCGGCGCCCGGATCAAGGCCCTCGGCGGCAAGGTCACAGGTTCGGTGAGCGGTCGGACCGACTTCCTCGTCGCCGGCGAGAACGCCGGCTCGAAGCTACGGAAGGCGGAGCAGTTGGGTGTCGAGGTACTGGACCAGGCGGGGCTGGAGGAGCTGCTGGCCGGCGCTGGTCCCTGACTCGCGCACGCCGCCTCGCGGCGGCGCATGGATGCGGCGGAAGGTCGAAGGTCGCCGGCCGTTGGCCGGCGGCTGTTTCTCTTGGGGCTGCGCCGCTCCGCGGCTCCGCCCCGAGCGGACCAGAAGGTCCGCGCACCCAGAGAACCGCAACGATGTGGCGGAGTTCTCTACATGCGGATGACATGGCGTCACTGCGGGCAAAGGGCTTGCGGTAGAGAGCCTCCCACCGGACAAAGCCGTGCTCTGGGTGCGCGGACCTTCTGGTCCGCTCGCCGCCGAAGGCGGCCAGAAACACTGCCGCCGCGAAGCGGCGACCGCAGCCGATCGCTCGAGCGAGCCCGCCCCGGCTAACCCGGGCTCAGAAAGCGAACAGCAGCTAACAGCGCCTCATCCGGCCTGCCCGCGAACACCGTCCGCCACCCGGTCAAGTCCGGCCTTCCACCGAACAGGACGATCGTCTGGCCGTCCCGTTCAGCGCCCGGCCGCAGGCCCGCGTCCACACGCCATCCTCCGGCCGTCCCCGGCCTCAGCGCTGCAGATCGCGCCTTGAAACCCGAAGACCCCGCCGAGCGCAGGCGCCGTGCCTCTTCCCTGCATGCACAGTACGACCTGGCGTCGCCGGTCAGGGTTTCCGCAGGCAACTCGGCACTGGCCAAGTGTTCCGACCCAATGTCGACTGCCCAAAGCGACCTGCGTATGTAGGAGAACTCTTCGGGATCGCGAATGTCCTCGTGTCGAAGAAACTCGGCCCACGCACCGTCGGGCGTATCGCTCAGGTACTGCACCGGCCCTTCACCTTCCGCATGCCACCGGGCAGCCGGCTGGGAACCAGCGCCCTCCTCCCACAGGAACGGGTAGCGGGGGTCCGCGTTGCGGTAGACGATCACGTGGCAGGCGACCAGACCAGTGCCCCGGCCAGGTCGCGGACCCGCCGCGGACCCGGATCCTCCGGCTGCCATTCGGCTTGCAGGAGTTCCGCCGGGCTCCGGCCGTCCAGTAGTGAGCGCGGTCGGTCGAACCAGCGCCGCACGCCGATGTCGTTGTAGGCCCCCGCAAGGTCACCCGCGACCAGCGCGAGGAAGTGCAAGCGCGCCGCAACGGCGTCAGGCACCGTCCTTTCGCCCGCCAGGTATCGTCGCAGGCTCACAACTGAGACCTGGAGCAATCTGGCAAGGAGTTCACGCCCCAGTAGATCGTCGAGCCGCGGTCCCTCCGATGCCGGAACCGGCGAGGCCTCCAGCGCGTCGCTCAGTTGCTTGAGTTGCCGAACGAACCCCTCGCGCGCCGTATCGTCCTTCGGAACGACTTCAGGTAGGTGTCGTGCGACCCCTGCACGCCGGATACGGGCCAGCACGTCCTTCCAGACCGATGCGTCGAGCCTGTCGATGGCTCCACCACCCAGGATCCCCATCGCTTCCGCTCGGGTCAGCACCTGAATCCCGAGGGGCAGCGATTGGCGGTCGTCGAACGGATCGATGACGGTTCGAATACGGATCTCACTCATGAGTCCGAACCGTATCCAAACGGGTGCCAGACCGTCAACTCGGGAAGTGGTCCGCGCACGCCGCTTCGCGGCGGAAGGTCGCCGGCCATTCGGCCGGCGGCTGTTTCGTTGGGGCTGCGCCGCTCCGCGGCTCCGCCCCGAGCGGACCAGAAGGTCCGCGCACCCAGAGAACGGCCGTGGGATTAGGCGAATGCCCCTGCTGCAGTTGGGATGCGCCCGCAGCGGCGTCATGTCAACTGCATGTAGAGAAGCAAGCCGCACCGGGGTCGTGCTCTGGGTGCGCGGACCTTCTGGTCCGCTTGCCGCCGCAGGCGGCCAGAAACACGCCGCCGCGAAGCGGCGACCGCAACCGACGCAACGGCAGCTAGGATGCCCGCCATGGCCGCAGCCCCCTGGGTCATCGTCATCGACGACGAGGCCGGATCCCGCCAATCGATGGCGATCGCCCTGGAACGGGCAGGGCTCGGCGTGCGCGTGTTCGACGATGCGGAACCGGCGCTGGCGTTCGTCGAACGGGAGCCCCGGGTGCGGCTGGCTGTGTGCGATCTGCGGATGCCGGGAATGGACGGACTGGCGTTCCTGAACCGGGTGCGGGCGCAGGAGCTCGACCTGGCGGTCATCCTGGTCACCGGCTTCGGCACGATCGAGTCGGCGGTCGAGGCGATGCGCGTGGGCGCCGACGACTACCTGACGAAGCCGGTCGACCTCTACGAGCTGCGCAGCCGGGTGCTGAAGCTGATCGAGAACTGGCAGTTGCGCGATGAGGTGACGAACCTGCGCGAGATGCTCGACGAGCGCTTCGGCTTCGACGCGATCATCGGCGAGTCGGCGGCGATGGAGCAGTTGTTCCAGCAGATGCGGCAGGTTGCGCCGAGCCGGGCTTCGGTGCTGATCCTGGGCGAGAGCGGCACCGGCAAGGAACTCGTCGCCAAGGCCCTGCACCAGGCCGGCCCCCGCCGGCAGGAGCGCTTCCTGGCTCTGAACTGCGGCGCGATTCCGAACGAGATCCTGGAGAGCGAGCTGTTCGGTCACGAGAAGGGGTCGTTCACCGGAGCGGTCGGGCGCAAGATCGGCAAGCTGGAACTTGCCGCCCAGGGCACTCTGTTCCTGGACGAGATCAGCGAACTGGTGCCCGAGCTCCAGGTGAAGCTGCTGCGCGTCCTCGAGGAGCGCCAGGTCATGCGGGTCGGCGGCAGCCGGATGATCGACGTCGATTTCCGGCTGCTGGCGGCGACGAACCGTAACCTGGAGCAGGCGGTGGCGGACGGCGCCTTCCGGGAGGACCTCTACTACCGGCTGAAGGTCGTGACGCTGAGCATTCCGCCGCTCCGGGAACGGCTCGACGACCTGCCGCTGCTCGCGAACCACTTCCTGCGCGAGTTCGCCGCCCGCGAGGGCAAGCCGGAGATGCGGCTCTCGGGCAGGGCGCTGAAGTGCCTGTCCGAGCATCGCTGGCAGGGCAACGTGCGGGAACTGCGCAACGTGCTCGAGACGGTCGCGGTCTTCCATGACGGCGGCATGATCGAGGTCGGCGATCTGCCGGAGGAGGTCCGAAGCGCCGCCGCGACACCGGTGGAGAGCCCGGTCCAGAGCCCGTTCGGCGAACCCCGGACGATGGCCGAGATCGAGCGCCAGGCGATCCTCGAGACCCTGGGCCGGACCGGCGGCAAGCGCGCCCAGGCCGCGCGGGTGCTCGGCATCGGCGTGCGCACCCTGCAGCGGAAGCTGAAGGACTACCGGGAGCAGGGCCTGCTCAAGGAGGGCGAGGCGTGACCGCCCTGTCGGTGAACGTCGACCACGTCGCCACCGTGCGGCAGGCGCGCCTGGCGGGCTATCCCGACCCGGTCGAGGCGGCGCGGCTCGCCGAGGACGCGGGAGCGTTCGGCATCACGGTGCACCTGCGCCAGGACCGCCGCCACATTCAGGACCGGGACGTCGTGGAACTCCGGCGGACGGTCAGCGGCCGGCTCAACCTCGAGATCGCGACCGAAGAGCCGATGCTCGACTTCGCCGAGCGCGTCGGCCCCGACCAGGTCACGCTCGTTCCGGAACGGCCGGACGAGGTGACCACCGAGGGTGGACTCGACCTGATTGGGCGGGGCGACCAGGTGCGCAGCGCGGCGCGGCGTCTCGTCGCCGCCGGCATCCAGGTCTCCGTGTTCGTCGATCCCGACCTCGACCAGATCGCGGCGCTCGACGCGCAGGAGGAGGTCACCGGCTTCGAACTGAACACCGACGCCTACACGCGGGCCTCGGGTGCCGAGGCGGCGGCGGAGTTCGCGAAGATCAAGGCCGCCGCCGAGCGCGGCCTGGCAGCGGGCCGGGAGGCGTACGCCGGGCACGGTTTGACGGTGGAGAACGTCGGACCCGTGGCGGCGCTGCCCGGGGTGTCCGAACTGAACATCGGCCACTCGATCGTGTCCCGGGCGGTGCTGATCGGAATGACCGCTGCGGTCAAGGAGATGCTGGCGGCGATGGAGGGTGGTTGAGGGGACGGTGCTTGTGGTCGCCGCTTCGCGGCGGCGTGTTGCTGGCCGCCTTCGGCGGCAGCGGACCAGAAGGTCCGCGCACCCAGAGAATGACCCCGATACAGCGAGCTTCTCTACATGCGGATGACGTGGCGCCGCTGCGGGCGCAACCCAACTGCAGCAGGGCATCCCGCAGAACCCCACGACCGTGCTCTGGGTGCGCGGACCCTATGGTCCGCTTGGGGCGGAGCCGCGAAGCGGCGTAGCCCCAGGAACACTGCCGCCGGCCAACGGCCGGCGACCTTTTCAACCAGTACCCAGCTCCACCTCAAGCACCCGGGCAATCCGCTCGCACAGGCCCTCGATCCGCTCCTGGTCCGGGCCCTCGATCATCACGCGCGCTAGCGGTTCGGTGCCGCTGTAGCGCAGCAGGACCCTGCCCGACGATCCCAGGTCCCGTTCGACGGAGGCGACCGCATCGGACAGGCCGGGCACGTTCTTGAGCGGCAGCTTCTCCCGCACGGTGACGTTCCGCAGCACCTGCGGAAAGCGCTGGAAGCCGGCCGCCAGGTCGGCGAGGGAGCGGCCCGAGGAGGCCACGATCGCGGCTACGGACGCCGCGGTGAGCAGGCCGTCGCCCGTCGTCGCGAGGTTCAGGTCGAGGAGGTGGCCGGACTGCTCGCCGCCGAGCCGGACCCCTTCGCGGCGCATCGCCTCGGCGACCTCGCGGTCGCCGACACCGCAGCGGAGGATCCGGATGTCGCGGCGCTCCAGCGCGCGCTCCAGGCCCAGGTTGGACATCGTCGTGGCGACGATCCGGCGTCCGGGAAGCTCGTCCCGTTCCGCCAGGTGGGACGCCCAGACGTACAGCAGGGCGTCGCCGTCGCAGACCCGGCCCTCGTGGTCGCAGAGAATGGCCCGGTCGGCGTCGCCGTCGAAGGAGGCGCCGAGGTCGCTGCCCGTCTCGAGCGTCAGGGCGACGATGCGGTCCGTGCAGGTGGAACCGCAGTCGCGGTTGATGTTGCGGCCGTCGGGAGCGTCGCCGGTGACGTGGCAGTCGGCCCCCAAGGACACGAACAGTCGCGCGGCGTGCGGGGCCGCGGCGCCGTTCGCGGCGTCGATCGCCAGGCGAAGGCCCTCCAGCGGGCGACCTGCCGGCAGCGAGGCCCGCAGGTGGTCCAGGTAGCGCTCGGCGAGCCCGGACTCTTCCCGGAGCCCGGCCGAGCCGCCCAAGCGGTCCGGGGCGCCGGCGGCGATCCGGTCCTCGATCTCGCGCTCGAGCGCGGGGTCGACCTTGAAGCCGTCGGCCCCGATCAGCTTGAGGCCGTTGTCCGTCCAGGGATTGTGGCTGGCGGAGACGACGATGCCGCCGGCAGCACCGAGGTCGGCAACCAGGAAGGCGACCGCCGGCGTCGGCACGATGCCGGCCGAACGGACGTCGGCCCCCCCGGCGCGAACGGCCGCGGCGAGCCAGCCGCTGATTTCCTCCCGGCTGTCGCGGGTGTCGCCGCCGAGGATCAGAAGCGGCCGCGAACCCGCCGGCCGGACCGCCGGCAGGCTGAGGCGGGCGAACCAGTAGCCGACCGCCTGGACGGTCGCGCGGTCGAGGGGCGGCGTGCCGAAAACGGCACGCATGCCGTCGGTCCCGAAGAGGCTCAAGAACCTGCGCCGGACTGCGGCTGGGGGCCCTGGATCATGGGCACTTCGATTCTGACGAAGGTCGGGAACTCGACCACCACGTCGTCGCTCTCGAACCGCACGCGCGCCTGTTCCTCGACGAAGTCGACGCCCCGGCCGTCGACGTCGATCGGGCCCGCCAACGCATAGCCCAACCTGTTGATCTCCGAGCGCGATCCCTCGACCGTCGCCAGGCGCGGCTCGATCCGGACGTTGTCGTAGTCGACGCTGAAGCCTCCGATCGGTTCGCCTCTCCAGTCGACCTGGACCGGCACCTGAAGCGAGATCTCCTCGTCGAGGGTCAGCGTCAACTGCTCGGGCGTGACCGAGAGCACCTCGATGCCCTCCGCGTCAGCCGGGAGCACGACGTGCTCGGTGCTCAGGATGATGGCGACCTGGCGCGGACCGCTGTACGTCGCGCCGCCGAAGAGGTTCTCCCCCAACGGCACCTGGACCCGGATCTGATCCCGGTTCAGGGAAGCCATCGCATCCTCGCTGCCGCGGATCTGAACGGACAGCGTCTCCTTCGGATCCTCCGGCGACCCGAGGATTGGCGAGCCGAGAACCACCATCTGGTCATGATCCTCGTAGTTGACCTGCACCACCTGCACGCTCCCCTCGATGGGCGTTTCGGTCACGTCCCGAAGACGGGGACAGTACGAGGCCGGCAGCCAGATGCCGATCGCGATCAGGACGGCCAGAGCCCGAAAAGCCCACAGGCTGCGGCTCTCGCTCACTTGGTTGCTCCCAGGGTCAGCACCAGCTCGAAGAGCCGGTTGCGCAGTTCCCGCATCGTCAGGTCGCTGGTCAGGCGACCCTCGTGCGCCACCGAGATCCTGCCCGTCTCTTCCGAGACGACGACCACGACCGCGTCGGTCTCCTCGGTGATTCCGATCGCGGCCCGGTGGCGCGTTCCGTGTTCGATCGAGACGCCGGCGCTGGTGGTCAGGGGCAGGAAACAGGCCGCGGCAGCCACCCGGTCCTTCTGCACGATCACGGCGCCGTCGTGAAGCGGTGTGCCGCGGCCGAAGATCGTCAGCAACAGGTCATAGGAGATCTCGGCATCGAGCAGGATGCCGTTCTCGACGTAGTCGCGCAGACCGTCCAGCCGCTCGATCACGATCAGCGCGCCCAACCGCCGCAGGGACAGCGCCTGCGCGGCGATGACGATCTCGTGAACTCCCGTGTCCTGGGTCTGATCCGTCATCAGCCGCAACAGCGGGTTGCGCCCGACCCGCGCCAGGGCTCTCCGGATCTGGTTCTGGAACAGCACGACGATGACGACCGGCAACGCCGGCAGCAGGTAGGCGAGCGAAGCCTCCAGCGCGCGCAGCCGGAGCGACGTCGCGATCCAGGCCCCGCCCAGCAGCACCAGGATGCCGAGCACGATCCGCATGCCTCCGGTGCCGCGGATCAGCAGCAGCAGGTTGTAGACGACGAGGGCGACGACCAGGAGGTCGACCAGATCTCTCCAGCCCAGGAGTTCGAAGGGTTGCGCCAGGTCCATCGCGTTCCGATCGCCGTGGACGGTTCCTACCAGCGCCTGCCCGCGTTCAGAGTTGGCGCTCCGCCGCCTGCAAGTCTCTACCGCTCCGGCTTCGGCAGCGGAATCGGAACGCCGTCGGGTTCCTGCCGCTCCGCGATCGTCGCCGGTTCGGGCGTACCGGTCACGTCGGGAACGGGGCCTTCATCCTTCGTGGACGCCGCCGCTCCCTCGTCGGGCGGCTCGACGTCGAGGATCGGCGTCGGCTTGCGCACCGGGGTGAGGTCCTGGCCGGTCGCCTCGAGGATCATCTCGTACACGCGGTCGCCCTCGAGCGATTCGAGTTCCAGCAACTCCCTCGCCAACTGCTCGAGCAGGTTCCGGTGCTCCGAGAGAATCTCCCGGGCCTTCTCGTAGCCCCGCTGGACGATGGCGCGGATCTGGCTGTCGATCGAATGCGCGGTGCTGTCGGAGTAGTCGGAGCGCTGGCTGAAGTCGCGGCCGAGGAAGACCGGCTCGCTCTTCTCGCCGAAGTTGAGCGGCCCCAGGTCCGACATGCCCCACTCGCAGACCATCTGCCGGGCCATCTCCGTCGCGCGTTCGATGTCGTTGCCGGCGCCGGTCGTGATGTCGTCCTGCGAGAGTTCCTCGGCGACCCGGCCACCCATCAGGATCGCGATCTGCGCGTCGACGTACTTGCGGCGGTAGGTGTGCTTGTCCTCCGTCGGAAGCTGCATCGTCAGCCCGAGGGCGCGGCCCCGCGGGATGATCGTGATCTTGTGCAGGGGGTCGGACTCGGGCATGAAGGCGGCGACGAGGGCATGACCGGCCTCGTGGTAGGCGGTCACCTCCTTCTCCTGCTCGGTGAGCATCATCGTCTTGCGCTCGGCGCCCATGATCACCTTGTCCTTGGCGAACTCGAAGGAGGCCATGTCGACCTTCTTGTGGTTGCGCCGCGCCGCGATCAGGGCCGCCTCGTTGACGAGGTTCGCCAGATCGGCGCCGGAGAAGCCGGGCGTGCCGCGCGCCAGCACCTGGAGATCGACGTCGGGATCGAGCGGGATGTTGCGGCTGTGGACCTGGAGGATGCCGAGCCGGCCGGCGATGTCGGGCCGGTCGACGACGACGCGGCGGTCGAAGCGGCCCGGTCGCAGCAGCGCCGGGTCGAGGACATCGGGACGGTTCGTGGCGGCGATCAGGATGACGCCCTCGTTCGTTTCGAATCCGTCCATCTCGACCAGCAACTGGTTCAGGGTCTGCTCGCGTTCGTCGTGCCCGCCGCCGAGGCCCGCGCCTCGATGACGGCCGACCGCGTCGATCTCGTCGATGAAGATGATGCAGGGCGCGTTCTTCTTGCCCTGCTCGAACAGGTCGCGGACCCGGCTGGCGCCGACGCCGACGAACATCTCGACGAAGTCGGACCCCGAGATCGAGAAGAAGGGGACGCTGGCCTCACCGGCGATCGCCCGCGCCAGCAGGGTCTTGCCGGTGCCCGGCGGACCCATCAGCAGGACCCCCTTGGGAATGCGGCCGCCGAGTTTCTGGAACTTCTGCGGCTCCTTCAGGAACTCGACGATCTCGGAGAGCTCTTCCTTCGCCTCCTCGATCCCGGCGACGTCCTTGAAGGTGACCTTCTTGCCGGTGGCGTTGAGAAGCTTCGCCTTGCTCTTGCCGAAGGAGAGCGCCCGGTTGCCGCCGCTCTGCATCTGGCGCATGAAGAAGATCCACAGGCCGATGATCAGGAGCAGCGGGCCGTAGGTCATCAGCACCGCGGCAAGGGTGTTCTTCCTCTCGCGCTGGACCTCGATGCGCTCTACGTGCTCCTGCAACAAGGGCCAAAGGTCCGGAGTGTTCAGGATCTCGGTGCTGAAGGTGCCGTCGGCGAGACTGTCCCGGGGCGCGTTCTTGTAGGTGCCTTCCACCCTGTAGGTGCTGGCCGTCTCGTCGCCGGTGATCGTGACCTCATCGATCCGGCCCTTCTCGACATCCTCGAGGAACTCGCTGTAGGTGATCTCCCCCCGCTTGGCGGCGCCCTGGCTGAACAGGTTGTAGAGCAGGATCACCATCACGAAGATGGCGGCCCAGAGCAGGAGGTTCTTCAGTGTCGCGTTCATCGGTGGTGGATCGTCCTCATCGCGGAGGAACAACCATGCTCCGGCCAAGGAGATTCCTGTCCCGCAGGCTGCCGGACTGCAACAAGACTGTCACTCCGTCCGCGGTTCTTCAAGCAATTCAATTCTTTGATCCCCGCCGAACGGAGGCCGCATGAGCACCCGCAGCCGGTCGCCGGACTCCTCCCAGCGCCAGCCGTCGCCGCAGTCGCAGCCGACCGCCGCGCCGGTGTCGCGCCGCCGCTCGACCTGCCGCCGCAACTCCCGCCGAGCGGCTCGCCTCGGCGGATAGGGCGCGCCGGCCAGACGGTGAAGACGGGCGAGCGCGGCCGGCCAGAGCGTCGCCGGCAGCCCCGTCAGCGCGCCCGTGTCGATCTCGCAGCACCGGTGCCCCGGCCGCGGCTCGAGCGCCTCGTCGAGCAGCCGCCGGACGGTACGTTCCGCGCCCCGAGCGGCTCCGGCCAGGCGGTTCAGCCGGGCGCCCAGATCCGGCGTCTCGGCCACCAGGAGCGGCAGCAGGCGGCGGCGCACGAAGTTGCGGCGCGGTCCCGGAGCGCGGTTCGTCGGGTCGTCGACCGGGCGGATCCCGCTTGCGGCCACGTAGCGGCGAAGGTGCCCCGGCTCGAGGTCGAGCAGGGGACGGAGCAGCGGCAGGCCCAGGCGGTTCGACACCGGGTGCATGGCCCCGAGACCGGCGGGACCGCTGCCGAAGAGAATGCGCAGCAGCACGGTCTCGGCCTGGTCCAGCCGGTGATGCGCGGTGGCGATCGCCGCCGCGCCCGCCGATCCGGCGGCGGCAGCGAGGAGCCGGTAGCGTTCCGCGCGGGCCCACTCCTCACCGCCCACGCCCGGCGGCATCGGGCGCGCGACGCGGAGTTCGAAGGCGACGTCGAGATGCCGGGCGATCCGGCGCGCCGCGCGGGCTCGCCCGGCCGATCCTTCGTCGAGCCGGTGGTCGACGTGGACCGCGCGGAGCCCGAAGCCGAATCGGGAGGCGCAGGCCCGGAGCGCGATCAGCAGGGCGGACGAATCGGGTCCCCCGGAGAAGGCGGCGACGACCGACGATCCGCGGACGGCGCCGGCCAGTTCGCCGCGCCGCTCGAAGAAGGCCGCCACCTCCCGCTCGACGCGGTGGGAGCCATCCCGCGGCGGGGTCGGGTGGTGGCGGTGGAGGGACTCGAACCCCCGACACAGCGGATATGAGCCGCTTGCTCTAACCGGCTGAGCTACACCGCCAGATCGACGCCGAACCCTAACGGAATCGCTCCCCCGTTCGGCATTCCGGCCCGGCGTCTCCGCGCCCGCGACCGGTGAGCGCCGCCTGTTCAGGGGGACCGCTTGCGCAGCGAGTTCTGGCAGCTCCGAAACTGGCCGAAGAAGCTGCGCATCGACTCGGAGAGCGCCTCGTCGTTCAACCGGTAGATCACGTTCTGGCCGCGACGCTGATCGATCACCAGGTCGGCTTCCTTGAGCACCGACAGGTGCCTGGAAATCGTTGGCTGGGAAAGCTCGAACTCACCCACGATGTCGCCGACGCAACGCTGCTCGTCCTCGAGAAGTCGGAGGATGTCCTGCCGCGTGGAGTCCGAGAGCGCCTTGAAGACCTTCGTCATTCTCCGGGAGCGACGGTGCCGGGGTTCGAGTCCGCTCAGCGAACCGCCAAGGCGGACGGGTCGAGGTTCTGTGCTGTTGTCCACGGTCTCAGATCTCCAAAAAGCTGCTAATGAACAGTTGCCCATTATGCCATAAGTTGGCCGCCACGTCTCGCCCTCGCGGGTCCGATGCGCCGATTGGCCTCCGCCTTCAGGCCCGCGAGTTCAGCCGGCCGGGCACATTCAGGCCCCGCCGCTGCAGGTCCCGCCGCATGCGGCCGATCACCGTCGCGACCGTCGCCGGCGCCAGTTGGACCGCCCTCGCGGCCTCGTGCGAACTCCAGCCGTCCACGACCATGCGCTCGGTGATCCAGGTGTCGCGGAGGCCCGTGGCCCGTCCGCTCGCGACGCACCAGCATTCCCGCCGGAAGTGGTAGCGGAGTTCGCGGACGTAGATGTCGTTGAAGGGACTCGCGGCCGCGGCCGGCAACTCCAGGCGGTCGGTTCCGTCGGCCGGGCCCTCCCGGAGATCGATGCTCAGTTCGGCGGAGGGGTCGCGCTTGAGCGCCCGCCGGGCGCGCAACCAGTCGACCAGGGCGCTGCGCGCCACCCTGCGCAGGTAGGACATGATCGTCGTCTCGGTGCGCCCCTTGCAGCCGCGCAGCACGCGGCGGTTGTTCTGTAGCAGCCGGAGGTAGGTTTCCTGCACGACTTCGTCCAGGAGATCCCGGGTCAGGCGCAGTCCGTAGCTTCGCCCCAACCCGGCGAGCGCGCAGCGCAGCGCCGGTTCGACTCGCTGGACAAGGGGCGCCCAGTCGCCGTCGCGGGCAGCGCATCCGCGCCAGAGCGCAGGGAACTCCTGCGACTCCTCGCACTGGTGTTCATTGGTCTTTGGGTTCATCTTCCGCTCCAGGAAAGAGGAGCGGAGACGCCCAAGGGACGGTCCGGGGGAACCGGGGCGATCCAGCCGGGACGGCCTTACCCACGAGTCGGCAAGGACCGCGCAGCGTAGCACTCTCCACGGCCCGATGGGAGGGCCGGAGAGCGGAATTCAGCCTCTGAAGCGCTCCGACACGGCGTCCCAATCGACGACGTTCCAGAACGCGTCCAGGTAGTCCGGCCGCTTGTTCTGGTACCTCAGGTAGTACGCGTGCTCCCACACGTCGACGCCGAGCAGCGGAGTCAACCCCTCCATCAACGGCGAATCCTGGTTCGGGCGAGCGATCACCGACAGACCGTCATCGCCGCTGACCAGCCAACCCCAGCCGCTGCCGAACTGACCCATCGCAGCGCCCTTGAAGCGCTCCCGGAACTGGTCGAAGCCACCGAAACGGATATCGATCGCGGTGGCCAGGTCGCCGCTGGGCGCGCCGCCGCCATCCGGCCCCATGACCGACCAGAAGAGCGAGTGGTTGGCGTGGCCGCCGCCGTGGTTGCGCACCGCGCCGCGGATCGAGCCCGGCACCTCGTCGATGTTCCTGAGCAGGTTCTCGACGCTCATCGCGGCCAGATCCGGATGCCCTTCCAGTGCCGCGTTGAGGTTCGCGACGTAGACGGCGTGGTGCCTGTCGTGGTGTATCTCCATCGTCAGCGCGTCGATGTGCGGCTCGAGGGCGTCGAAGGGATATGCGAGATCCGGAACTTCGTGCATGATCGGTACTCCTGTGAGGAAGTGGTTGGGCAGGCGATTGTGCCACGGAGCGACGCGGCCGTGCTCTTCGTTGACGATGTCCCCGCGCCTGCCCTAAGATCACGCGGCCTGCGATGTCCGCCGGGCGGCCGGAGCGCCGGCGCCGGGGAGGTTAGCTCAGGGGTAGAGCACCTGCTTTACACGCAGGGGGTCGCGGGTTCGAATCCCCCACCTCCCACCACGGAGGTCAAGGACGATTCAGGAGTCGGGGAAACGGGAAACGGATTGAAGACGGGGTCGTAGTTCAGCTGGTTAGAATGCCGGCCTGTCACGCCGGAGGTCGCGGGTTCGAGTCCCGTCGGCCCCGCCACTTCCGCTCCGCCCTTCCCTCGGCCACCGGGCTTCACCAGAGGTGACCACCACGTGAGAGACAAGATCAAGCTCGTATCAAGCGCCGGTACCGGGTACTTCTACACGACGACGAAGAACAAGAAGCTCAGCCGCGAGAAGCTGAAGCTGAAGAAGTACGACCCGAAGATCAGGCGGCACGTCGAGTTCGTCGAAGAGAAGATGCGCTAGCAGGCTCGCCGCCCGACAAGGTGCCGGCCGTGCGGCCGGCGCGTGCACCTGGCCGCCTGCGGCGGCAGCGGACCAGAAGGTCCGCGCACCCAGTGGGCGCCGAGCCTGCTACTGCTGCGCGACCAGACCGGACACGGGGCTGCCGCCCTGGCCGTCCAGGTCCAGTCGCCGGTCGAGGAGATCTTCCGCTTCGTCGAGCAGTTCGAGGGCGCGGGCAAGCTGCTTGTCCAACACCGCCTGGGCCTTGTACCCCTCGGTCAGGCCGAAGGCGGTGTTGAAGATCTCGTAGCGAAGGCGGACCCGCGCGTGGCGGTCCACTTCCGGATCCTCCCGGGCCTCTTCGAGTTCCCCGGCGGCGACGAACTCTTCTTCGACGACCCATTCCCAGAACCGCTCCAGGTACTCGTCCGACACCTGCCAGTCGGTCGATTCGACGCCTTCCTGGTTGCCCGCCTCGAACGGGAAGCGGTGGAAGCCGCTCCGCGACTGCAGACGCCAGATGAGAGCGGGCGGCTCGTCCTGCTCGATCACGTAGTCCGGGGTCACTCCGCCGCCGCCGAACACCTCGCGGCCCAGGTCGGTGTAGAAGACGGGGCGCTCGTCTTGCGACGGAGCCGGGGGCGCCTCAAGCAGGCCGGCCGGCACGTCGCCGTCGAGCGGGAAGCCGTCCTCCGGCGCGTCCTCTCCGTTGCTGCCGTTCGCGTCGTACTCCGTGTAGTAGTCCCAATACGACGAGTAGTCGCGCTGGATCAACCTCCCCGACGGCGTGTAGTACCGGGCCGTCGTCAGTGCGAGGCCGGCGCCGTAGGACAGCTCGTAGACGGTCTGCACCAGACCCTTGCCCCAGGTCGACGCGCCGACGACCAGACCGACGTCGTGGTCCTGGACGGCGCCCGAGACGATCTCGGAGGCCGACGCTGAGCCGCCGTTCACGAGCACGACGAGGGGCAGGCCGAGCGGCTCGTGGCGGCCGGTGGAGCGGTAGGTCTGGTGAGAACTGTCGATGCGGCCGCGGGTCTCGACGATCGTGCTGCCGGGGGGCACGAACTGATCGGAGACCGCGATCGCCTGGTCGAGGAGACCGCCGCCGTTCTCCCGCAGGTCGAGCACCAGACGCTCCATGCCCTGGTCCCGGAGACTCGCGAGGGCCCGTTCGAGTTCATCGCCGGTCGAGCGCGAGAAGTCGTTGACCAGGACGTAGCCGACGCCCGGCTTCACCATGTGGACATGGCGAACGGTCTCCTGCGGGATCTCGGCCCGGGTCACGGTGACGACCAGGGGCTCGTCGAGACCCGGACGGAGCAGGGTGACGGTGACGTCGGTCCCCTTGGGGCCCTTGAGATTGCGGATTGCCTCGTTCGGACTCATCTCCTCGGTCGGCTCGCCGTTGATGAGGTGGATGATGTCGCCGGCGCGGATGCCCTTCTCGTAGCCCGGCGTGCCTTCGATCGGCGAGATGACCGTCAGCCGGTTGTTGCGCGTCCCGACGTAGATGCCGAGGCCGTAGAACGAACTCTGCTGGCGTTCCCTCATCGAGTCGTAGGCGACCGGCGGCAGGAAGCTGGTATGCGGATCGAGGCTGCGCAGCATGCCGCCGATCGAGGCGTAGATCAGGTCGCGGTAGGCGACCTCAGGCACGGCGTAGTGCGCGTGCGCCGCTTCGATCAGGTCGGTGTACTCGCGAACCGGCGCGAACTCCCCGCCGCCCACCGCCAGCAGGTGGCCACCGGCCAGCCCGCCGACGAGAACGGCCGTGACGAAGAGGACGAGTGCGATGTTGCGCCAGGGTTTCTGCACGAGGGTTCCGCTCTTGGTCGCGCCGGTCGGACCGCCGCCCGGCGAGGCGAAGCGAAGATTGTAACAGCGAGCCAGTGGCGCGGGTTGGCGTATCATGCCGTCCCATGTTCGGCCCGATCGGCATGCAGGAGATGCTGTTCATCATGGCGGCCGCTCTGCTCATCTTCGGCCCACGGAAGCTGCCTGAACTGGGCCGCACGCTGGGCCGCGGCATGGCCGAGTTTCGGCGTGCCACGAGCGATTTGAAGCGCTCGATCGACGTCGAACTCGACGAAGAGAAGCGCCCGCCGCCGCCACGCCGAATCGACAAGAGCAAGAAGACCGGGGTGTCGGACGGTTCCAGGAAGACCGCGAGCGCCGACGATTCGAAGAAGACGGGCGAATCGGGGGCCCGGACGCCGAGTGACCCCGCCGCCTGAAGAGCCCGAACAGGGACAGCCGACTGAAGAGTCGGAACCGGAGCGGCTGCCCCCGACGCAGCCCGCCCGCAGGAAATCTGAGGAGGACGAAGAAGAACTCCCGCGGATGACGCTGCTCGAGCACCTCGACGAGCTGCGCCGCCGCATCCTCCGCACGCTGATCGTCGTCGTCGTCGCGTTCTTCGGCTGCTTCGCCTTCGCCGAAGAGATCTACAACGTGCTGGCGAGACCGATCGAGCCCCACGTCGATCAGCTCGTGTTCGACGGCGTCACGGATCCGTTCATCGTCTTCGTGAAGGTGGCGCTCCTGGCCTCCGTCTTCGTCACCTCCCCCTATCTCGTCAGCCAGCTCTGGGGCTTCGTCTCGCCGGGGCTCTACCGGCGCGAGAAGCGCTACGCGATCCCCTTCATCTTCTTCGGCTCCTTCTTCTTCCTGGGCGGCGGCGCCTTCGGCTACTTCGTCGCCCTGCCCTTCGCGACCGAGTTCCTGGTCAACATGGGTCTCAACAGCGACTGGGGCGCCGACATCCGGATCGAGCGGTACCTGAGCTTCGCGGTCAACGTCCTGCTCGGCCTGGCCGTCATGTTCCTGCTCCCGATCGTCATCTTCATGCTGTCGCAGCTCGGCATCGTGACGCCGCGGTTCCTGATGCGCCACTTCCGATGGGCAGTGCTCATCATCGTGATCCTCTCCGCCGCGATCACGCCGACCCCGGACGCCATCAACATGACCATCGTGGCGGGGCCGACGCTGCTCCTCTACCTGCTCGGCGTCGGCGCCTCGGCCCTGGTCCAGCGCCGCCGCAAGCGTCTCGAGAAAGAGGCCGAAGAGGAGTGGGCGAGCTAGCGCATCGTGGCGGGATCCCGGAGATAGGATCCCGCGCATGGCCGAGCCCGCCCACGCAGCACGAACGGCGCCGTCCGACGCCGAACGAGCACCGCTTGACGCGGCGGACTTTCCCGGCTGCAGGGCGGTCCGCATCACGCTGGAGCAGATCGACGAGTACGAGGGCCGGCTCGAGTATTGGGAGAGGCGGACCGCGACAGCGATGGTCGTGTGCGAGCCGACGACCACCTATCACGAGCGGCCCGGGCACAGACTGGCCGGCCTTGCGGCGCTCATCGCAGCGTCGAGGGGCTCGGCGATCGCGGCTTTCGGCACGTCGGACCTGGTGCGCTTCGACGCCCGGGGCAAGCCCAGGGTGTTGATGCAGGCGGACCAGATCCTGTACCTGCATCCGCCTTCCGCTGAAGAGCTGGCGCCGAAGGTGGACGTGGACGGCGGGGCTCTGCCCGACGTCGTGCTGGAGGTCGACTACTCGACGGACGTTCGCGTTCGCAAGCTTCGACTGTACGAGGCCTGGGGTTTCCCCGAGGTCTGGGTCGACGTGCCGGATGTGGGCTCGCCGAGCCGTCCCAAGTCCCGGGTGCCCGGTCTCGCGATTCACGTTCTTGAGGGCGGCCGCTTCGTCCGGGCCGAGAGCAGTCGAGCGTTTCCCGGCTGGACTGCCGAGGAGATTCACCGGGCGTTGAACGAACACCGGATGTCGGACATCACGCGCGAGGCCCTGCATCGCGTAGGCGCCGCCCTGAGCGCCGCCGAAGGCACGGGACCGGACGACGACCCCTGGCTGCGGCACTACCGCAACGAGAGTCGCAACGAGGGGCGCGCCGAGGTGCGGTACGAGTCGGTGCTCGCCATCCTCGAAGAGCGCGGCATCACGGCGGCGCCGTCACTGCCGGCACGTCTCGCCGCGCTGGGTGAACTGCCGGCGACCGCGATGGTGCGGGCCGCGTTGCACTGCGCCAGCGAGAGCGAGTTTCTGGCACTCTGCGCCGCGGAGCGCGGCTCGCCACCGGCTACGACACCGGGCCCAACGCCTCGACGATGAGGTCGACGAGTTCGCGGGCGGCGCCGCGGCCGCCGGGGGCGTCGAGGACGAGGTCGACGTTGTCGCGGACCTCCTGCACCGCGTCGGCCGGGGCGACGGACAGGCCTGCGGCGCGCAGGACCGGCAGGTCGACCAGGTCGTCGCCGACGTAGGCCACTTCGGAGGCTTCGAGCCCGCGACGCTCGAGCAGATCGGCGAAGGCCGCGGCCTTGTCGCGGCGGCCGAGGAGCACCTCGTCGAAGCCGAGGTCGGCGGCGCGGCGGGCGACCGCGGGGGAGTCTCTCCTGGAGCTCAGAAGACCGACGCCGAGGCCCGCGTCGCGGGCGCGCTTCACGGCGACGCCGTCTCGCGTGTCGAACGCCACCGCGATCTCGTCGCCGAGGTAGTAGAGCCGGCCGTCGGTGAGCACGCCGTCGACGTCGAAGAGGAGGAAGCGGAGGCGAAGGACAACGGAGGAGAGCATGGTGGACATCGGCGGCTACTTCCGGCGCAGGCCCCAAAGATCGTGGATGTGGACGAGGCCGCGCAGGCGGCCGTCGCCGTGGCAGATGAACAGGGACGTGATCCGGTGCCGCTCCATGGACGCCAGGGCGACCGTGACCAGGGCGTCGGGCTGGATCGTCTTCGGTTCGGGCGTCATGTAGTGGCAGACGGCGCGGTCCAGGAACGCGCCGCCGGCCGACTCGCCGGCAGCCGGATCCGTGTTCAGCAGGCGCCGCAGGTCCCCGTCCGAGACGACGCCGCAGAGACCGCCCGCGTCGTCGACGATCGCGGTGATGCCGAACGACTTCTCGGTCATCTCGAACAGGGCCTCGCGCATCGAGGCCTGGAGCCCGACCTTGGGCACGGCGGCGCCGGCGTGCATCACCTGATCCACCGTCATCAGCCGGCGGCCGAGCTCGCCGCCGGGATGAAGGGTGGCGAAGTCCTCGAGGGTGAACCCGCGCGCCTCGAGCAGCGCCATGGCAAGTGCGTCGCCCAGCGCCAGGGTGGCGGTCGTCGATGCGGTCGGCGCCAGGTTCAGGGGGCATGCCTCCTGGTCGATCGCCGCCGACAGGTGGATGTCGGCGCGCTCGGCGATCGGACTCTTCGCGGCCCCGGTGACGGCGATCAGGGGAACGCCGCGCCGATGCAGCACGTCGATCATCCGCAGCAGTTCTTCCGTGCCGCCGGAGGTCGAGGCGGCCAGAACCACGTCGCCCGGCACGATCATGCCCAGGTCGCCGTGGATCGCCTCGGCCGGATGGATGAACAGGGCGGGCGTGCCGGTCGAGGCCAGGGTGGCCGCCACCTTCTTCATCACGTGGCCGCTCTTGCCCATACCGGTGCAGATCACCCGCCCCCGGCAGTCGCGCATGCGCCGCACCGCCTCGCCGAAGGAGTCCTCGAGCTGCCCGATCAGGCCGCGGATCGCCGCCGCCTCGAGTTCGAGGACGGCCCGGGCGATCTCCAGGCTTCGCTCCGATTCGGCGGTTGCGCTGCTGGGGCGTCCGGCCACTTCAGTTCAGACCCAGGGGCCCTCGGCGACGCGAGAGCGGTGAATCTCGAGCGCGGACAGGAGCAGTTTCTCGGCGCGTGCGAGCGGCAACTGGGTCTCGCGGTCGCACCGCGCGCTGTCGGGGTCCGGATGCGTCTCGAGATATAGGCCGGCGGCGCCGGCGGCGATCGCGGCGCGGGCCAGCGGCTCCGCGAACCGGCGGTCGCCGCCGCTCTCCTTCTCGCGGGCGCCGGGCAACTGCAGCGAGTGCGTCACGTCGTAGAGGACGGCGATCCGGTGCTCGGCGAGGAGTTCGAAACTGCGCATGTCGACGACCAGGTTGTGGTACCCGAAGGAGCTGCCGCGCTCGGTCACGGCGATCCGCGCGTTGCCGGTGGCGCGTGCCTTGTCGACCACGCGCACCATGTCGGCCGGCGCCATGAACTGGCCCTTCTTGATCAGGACCGGCCGCCCGGTTGCGGCCGCCTCGACGACCAGGTCCGTCTGGCGGCAGAGGAAGGCGGGGATCTGGAGGACGTCGCAGACCTGGGCGGCTTCGGCGCACTGGCCCGGTTGGTGGACATCGGTCAGCACCGGCAGTCCGGTCGCCTCCCTGACCTCCGCCAGCGCCGCCAGCCCTTCGGTGAGCCCCGGGCCCCGGAAGCTGTCGCCGGAGCTGCGGTTCGCCTTGTCGAACGAGGACTTGAAGACGATCGGCAGCCCGAGGCGATGGCTCATCGCCTGGATCTGCTGGCCCACGCCGACGAGCCAGTCGCGGCCCTCGATCACGCAGGGACCCGCGATCACGGGCAAGCCGCCGCGACCGAGGACGATTCCCGGCGCGAGTTCGAAGCCTTCCGCGGTCACGGTTCCCGGGACAGCCTCAGTTTGCTTCGGCGCCGCCGGAGGGAAGCTCGTCCCCGGCGCTCGCCGACGCCGCCGCGGTCCGCTGTTTCTGCTCGACCGCCGCCCGGATGTAGGAGATGAAGAGCGGGTGCGGATCGGCCGGACGCGACCTGTACTCGGGGTGGAACTGGCAGCCGAGGAACCAGGGGTGGTCCGGAAGCTCCACGATCTCGACGAACTTGCCGTCGGGGCTCCGGCCGGAGACGACGACTCCGGAGTCCTGGAGCGCCCCGAGGTACTTCTGGTTCACCTCGTAGCGGTGCCGGTGGCGCTCGCTGATCAGCAACCGGCCGTCCTCGGTTTCGGACGTCCCGCCGTAGACCTGCGCCGCCAGAGTGCCCTCCTCGACGACGCAGGGATAGGCGCCCAGACGCATCGTGCCGCCCATCTCCTCGACTCCGAGCAGGTCGCGCAACTTGTAGATCACGGGATCAACCGCCACCTCGTCGAACTCCGTCGACTGGGCGCCCTCCATGCCGCAGGCGTTGCGCGAGATCTCGATCACCATGCACTGCATGCCGAGGCAGATGCCGAACATCGGCACCTGCTGCTCGCGCGCGTACTGGATCGCCCGGATCTTGCCCTCGACCCCGCGCGGGCCGAAGCCGATCGGCACGAGCAGGCCGTCGACCTCGAACATCTCCTGGGGCCAGCTCTCGGTCTCCAGGTCCTCCGCGTTGATGTAGACCAACTGGACCTCGACGTCGTTGGCGATGCCGCCGTGCATCAGGGCTTCGTTCAGGCTCTTGTACGCGTCGGGCAGTTCAACGTACTTGCCGACGATGCCGATCCGCACCTGCCCCTGCGGGTGGCGGATGCGGTGGACCATGCGTTCCCAACCGGCCAGGTTGCGCGGGGAGCCCGGCAGGCTGAGCAGGTCCATGAGGGACTCGTCGAGGCCCTCGCGGCAGAACATCAGGGGCACTTCGTAGATCGTGTCGACGTCGCGCGCGGCGATCACGTTGTGGGTGTCCACGTTGCAGAAAAGGGCGATCTTCGCCTTCATCTCGTCCGGCAGGTCGCGGTCCACCCGGCAGAGCAGGATGTCCGGGGAGATGCCGATGGCCCGCAACTCGCGCACCGAGTGCTGGGTGGGCTTCGTCTTCTGCTCGTCGGAGGCGGCGATGTACGGCACCAGGGTGAGGTGGAGGTTGACGGCGTTGCTTCGACCCAGTTCCTGGCGGAACTGCCGGATCGCCTCCAGGAAGGGCAGGGACTCGATGTCGCCGACCGTGCCGCCGATCTCGACCAGCACGACATCGGCGCTGCCCGCCAGCCGGCGCATCCCCGCCTTGATCTCGTCCGTCACGTGGGGAATGACCTGGACCGTGTTGCCCAGGTAGTCGCCCCTGCGCTCCTTGTTGATCACCGCCTCGTAGATCTTGCCGGTCGTGTAGTTGTGCTTCTTGCTCGTCTTGCAGGTGGTGAACCGCTCGTAGTGCCCCAGGTCGAGATCCGCCTCGGCGCCGTCGTCGGTGACGAACACCTCGCCATGCTGGTAGGGGGACATCGTCCCCGGATCGACGTTCACGTAGGGGTCGAGCTTCATCATCTCGACGGTGAAGCCGCGGGCCTCGAGAATCGCTCCCACCGAGGACGCGGCCACGCCCTTGCCGAGCGAGGACACGACGCCGCCGGTGATGAAGATGTACTTGGTTGCCATGGCGTGTGCTCCCGTCCTTACCTATGGATTCTCGTCCGTCTGCATGGCCAGCATCCGCCGCTCGGCCAGCGCCAGGTCCGCCGGCGTGTCGACTCCCAGGGGCGCCTCGTCGACCGGCAGGACGCGGATGCGGACGCCGTTCTCGAGCGCGCGGAGCTGCTCCAGCTTCTCGGAGCGCTCGAGCGGCGAGGCCTCGAGTTCGGCGATCCGCAGCAGCACCTCGCGGCGGTAGCCGTAGACGCCGACATGCAGGAGGACCGGCGCCGCCGGGCCGTCGTCCTCCGAACGCCGGCGAAAGGGGATCCCGGCGCGGCTGAAGTAGAGGGCGTAGCCGTCTCCCCCGCACACGACCTTGACCTGGTTGGGATCCCGCAGGGCCTCCTCGTCGACCTCGGCGGCCAGGGTGACCATCTCCTCGCCGTTTCGCGCTCGCAGGTGCTCGGCGAGTTGCGTGATCGCCGACGGATCGAGCAGGGGCTCGTCGCCCTGCACGTTGATCACCGCGTCGGCGCGCCAGCCACGCGCCGCCCAGGCGATCCGGTCCGTGCCGCTACGGCAGTCCGCGGGCGTCATCTGGCAGGTTCCGCCGAAGCCCTCGACCGTCCGGCGAATGTCCTCATGGTCCGTCAGCACGACTACGGCGTCGAGACCCGACGCTTCGCTCGCCCGGCGGTAGACATGCTCGATCATGGGGCGGCCGCAGATCGGCAGCAAGGCCTTCCCGGGCAATCGAATCGAGCCATATCGAGCAGGAATCGCACAGACGATACCGACTGCGTCCGATACGGGCCGAGCACTCGACACGGGCGACCCTACCCGCGCGGCGCGCCGCCGGTCAAACCGCCGGGCCGCTCACCGGCGGACGGGCCGATACGCTCGCGGCGTGTACCGGACCCCGCGCGTTCTAGCCCCGATCGCGGCGTGCCTGCTGGCGGGGTGTGGCGACGCCTCGCTGCCGACCGGCGCGGCGGAGTGGATCTGGCCCGAGACGGCGGCCACGGAGGCCGGACAGCCGGCGGCCTACGTGCTGCTGGGCGACTTCGAGCTGGACCAGGCGCCGGAGGCGGCAGCTCGCCTGTTCGTGACCGCCGACCGCGAGTACGCGGTGCATCTGAACGGCCATCAGATCGCGCGCGGCGGCTTCCGGCGGGGCGAGCCGATCGACGAGGTCCAGGTCGCCCACCTGTTGCGCGCCGGGGCCAACCGTCTGACGATCGAGGTGCGCACGCCCTACGGCGACGGCGGCGCGCTCGCCGGCATCGAACTCGCCGACGGATCGATGCCGGTCACGACGGACCGCACGTGGCGTTTCCTGGACGCGTGGGAACCGCTGGCGGTGAAGGGAGCCGCGCCGGTCGCGGACGGCCGTGAGCCCGGGTTCGTTCGCTCCTGGGGGCGGCCGCCTGTCGGCCGCTGGGGCCGCATCGTCCGCGGCGAGCTGGCGAGGCCCGAGCCGATCTGGCAGGCCGTTGTGCCGCGCCGCATCGTGCGCGTCTCCACGTCCCCCGGCCTCGAGGTGTTGCCCGGCGAGCGATCGGCGTTTCGGGTGGACTTCGGCCGCGAGGTCACCGGGGTGCTCGAACTGGAGTTCCGGCCAGGAAGCGCCGTCGGTGCCGGCCGGCTCAAGTTCTGCCGCGGCGGCGACTGTGAGTGGCGGCCGCTGGTGCTGACCGCCGGACGGCCGGCCTGGAGGGACTCGGCCTCGCGCACATTCGACACTGTGGAGGTGTATGGGTTGAAGGAGCTTCGGGCGGTGCGGGCGCGTAGCTAGAAGGTGCCGGCCTTCGGCCGGCGCGTGTTTCTGGCCGCCTTCGGCGGCAAGCGGACCAGAGGGTCCGCGCACCCAGAGAACGGGCGCAGTGCGGCGGGGTTTCTACATGCGGGTGCCATGCCGCCGCTGCAGCGCTTGCGGTCGCCGCTCCGCGGCGGCGTGTTTCTGGCCGCCTCCGGCGGCGAGCGGACCAGAAGGTCCGCGCACCCAGAGAGCCAGCCCGGTGTGGCCGACTTTTCTACATGCAGATGACATGGCGCCGCTGCGGGCGGAACCCAACTGCAGCAGGGCATCCCGCAGAACCCCACGACCGTTCTCTGGGTGCGCGGACCCTCTGGTCCGCTCAGGGCGGAGCCGCGAAGCGGCGTAGCCCCAGGAACACTGCCGCCGGCCAACGGCCGGCGACCTTCCGCCGCTGCGGGCTATCTCAACTGCAGCAGGGCAGCTCGCAGAACCCCACGACCGCTCTCTGGGTGCGCGGACCTTCTGGTCCGCTTGGGGCGGGGCCGCGAAGCGGCGTAGCCCCAGGAACACTGCCGCCGGCCAACGGCCGGCGACCTTCCGCCGCTGCGGGCTATCTCAACTGCAGCAGGGCAGCTCGCAGAACCCCACGACCGCTCTCTGGGTGCGCGGACCTTCTGGTCCGCTTGGGGCGGGGCCGCGAAGCGGCGTAGCCCCAGGAACGCAGCCGCCGGCCGGAGGCCGGCGACCTTTCTCCCCACCGCCAACCCGACGACTGCGCCGGCGGACTCCCTACGGCTCCTCCCACACGATGCCGGGCGGCGGTTCGAAGCGGCCCGGGGCCGCGCCGCTGCGGTAGTCGCCGACGACGAAGCGGTTCTCGTTGCGCTGGGCGTCGTAGTAGGTCAGTTCACGCAGCCGTTGCTGGCCGCGATCGATCACGACCTGCACGAGGGCGACGTCTTCGCTCGGTTCGAGCGGGCGCAGGACGACGAGCACCCGGTCGTCCGGTGCGGGGCCGGTTTCCGCCTCGTACCGGTCCCGGAGATCGTCGGTCGTGAGCAGGAAGAAGTCCAGCCCCGGGGCCGGCTGCTCGGACAGGTCGTGGCGCTGGCCGACCGACTCGCCCGGATTCCAGTGATGCACGGTCCGGTCGCACAGCAGGAACGCCTTCTCGAACGGCGGCGAGTAGTCCCAGCGCAGGCAACCCGGCAGGTCGACGGCCAGGTCGCCGCGTTCCGTCTCGCCGTCCTCCGGATCGAAGCCGTAGGGGACGTAGGTCTGGACGAACCCCGCCGAGAGCGGCGACTGCGCCTCGAGCGAACGCCGGAACTCCTCGAGAACGCCCCAGGGATCGTCGGCGTGCGAAGGCCCGGCGGCCACCAGGCAGAGGGCCGCGAGGGCTGATGCCGGCCAGAAGGCCGGCGCACCCAGTGTTACGCCGTTACGCCTGACGGATGCCGCCGTTCGCGCGGGCCGCATCAGTGCTTGAAGTGGCGGCGCCCGGTCAGGAGCATGGCGACGCCGTGCTCGTCGGCGGCCGCGATCACCTCGTCGTCCCGGACCGAGCCGCCCGGCTGGACGATCGCCACGACTCCCGCCTCGGCGAGGGTGTCGATCCCGTCCCGGAAGGGGAAGAAGGCGTCCGAAGCGGCAACCGTGCCGGCAAGGGGGAGCTGCGCCTTGTCGAGCGCAATCCGGCAGGAATCGACGCGACTCATCTGGCCGGCGCCGATGCCGACGGTCTGGTGCTCGTTGGTGACCACGATCGCGTTCGACTTCGTCGCCCTGCACACCCGCCAGGCGAAATCGAGCGCGCGCAACTGCGCCTCGTCCGGTTGCGCCCGCGTGGGACAGGTCCATTCCCGCGGGTCTTCCGGAGCGCTGTCGAGGTGCTGGGCGATGAACCCGCCGTCGACGGCTCGCAGCTCGTAGGCACCGTCCTCAGCGGAGAAGGGAGGGCATTCAAGCAGGCGGAGGTTCTTCTTGCGGCCGAGCCGCTCCAGCGCGGCGGCGTCGAAGGAGGGAGCCACGATGACCTCGACGAACAGCTTCGCCATCGCCCCGGCCAGGGGCTCCGGGAAGGGCCGGTTGACCGCGATGATCGAGCCGAACGCCGATACCGGGTCGCAGGCCAGGGCCCGTTCGTAGGCCTCGACCAAGGACGCGCCCCGTCCGACACCGCACGGGTTGTTGTGCTTGACGATGACCACCGTCGGGTCGTCCCCGGCGGCGCCGAACAGCGCCGACAGCTTCCGCGCCGCGTCCGCATCGAGCATGTTGTTCCACGAGAGTTCCCGGCCCTGGAGTTGCCGAAAACCGCCCAGGACGCCGCCGCCGCCGACCTCCCGGTAGACCGCCGCTCCCTGGTGCGGGTTCTCGCCGTAGCGCGGCGCCAGCACCTGCTCGAGTTCGAGCCGGACGGACTCCGGCAGGGGTGAAGACTCGTCGCGGGCGGGCGCCCCCGTGCCGTTCGCCAACCAGTCGGCGATCGCGGCATCGTAGCTCTCTGTGTGCCGGAACGCCTTGAGCGCCAGTTCGCGCCGGAGCTCTTCCGGCAGGCCTCCCTCGGACCGAAGGGCCTCGAGGATCCGCGGGTAGTCCGCCGGGTCCACGACGACCGCCACGTTGGCGAAGTTCTTCGCCGCGGCGCGGACCATGCTCGGGCCGCCGATGTCGATCATCTCGACGGTGCTGTCCACGGTCGCATCCGGGGCCGCGGCGGCGGCGGCGAAGGCGTACAGGTTCACCGCCACGAGGTCGATCGGCGGGATCTCGTGCTGCTCCAGTTCCGCCTGGTGCTCCGGCCGGCGCCGGTCGGCCAGGATGCCGCCGAAGATCCGGGGGTGCAGACTCTTGACGCGCCCGTGGAGGATCTCGGGGTGTCCGGTTACATCGGACACCGCGGTGACCGATACGCCGTGCTCCGCGAGCTGGCGCGCGGTACCGCCGGTCGAGATGATCTCGACACCGAGCTTCGCCAGCCCCGAACCCAGTTCCTCAAGGCCCGCCTTGTCGAAGACCGAGACCAGTGCGCGGCGAACGGGGAGCATCGGAGTCGGCGCAGCGTAGCACGCTGAAAGGCCGCCTCAAGGATCGGCAAAGGGCTCGATATCGACCCGCCCGCAGAGACTGCCCTTCTCGTTTTCGTATGAGGCGGATTCGCCGGTGACCGTGTCCTCCACCGTCATCTTGTACTGCACATCCGAGAGACCGCCGTAGAGGATCCAGAAGCTGCCGTTGATCGCCCGGCCGTCGAGCACCTTCACCGCCAACTCGATGTTCTCCTTGTTGAAGAACCAGAAGAACCCGGTGTTGGCCGTGGTCAGGGAATCGGCCACCCTGGCGGTCTTCTCATTGTCGGGAGACTCGAGGTTGGGATCGACGAAGCCGACCTCGACCGAGAAGCGGTCGTCGAGCAGACACAGCAGTTCCTTGCCGGCCTCGCATTCCCCCGCAGACTCTTCGGATCGCTCGATGCCGATCGCGGGCAGCCGCGCCACGTCCATCTTCAGCAGGTCGATGCCGGGCTCGCCCCGCACCCCCGTCGACGGCGCAAGCTGCGCGGCCACTCCGGCTCCCGCGAAGGCGGCGATGTCGCTCTGCCCACAGACTTCCTTGGGCGGGTTGTGGTAGGTGCGCCGCTGTTCGCCCTGCGTGTCCTCCACCGTCACCCAGTACTCCACGTCCGACAGGGCGCCGAAGAACACCCAGAAGTTGCCGTTGAGCGCCGTGCCGTCGAGCACCTTGAGAACGAGTTCCACGTTGTCCGGCTCGAAGAACCAGAACAGACCGGATTCGTCCGAGAAGTCGATGGGGACGCCGGTGCCGAAGCCGTGGTCGCCCGCCTTGTCCGGGTTCGTCCAATGCACCTGCACCTCGAAGCGGCCATCCCGGAGGCACAGGTACTGCGCGCCGTCACGACAGGCGTCCCGGAAGGCGCCGGTCGTCGCGCTCACCTCTCCGGAAACCGCTCGCGTGGCGCCGACCGCCGAGACGAGGCGGAACGTGTAGGGAGTGTCGGTCATCAGACCACTGATCCGAACCGAACCGGTGGCGGCCCGGGTCGTGATCAGTTCAGTCCAGTCCGACTCCGGATTGCGCCCCTCGACGACGATCAGGCCCAGCGACCTGTCGGCCCACCTTCCGAACCACTTCAGCTCGATCGCGGAGTCGCCCGCGGGCGCCGCTGTGAGCTCCGTGGGTCGTACGCCACCGGGCAGCTTCACGGTCACCGTGTTGCTGCTGCCGGAGAAACCGGTGTCGTTGAAGGCGAAGACGCGGTAGTCGTCGACGCTCCCGGGCGTCAGGCGTGTGAGCAGCACGGACTCCTCGTTGGCGCCGACCAGGGCGGCCCGGCTCCAGCGGTCGCCGAACTCACGGACCTGGACCTCGAAGCCCCGTTCGTCCGTCGAGTCGTCCTCCCAGGTCAGCCGCACCGAGGTCGCGTCGACGGGCATCGCTCGAAGCCGTCTCGGCCCCCGCGGCCCCTTCCCTGACACGCCGAGCGTGACGACCAGCGTGTCGCTCGAAGCCGTCTGTCCCTCGGCGTCCACGGCGACCACGCTGAAGAAGTAGCGGCCGCCCCGTGCGAGGGCCGGAATCTCGATGGACTCCGTGTTGGCCTCGACCGCGAAGAACTCGGACCAGCCCCAGACGGCGGCCCGGACGTCGAACCCGACCTCGTCGTCCGAGTTGTCGGTCCAGGTCAGGCGAACCGACGTGCCATCGGTCACCGTCGCGCGGAGGTTGCTGGGCGGCTCCGGACCCTCGAGCTCCTCCGGCACGACGACGACGTCGTCGCTCCAGGACAAGCCGCCACCGCTGTACGCGGAAACGCGAAAGACATGGCGAACGCCCGGCTCGAGGCCCCCAATGAAGCTGAACTGTCGGTCCGCCGCGACCTCGTTCCGATACCAGAGTTCGCCGCCGCGCAGCGACTGGAGTTCGAAGCCGATCTCGTCGTCCGAGTTGTCCGTCCAGAACAGGATCGCGAAGCTCCCGATGGCCGTCACGCTCAAATCCGTGGGAGCGGCCGGCTCCGCCCCGGGCACGACGACATCCAGGTAGGTGCTTCTCAGGGAACGGTTATCGCCGATGTACGAATAGACCCAGAAGAAGTGATAGCCGGGCTCGAGGTCGTCGATCTCGACCGACTCCTCATCGGCGGCGACCAGGGTACTGACCGCCAACGGTTGGCCCTGCCGCTGGACCCAGACCTCGAATCCGACCTCGTCGTCCGAGTTGTCGACCCAACTGACGCGCACGGTCCCGGCGCCGGCGAGCTGAGCGCGAACGTTGCCCGGCGCCGCGGGCGCGCCCTCCGGCGGCACGGTCAGGGCGTCGCTGTACTGGACGCCGATCCTCGAGGTGCGGCGGAGCGCGCGCTCGTTCTCCTGCTCGCCGCCGATCCCGATGGTCCGCCGCTTGGGCCTGATCCGCACCGACGAGAAGAAGGGCTCCGTCTGGCCGCGATAGCTCATGATCGTGCCGACGTTCGGAATGTGTTCGTGGTTGTGGTGGCCGAAGGCGTACGGCTCCACCGCCTGGTCAGGAGTGATCACCGAGACATTGTCAGGATCGTGGTTGGCGCCCAGGTTGTGGCCGACCTCGTGCGCGAAGATCTCGGCGTCGTCGAAACTGGCACAACTGTTCGCGGTCCAGCCGTACGCACGGGAGGAGAAGTCCTCGGCCGTCTCACCCTGAGTCAGCAGGTAGGCGCGGCCGCAAGCCCCGAGCAGGGACGTCCTCTCGCCGCTGAACACGTGGACCACGTCGGCGCCGTGGCGGGTTCGCAACTGCAGGACCTCGCCGTTCCAGAGCGTTCGCAAGCTGAGTTCGTTCTGGAACGGGCCGACACCCCTTCTGCCCACCGTGTCGAGCACCGCGGGCGCCCTGGCGATGTGGACGAGGTTCGCCTTGATCGGTATCTGACCGTTGCGGAGCACCAGGTTCAGGTAGTCGCCCGCGTTCCGGATCGAGGCCAGGGCGCCGCCCCGGTTCGCCCAGTTCCGGGCTGCCTGCGCCGTGTACAGCACCAGAATGTCGAGTTCGTTCCCGTTCTGCGCCTGGGCCACACGCTGAGACTGGCCAACGCGCCCGGGGGTCTCGACCAGGAAGTTCTCCTCCAGGCCCAAGGGCTCCAGGCCGACCGGACAGACGGTCTCCGGGGCGTCGCCCGGCACGCCACCGGTATCCGCCATCGTGCCACCGCCGTCGGGGCCCGCGCTGATCCTGAACTTCACGCCTCCCGGTTCCCCGAACCGTCCCACGAAGCTGCCGTCCTCCACCGTCAGGACGACGCTCTCGTAGTCCGCCCCCGGAAAGCTGCCTGCCCACATCACGTTGCCGTTGCCGCGATCCTCGAACACGCTCCGCACCGCGACGAGCACCCGGCCGTCGGGCGTCGGCAACTCGAGCCGCGGCGGGGCCGACCTGACCAGATCGAGATCGACCTGTACGGTCACCGGCCCCATGCCCGGTTCGAACTGCGCGGCCGCGGCCACTCCGGGGGTCCCCGTTCCTGGGCCCAGGCTCAGCAGGCGCTGCGCCTGGGCGGCGCCCCCTCCAAGAATCAACAGACTGATCGACGCGGCCGCAACTCGCCGGCCCGCTTTTCTGGTTTCGTTCATGGTCGGGGAGTGTAGTCAGTGCCCCACCCGTCTGTCAGCCTCACGCGGGGTACTCCATTGACTGGCTCGCTCCATGCCTGTTAGAACACCCTGCCCGGCCTGACCCGGCGTGCGACTTGCCCAGGTAGCTCAGTTGGTAGAGCACCTGACTGAAAATCAGGGTGTCGGTGGTTCGAATCCGCCCCTGGGCACCACTCGACTCCGCCGCCGCTGCCCGAATCCGCAGGAAATCCGCAGAGGGCGACCATCCGGGCAATTCCCTGTTGCGAGGGTCAAGTTCCAGCACCTCAGACAGTTAGGACTCCACCCGGAGCACCGGGCGAAGAAACGCTGCAGCCGTCGTCTTGACACGACCTTCATCTGCCCTATACGTTGTTTCGCGGATAGGGACTGTGACCAAGAATCGCAACCCAATCCACCGGTCCAAGAGACGCGACCCTCGGATCGGAGCTTGAGAAGGGCGAAAGTCACGTTCGCGTGGTGGGCGCGCTTCAAGAGTGAGGGTCGGAAGGTCACGACTCGAAGCCGGGCTCGGCGGCGGAAGCCGCTTGGAGCCGGGAAAACCGAGGCGCAAGCCGAGGAGATCCTGACGCCATGAAGCTTCAGTCGGCGAGTGGCTCCCGTAGCCGAAGGCTTCCCGGGGGGCGGCAAAGAGAGGCGCAAGCCTCACCGCGCCAAAGCCAGGGAGGCGGCTTCAGGGAAGCGACCGGCCGGACGTTGCCCGGCAGCAGCGGAAGGCCGATCGGCAGCTGAAGCGCTTCATCGGCAGACGCTTCGGGGGCTTCGTCGTGAGACCCGACCAGTCGAGCGACGAAGTACCCCAGGGGCGCCAGGTCGAAGGAGAGAGACGCTAGGGAGTCCCCGCGGCGGCGGGCCGCAACGTGATCGGTTCCAAGGCGCAAGCCGGGGGACTGGACACGAAGCGGAACGGCGGCGTGGACCTTTCGGCCACCTGAGCCGGAGGGTTGACCGGGAAGGCGCAAGCCGGAGCGGGAGACCCGAAGGGGAGGGAGGACGGGAGGGAGTCCCGGCGAACCCCGGAAGGGACTGGAGGGGCCGCAAGGTTCCACCGCCGGAGTCGCAAGACACAGGCGCCCGGGCCCGAACGGAGGATCGGTGGCGCGCGAAGCGCTCCCCGACCGGATGCCCGCCAAGCTGAGGGTTGAGGAAACGCTAGCGAGGGATGGGAGGCTCAGGTCGATTCGGGTGAGAACCCCGGAGCGGTCCCTATCCTCTTTTCTTGTGGCCCCGAAAGGTAGCACACCGGCAGCCTAAGTGCAAGCGCCCCAGTAAGTTACGCGCAGACCCGCTGACGGGTCACGAACGGGTCACGCAACTGTCACGTACAGCCTGGAACGCTCTGTGCGTAGTCTTGTTTTGTGTCCTCGAAAAAGAGGACCCTAGAATCGGAACTGCAGTTTCGAGGATTGGAAACACCAGACAGGGGCTCAACCGTAGCTATCCAGGGGCTACGTCATGCAGCGCGATAACGGCACATCGCCCGGGGAAAGCCCGGAGCGGAGCGACGACGGCACGCTCGCTGCACGCCCTCGCCGGCTGAGGTTCGGCGAGTTCCGCTTCGATCCAGAGTCCCTGGAACTCTCCGGCCGCGGCCGCACGGTACGGCTTCAACCGCAACCCGCCCGGCTCCTCGAGCTTCTGATCGCGCACCCTGGCGCCGTCGTCTCGCGCGAGGCCGTCCGTCGCCATCTCTGGCCCGACCGGGTCCACGTCGAGTACGACCAGAGCATGAACTCCTGCGTGAAGCGGATCCGCATAGCACTCGGCGACAGCGCCGACACGCCCGAGTACATCGAGACGCTGCCGCGCCTCGGGTACCGCTTCCTCAAGCCGGTGAGCGAGATCGGCGACGACGACGACGACGAACCGGAGCCCTCCCGGGGCGGGGCCGGCCGGCGCTCCCGGCCTTTCGCGGCCATCGCGCTCGCCGCTCTTGGGGCGGTCCTGGGAGTCGTCGCGACGATCCTCGTCTGGCGCGCCCTCGACTCCGAACCGTCCAGCGCGAACGAGCCGCCACGGCCCGTGCTCGTGGTACTGCCCTTCACGCCGGTGGAGACCTGGTCCGGCGCGGACTCGTTCCGCGAGGGTCTGGAGCAGGAACTCATCACGTCGCTCGGCCGGCAGGCGTCCGATCGGCTGGCGGTCGTTTCGCGCGACCTCCGGCCATTCACGGGCGCCGGCGGTAGAGCAAGGCGGATCCTCGCCGACTACCTGCTCGACGGCCGCGTGCAGCGGCAGCAGGGTCGCCTCCGGGTCTGGGCCCGCCTGCTCCTGGCCGACGACGGGACCGTCCTCTGGACCGAGTCCTACGAAGGCGCCGAGAGCGACATCCTCGTCTTCGGCGCCGACGTGGGTTCGCGGATCGCCGACGAGGTCGTCACGCAGTTGGTCGTGATGGAACCGTCCTCCTGACCGCGGTCAGGAGCCGGAGCGCCACGAACCCGGACGGCCGGGGAGCCGGAGCGCCGCTTCGAGTTCGTCCAGGAAGCGGCTGCGCGGAATCTCCTCGGCGCCGAACCGGAGCATGTGTTCCGTGACCTGCTGGCAGTCCACGAACGCGTAGCCCCACTGCTCCAGGCAGCGAACCAGACGAACCAGCGCGATCTTGGACGAGTTCGAGCGCCGGGTGAACATGGACTCGCCGAAGAACGCTCCGCCGATCGAAACGCCGTAGAGGCCACCCACCAGTTCGCCGCCCTGCAGGCATTCGACCGAGTGGGCGTGGCCCAGCCGGTGGAGACGTTCGAAGGCGTCGATCAGGGGCCCCGTGATCCACGTGCCCTGCTGCCCGGCACGCGGGTTCTCGGCGCAGGCCACGATGACCTCCCTGAAGCGCGTGTCGACCGCCACCTCGAACGGCTCGCGCCGCAGTTCGCGCCGAAGACTGCGGGACGTTCTGAACCGCTACGGATACAGCACCAGGCGCGGATCGGGAGAGAACCACAGCATGGGTCCGTCCGGCCCCAGGAGCGGCCAGGGGAAGATGCCGGACCGGTAGGCCGCGAGCAGCCGTTCCGGCTCGAGGTTTCCGCCCACCGCGAGCAGACCGCTCGGATCCGCCAGTCGCGGCGAAGGGAAGGCGATGCGCGAATCATCGAGCCAGAAAGGCCCCCTGCGGTCCATCACCGGGCAGACTAGACGTTGAAGCGGAAGTGGACCACCTCGCCGTCCCGAACCCGGTAGCCCTTGCCCTCCAGACGCAGGGTCGCCCGTTCGCGGCAGGCCGCGAGCGATCCGGCATCGACCAGCTCATGCCACTCGGTGACCTCGGCGCGAATGAAGCCGCGCTCGATGTCGGAATGGACGGTGCCCGCGGCCTTGAGCGCCGTGCTGCCCCGGCGGATCGTCCACGCGCGGACTTCGTCGTCGCCGACGGTGAAGAAGGAGATCAGTCCCAACAGCTCGTAGCCCGCCCGCACGACCCGGATCGCGCTTGGCTGGTCAAGGCCGGCCTCGGCCAGAAAGTCGCCCTGATCGGCCGCGTCGAGGCGGGAGATCTCCTCCTCCAGGCAAGCGCTGACGGCGAGAATCCGGGTGCCCGGCGGGGCTTCGATCCCGGCGATCGCCGCGGGAACCGCCGCGACATCCTCATCGACGTTGAGGACGACCAGCATCGGTTTCAGTGAGAGCAGGCCGTAGCCGCGCAGCCGTTTCTCCTCCTCCGTGTCCAGTTCCAGACGTCGCAACGACGTTTCCGCCTCGAGCGCCGGCAGGACGCGGTCCGACAGCAGGGCGCGCTCGCGCTTCTCCAGGTCGGTGAGACCTCTCGTCCGGGCCTGAACGAGGCGCTCCAGGCGCCGCTCCACGACGTCGTAGTCCGCGAGAATCAGCTCCAGGTCGATGGCCGCGATGTCGCGCCGCGGGTCGACGCCCCCGGACGGGTGCAGGAGTTCCGGGTCCTCGAAGGCACGCACGACGTGGACCAGGCCGTCCATCATCCGCAGCTCCGCCAGGTCCAGCGTTTCTCCGCGGCCCCGGTCGATACCGGGGACGTCGACGAACCGCACCTGGGCCGGGACGAAGCGCCGGGGCTGGTAGAGGTCCCGGAGCCTCTCCAGGCGCCGGTCCCCTACCACCGCGATGCCCACGTTCGCGGTCTTCGACGCCCGGAACCTCCCCGTCGCCTTGCGGGAGGCGGTCAGCGCATTGAACAGCGCCGTCTTGCCCGCCTTGGGCAGGCCCAGGATGCCGAGCTGCATCTTCGCGACCCGGACTCAGAGGCTGGCGCCGAAGTTGGCCGCGAGGATGGCCAGGTCCTCGCCGTCCACCTGCCCGCTGCCGTCGAGATCGGCATCGGCGTCGAACCGATGCGACCTCGAGCCGGCGCCGAAGGCGAGGCCCAGGAAGACCAGGTCGCGGCCGTCCACGCGACCGTCCCGATCGACATCGCCCGGCGGCCGGACGGCGCCCTCGACCAGGAAACGGCCCAGCATGCGGTCGTACACGTTGCCCTCGGCATCGGCGACGCGCAGGGACAGCGTCACCACGCCCTCAAGCGGCTCCCCCGACGAGAAACGCCAGCGCAGCCAACGGCCATCGTCGCCGACGCCGGGCGCGGGCGCCGGCAGACCATCGACCAGGAGCGAGGCCGAACCCGTGTCGATGGCGCTCCCGAAGTCCCTCACTTCGACCTCCACGGCACTCGCCGCCGAAACCCCTTCGGCGCCGTGGGCGGGGATCAGGCGCGTCGGTACCGGCGGAACCTCGTCCGAGGACTCGAGCACGTCGCGGAAGGCCGAGGCGAGAAGATCGTAGCCGGCGCCGTTCGGATGGCCGACGGGATCCTCCGTGCCGGCGTAGTAGTACGCGTGGAACAGCCTCCTCTCGGTACTGAAGATCTCGAACGGATCGACCAGGCCACGGCCCCGAATCGCCGCCAGCCGCCGGATGGACTGCACCAGGTCCTGGTTCTGCACGTTGTTCGGATCGAAACGGGCATTCGGCAGGCGGGGAATCAGCGTGGCGTGGTACGCCGTCCAATCCGCGGCGGCCGCTCGGGCGGCCATCTGATCCAGGTTGAACAGGGTCGTTTCGGCTGAGATGTCGCGGCTGATGTCGTTGGTTCCCTCCATCAGCAGCAGGCAGTCGCCCGGCTCCGCGAGCACGTCGTCGATGCGCGCCAGACCTTCCGGCGTACGCTCGGCGCCGACGCCGCGGTTGTCGACCACCAGGCCGGGCACCAGAGCTTCGAGACGGGGCGGGTAGCCCGCTTCCGCGCGCCCCGGATCGTCACCGACACCGGCCGTGATGCTGTCGCCGAAAGCCTTGCAGCGACTCGGCGTCTGCGCGGCCGCGGCCGCGGCCAGAGCAAGCAGCACGGCGGCGAGCACGCCGGGCCGCGGGACGATTCGAGGGCGCCTGGAGAAGCAGTTACCAGTCAAGCGCGGGAATGTTACAGGCGCGAACGCGACCCTCCGATGGGTTCCTTTCGGCCCATTTATCTGCTATTCTGCATGTTTCTACGTGTCATTGCGATCTCCACGGCAAAGGAGAAATCCGATGATGAAGTCGATCGTTCGTCCAGCAGTACGCGCAATCGCCGCCCTGGTGGTCGGCCTGCCGGTTGCCCTGTCCGCACAGGACACGTCCTACGTCCTGATCGCGCACGACGACGACGCCAAGCAAGTCCTGCTCAGCGTCCACAATCCGACCGACGAGAGTCAGAGCTTCGACATTCTGCCGATCGTCTCCGGAACCAACGGCACCACGCGGCCCCAGCCGGCGATCACCATGTCGGTGGAGCCCGGTCGGACGATGCAGTACAGCGATCTGGCGGGTGAGGATCCCGCGATGGTCGAGCTCGTCACGAGCGGCGAACTCACCTTCCAGGCCTACACGATGCCCACCGACGAGAGCGGCAAGCGGGTCGGTCTGCGGGAGCAGGTTCCGATCGTCGACTCGACGAACATGGTCCCCGGCGGAACCTGGGCCTTCGTGAGCGGGATACGGCGGGACAGCCGCGATCGCTCGGACTACGCGATCCTCAACCTGTCGCACACGAGCACCACCTGCGAACACAGGGTGCGCAGCCACGATGGCAAGTGGGCCATCGAGTCCCGCATCCTGAACCACCTGCCGCTTTCCCTGACCTACGTCACCGATGTCCTGAAGGTGGTCGGCATCGAAATCGGCGATCACTACACGATCTCCACCAACTGCGCTGACAACTTCTACATCGCCGGACTGGTCGCCGACGACGAGGCGGACCGCCTGACCGTGCTGCAACCATCCCGGAGCGGCGGATCGGCGCTGCGACGGCCCGGGTACGACGATCCGCCGCCGGAGCCGGAACCGCCACCCGAACCTCCGACAGTAGACGGCTGCACGCGCGGCTGGGTGTGCGTCGACCTCGAGGGCAGGTTCCACCGCGCCACGAACGCTCGCCCCAGTTTCGAGACGAGGCTGGACACGCCGCCGGGAACGTACAAGCGGGTGGTCTTCCGCTTCAAGGTCCATCACGGCGGCTGGAACCGGGTGTCGTCGCGGAACCAGAACCTGTTCTGGCTGGCTCGCGAGAAGCACGTCGACCTGTTCGGGTTCGGCATCGCCAAGGGGCCCGGCGGACCGGCCCAGGTCTTCTACCGCACGGACTGGGGAGTCACCCACGTCAACAAGCAGCGGGTGGTGAAACACCACCTGATGCAGGCCGGCGAGACCTACGACGTGATGTTCGACTTCGACGCCGACGGCGGCCGCATCGTCCTGACGTTGACCGATTCGAGAGGCGTCGAGGTCATGCGGTCGGTGGGTCGCCCGAACATTTCCCGCGTCCCCTTCCATCCGGGGCAACGGATCGCGGTCGGCTTCGGTTTCCGCGGCGAGCACGAGACCGAACCGGCCCAGCCCGGCTGGGTCTGGTCGGACCTCCACATCGAGCTCCTGCCGCAGTAAGACCATAGAGTCGCCGGCATGAGGCGACGCCCCGCCGCGAAGACCCGCATTGCCGGTTGCGCCCTGGCAGTCGGAGCGCTCATCGCCGGCTGTTCCGAGGCGCCGCCGGCCCATCGCGGGCCGATCGTCCTGATCACGATCGACGCGCTGCGCGCCGATCTGGTCGGGACCGGCCTGATGCCCCACCTCGACCGTCTCGCGGAGGACGCGGACTGGGCCGGCACCGCGATCACCAGTTCGAGCTGGACGGTGCCGTCCATGGCGTCGCTCTTCGTCGGACGGCAACCCTGGCGGCATGGCGGTTGGCACGGCGCGCGGGCGGCTCTTCCGGACGATCTGCCCACCCTGCCGGAGATCCTTCGCGACCTCGGCTTCCGCAACGCCGCCTTCCGGTCGAACCCCTGGCTGACCAGGGATTACGGCTACGTTCGCGGTTTCGAACGCTTCGGCCCGGTTTCCCGGATGGAGCGGGTGACCGGGGTCCTTCGGGGCCTCGACGGCGGACCCCAGTTCGTCTGGATGCATGTGCTGCCGCCCCACGCGCCCTACCGGCTCCACGCCCCCTATCTCGACCGCCTGTCCGCGCCGCGCGACGACCTGCCGGCGCGGATCGGCCCGCTGGAGATGAGGCGGTTCGCCGATCCGGCGATCCCACTCGATCCCGACCAGAGGGAGCGCGCCTGGCAGCTCTACCAGCTCAACGCGGCCCATGCCGACGCCCAGGTCGGCGCGATGCTGGAAGCGCTGCGCGAAAGCGGCCACATGGACGATGCCCTGATCGCCGTGACCTCCGACCACGGCGAGGAGTTCGGCGAGAACGGACAGGTCCTGCACGGCAACAGCCTGCACCGCGTGCTGATCGAGGTGCCGCTGATCGTCAAGCTGCCGGCCGGCTGGCCGCGGCCGCTCGACCCGGGTCCGGTGGTCGCCAACTACCGCCTCTTCTCCACCCTGATCGAGGCCGCGGGAGGGGCGCCGCCGCCCGGCAGTCCACCGAGCCTGTTTACGCCGAGCGATGCCGGAGCGCTGTCCGAGCTCTATCTGGGCAACGGCACGAACGAGGTCTCCCTGGTCGAGGAGGGGCGCCAACTGGTGTGGGAGAGCCGGTTCGCTCCGGCCGAGGAGCGCTACTACGACGCGATGCTGGTGCTCGCCGACGGCGAACCGTCGGCGCCGCTGGCGGAGGAGCCGGAGGAACTCCTGGCCCGGCTCGAGCGGCGGTTCGAGTCAGCGCCGCCGCTGATGGGCGCACTCGGCACCCGGCCGCGACTCGAGGCGTTCGAGTGGTCCGCCGACGGCACCGTGCGGCCGGCTCCCGCCGAGGACGACTTCACGCGCCGCCTGCAGAGTCGCTGGCAGGCGGCGAACGGCGTCGACCGGCCCACCCTGCTCGCCGAACGCGGTGAACCGGAGATCACACCGGAGGAGATGGAGCGCCTGAAGGCGCTGGGGTACGTCGTGACGTCGCCGCGCGAGCGAGCACCCTAAAGCCGCGGCTTGGCCGCCGGCCGGAGCCGGAGGTCGACCATCTCGGCCGACGGCGGCAGAGCCGCCGCCTCGACGATCGCCGCCGCCACGTCGCCCGGATCGAGGAAGCGCTCCGCGTCGTAGCGCTGGCCCAGGCTGCGGCAGACCTCCTCCTGCATGCGGCTCCGGGTACGGCCCGGATAGACGCTCAGCACCCTGACGCCGTCCGCGTTCGCCTCGGCGCGAAGGGAATCCGCCAGAGCCCTCAATGCGTGCTTGCTGGCCGCATACGCGGCGCTTCCCGCGCCGGCCGCCAGTCCCGCCGTCGAGTTAACGAACACGACCAGGCCCCGGCTGTGCCGGAGACCCGGGAGCAACCGCCGGGTCAGGAGGTACGGAGCGTGCACGTTGACCGCGAGCTGGACCTGCAGGTCGCCCGCCGGCGCCGTTTCGAAGGGGCCCGCCCGGAAGGCTCCAGCGGCATGGACGAGGAGGTCGATCCCGCCGCCGAACGACTCCGCCTCCACCCCGGCCGCGTCGACCGCCGCGGTTTCGGTCAGGTCGCCGGCGACCGTGCGGATCTCCCCCGCGCGACCCGCGAGTTGGGCGGCCGTTGCCCGAAGACGCGCATCGTTCCGGCCCAGGAGCACGAGGGAGGCGCCCTCAGCCGCCAGCAGGCGGGCCACCGCGCCGCCGATCGCCCCAGTGGCTCCGGCCACGACCGCGATCCGCTCGGCAAACCTGCTTGTACCGCCGGGCACGCGCGCAGCTTACCGACCTCCCGCCCGGTAAGCTGAGACCGATGCGAAGGCCGCTCCGCCTGACGCTCGCGTTCCTTGCCTGGAGCACGGGGTTCCCACCGGCTCTCGCCGCCGACGGGCTGACCGCCTATCGGGGACAGAACTGGGCGCACCTGCAGACGGAGGCCGGGCAGCCGATCCTCTGGCTGGGCCCCGACCAGGCAGTGGAACTGCCGGCGACGACCGCCCCCGGGACATCGGTCCGCTATGACGACCTGGTGCTGCTCGGCGGGGACCCGGACGGCATCCAGGAATGGGCGGTAGCCGGTGTCGCCGTGGACAGGAACGGACCCCGTCTGAGGCTTCACCGCGGCCGCGGCGCCGAGATCCGCGCTCTTTCTCCCCCCGAGCGCCCGCGCGCCGGGATCCAGATCGCCTCCCCGCGCTGGCTGGCGGCCACCGGAGCCGGAGGCGTGCAGGGACTTGCCTGGCTCGAAGCGACCCGGCCGCGAGGCCAGGAGGTGTGGCTGGCTCCATATGAGGGCGGAGATTTCCAGCCCGCCACCCGCCTGATCGGCGCCGGGCCCGGTTCTCAAACCGCGCTGGACGCGGCCGTGCTGGCCGACGGCTCCTGGCTGCTCGTCTGGGCCGCCTTCGACGGCAGCGACGACGACCTCGTCTGGCGGCAGCGGCTGCCGGACGGAAGCTGGACCGGAGGCCGGGTCTCACCGGACAACCGGCTGCCCGACATCACACCCCGGGTTCTGGCGACGGCCGACGGCGCCGCGCTCGCCTGGAGCCGTTTCGACGGCGGCGTCTACCGGGTGCGGACAGCGCGCTTCGCGCAGGGGGAGTGGCGAAACGAGAGCTGGGCGGCGGGGCCGGATTCCCTCTACCCCGAGTGGACGGGGAACGGCGACACGCTCCTGTTCCTCCGTGGCGCGACGCGGACGTGGACGGCGAGCGGCCCCGGGCTGTCCCTGGAGTTCGCCGTGCCGACCGAAGCCCCGCCCGTTCTTGACCTCGATCCCTCGTCCGGCCTCCTGCGCGCGCACTGGCCTGAGGCCGGCGGCTGGAGATCCGCGGCCGGGACGCCGCCCGGGGTCCGACCGTGATCGGAGCAGTCGGAGCGTGGACCGCGCGGCTCCGGTCACTGCTCCGGAGCCGCGAAGGGCTGTTCGCCTGCCGGCCCGCGGTCGTGACCCTGGCCGCGCTGAGCTGCTTCCTGCTCACCGTCCCCCTGACGATCGGCAAACCCGGTCAGCCGCCGACGCTCAAGGCCGACGAGCCGGCCTACTACCTGATGGCGCTGAGCCTCGCCCGCGACTTCGACCTGCTCTACCAGCCGGCCGACGGCGACCGGTTGCTGGAGGAGTTCCCCTTCGCCTCCACCCACAACCTCATCCTGATGACCTCCGACGGCTGGGACACGGCGCACTACGGAAAGCCGCTTCCCTACCCGCTGTTCGCCGCGCCCTTCGCGGCGCTCTTCGGGGCCAACGGGATGGTGTTCCTCAACATGGCCCTGTTCGTCGCCATGGTGTGGCTGGCCGCCGTCTTCCTGGCCCGCCGCACCGCGCCCGCGACCGCCGCCGCGTTCGCCTGCGGCCTGCTGCTGCTCTCGGCCTGCTCCCGCTACGTGTTCTGGCTGCAGCCCGAGGTGTTCAACATGTTCGGCGTCTTCGGCGCGCTGTACTGGGGCTTCAGGCATCGCCGCCGGGCCTGGTGGCTGAGCGCCCTGTCCGGGGTGCTGCTGGCGCTGCCGACCTACAACAAGCCGATGTTCGCCGCGATCGCCCTGCCACTCGCCGGCGCGTACCTGCTGCGCCGGCAGTGGCGCACGGCCGCGGTCTGGACGGCCGGCTTCGCGGTGACCCTGGCCCTCCTGGCGGGGATGTCCCAACGGATGACGGGCCAGCTTCTGCCCTACCTCGGGTCCGACGTGCGGGCCGCCGTGCGGGTGTGCGAACCGGGAGGCTGGCCGGCCGAGATCGTCGAGGCGCGGCGGATCGCCGCCGGCGAGGAACCCGCAACCGGGGAAGCCGCCGAGGCGTTGGTCATTCCGGAATCTCCGACCGGCAACGCCTTCACGTGGCTGTTCCGCATTCCGCGCCAGTCGGTCGGTGAGGTGGTCGAGAACGTCAAGTACTTCCTGATCGGCCGGCACGCGGGACTGCTGCCGTACCACCCGTTCGCCGGCATCGCCCTGGCCCTGTTCCTGGTCGGCGGCCGCCGCGACCGCGACCGCTGGCTGCTGCTCGCGGCGCTCGTCGTGGTGGCGGGCTACTTCCTGCTCTTCATCGGCTGGAACTGGCAGGGGGGCGGGGGCTTCATCGGCAACCGCTACTTCGTGAGCCTGATGCCGGCGTTCCTGTTCCTGGTGCCCGGCCGGATCCCCCCCTGGACCGTGCCGACCGGCTTCTTCGCCGCCGGGCTGTTCGCCGGAGCGATGGTCCTCGCGCCCTTCGGCGTCACCGTTCCCGCGCCGACGCTGCAGGCGCACACCCGCAACGCGCCGCTTCGCTACCTGCCGTTCGAGTTCTCGCTGCGCAACGTTCCCGGCTACGAACGGAGGGGAGTCGCCGGCATGACGGTTCTGGGCAGAGCCGACCGGGTGCTGGCGCGGGGCGGCTCCTGGTGGGTCGCCGCTCGCGGTCCGAGCGAGCTCTTCATCGAGTCCCGGCACCGGTTCGACAGCCTCGTGCTCTCCGTCACTTCGCCGGTCGCGGGAAACCGTGTCCGTCTGAAGCTCGACGGCGGCCCGCCGGTCTATCTCGAGTTCTTCCAGGCCGACGAACGAATGCGAGTCACGCTGACCTCCCGGAAGCCGCACAAGGTAAGGCGGCGGGACGGTCACCGCAGCTACGTTCATCGTGTGCGTGTCGAGACGACGGGCGGGGCGCCGACGAAGTGGACCAGGGTCCGGCCGCCCGCGCCCTGCGCGGTCTACGCCTGGAACCGGGAGACCGAGGAGACCTTCTACCTCGGCGCCGAACTGCGCATCCTGGGCAGCGAGGAGCACCTGGGAGCGGATGTCTTCGCGGCCCGGATCGGCACCGTGGGCCTCGTGCCGTCGACCCTCGGCGCCGGCGCCGAGATCCAGCTCCCCGTGGGAGTGACGAACGAGTCGACCGTGACGTGGCAGCGCCAGGGAGGCGTCGGAGTCAACCTTGGTTCCCGCTGGCGCCGGGGCATCGCCGGGCCCGAAGACGAGGGCGTGGATCCCGGCCCCCAGGTCGGCCCGGAGGGGCGGCGCAGCCTGCTGCCGGACATGAGCCCGGGCGCCTTCGAGACGATCATGCTGCCGGTCCGCGCCCCGGACGAACCCGGCGACTACACGCTGGAGATCGACCTCGTGTACGAACAGGTCGCGTGGTTCGCGAGCCGCGGCGTCGCGCCGTTACGGCTGCCGGTTCGGGTCGGGGAGCCCTGACTAGAGCTCTTCCAGCAGGCCCGCCTCGGACAGGGCGTCCGCGGCCTCCCGGATCAGGTCGAAGGGCAGGCCCGAACGTGCCGCCACGTCGCCCAGCGAGTGTTGGCCGTCGCTCTGGTTGAGCACCCACAGCATGGCCATCTCCCGTTCCTTGCGCCCGGCGCCTCCAAGGCCGCCGTAGAGTCCGCGGCGGCCGAGCTGGGGTTCGCCGAAGGGCTCCAGGTTTCGGTAGCGGCGGTCGTTGGCCGGGCGCTGGGACCGCGTCTGCTCTGATCGGGCGACCGAGCCGGTGTGGACCGCGCCCTTCTGGCCGCCTTCGGCGGCAGCCGGCGGAGACGCCGGCGCACCCGGTCTTTCCTCAAGCACGGCAGCCGTCGCCAGGTAGGCGGCAAGCGCACCGGCCAGCGCACCGGCACGAATGAAGGACAGGTCGTCCGCCGAGGTGTGGTACTCGGGATACTGGCCCCAGGGGGTGCGTGTCAGGACGCCGACCGGCAGGTCGAAGCCGGGGGAGCAGTACTGGCGTTCGTCGTAGCCGAAGGGGAAGAAGTCCTCCGTGACGAGTTCCTGTCCCAGGCCGGAGAGGGCGGCGGCGACGGCGCGGTCGATCCCGGCGTCGCCGCGGCGGCTCTTCTTGTAGTGGAAGGCGCCCGCGTCGCCGAGGTTTGCGGCGATCAGGCCGTGGCGGAAGGTGTCCAGACCCTCCCGGTTCCGCGCCAGCCAGGCGATCGCGCCGATCGTGCCGGGGGCGAACAGGAAGCGGTAGCTGTAGCGGCGCTCGGGCACGGCGGCCAGCGCTTCGGCGAGGTGGGTCGCGACCGCGATCCCCGAGAGGTTGTCATTGGCGAGTTGGGGATGGCAGACGTGGCTCGAGATGACGACCTCTTCGGCGGTCGACCCCGGCAGAAGGCACTCACCCCAGGTCATCGAGCCGTCTCCGAGCGAGGCGTCGATGAACACCTCGTAGTCGCCATCCGGCAACGATTCGAGCAGTCGGTGGGGCAGGCAGAAGCCCCAGGTTTCCTCGTAGTAGGACGTGCGGTAAGGAATCAGGTCCGGCTGCTCCGGCAGGCTGTGCAGACGCGGACGCAGCTCGTTCAGGGAAAGGCGGCGGTGGACCGGGACGCTGTAGCCGACTAGGTGGAGGTTGTGGCCGGCGAAGTCGACGACGCGGCGGCCCGAGGGGTCGCGGATCCAGGCCTCGCGCGGGTTCCACTCCCGCGGCACGGTCCAGTCGAGAACCGGGGTGCCGGTGGGTAGTTCGTGGACTTCCAGGGGGATTCGGCTGGCTATCCGTTCCAGCGTCGCGCGGACGCCGTCGCCGGTCAGACTGCGAGGGATGGGGTAGAGCTCGGCGGCAAGGTCCATCATCGACCGACCGGCCGCGTCGCGGTCGAGGGCGGCAAGGGCCTGGCGGACGGTGGACATGCGCCTATTCTGCGCGAAGCTGTGTAGCTTGCCGCTTCGCGGCATCGCATAGATGCGCCGGAAGGGTCAAAGGTCGCCGGCCATTCGGCCGGCTGCTGTTTCATTGGGGCTACGCCGCTCCGCGGCTCCGCCCCCGAGCGGACCAGAAGGTCCGCGCACCCAGAGAACGGGCGGAGGTCCTGCGGGATGCCCTGCTGCAGTTGGGTTGCGCCCGTAGCGGCGCCGTGTCATCCGCATGTAGAGAAGCAAGCCACACCGGGGCCGCTCTCTGGGTGCGCGGACCTTCTGGTCCGCTGCCGCCGGAGGCGGCCAGAAACACGCCGCCGCGAAACGGCGACCGCAACCGCCACAGGCGCCTGCCGTATCATCCCGGCCCGTGGCCGAACGTGCTGGCGCCGCTTCCTTCATTCGCGGACTGCTGGTCGCCTGCGGCCGCGACCTGAGGGCGGGTCTGCTGTTCGGTGCGCTGCTGTTCGGCGGGCCGATCTCGCTAGCGCACCTGGTGCACAACCGGACGGACAGCGCCGTCGCCGGAATCGCCGCGCTTCTGCTCTTCGCGTTGCTCTACGGCGTCTGGGCGGGCGCCGCCTTCGGCGGCCTGAGCCTGCTTTGGCGAACGCTTGCCCACCTGCGCCGCAGGCCGGCGCGCAAGCCGACCGTGCTCGCCGCCTGCCTGTTCAACCTCGTCTTCCTCGAACTCGTCCTGTTCTACGGCCTGACTTACGGGCAGGTCCCCTGGTTCACGCCCGCCGGCTTCTGGAGCATGGCGCTGTTTCTTGCCGTGGCCGCTGTTCTGGCTGGCGCCGCCATCTGGATCGGCACCTGGGTGGTCGCGGCTCGGGTCGCCCGTCTCGCCGGCGCCGATCGGCTGCCGCGGCTCGTGGTCGCGCTCGCCCTGGCCCTGCTCGGGGCCCACGTCGTGTTGCCGATCGCGTTCCGGCTCGCTCCGCAGGAAGGGGCGGCGTCCTTCGACCCGACGGCGCTGGTCGCCGGCGCCGGACCGCCGGTCGCCCTGCTGGGTTTCGACGGGGTGGACCCCGACATGCTCCAGGATCTGATCGACGACGGCGAGCTGCCGAACCTGGCCGAGTTCGTCCGCGAGGGCACGTCGAGCCGGCTCGGGACGATCAGCAACGCCAACTCCGCGGTGATCTGGGCGTCGATCTACACCGGCGAGACGCCCAAGCGGCACGGCGTTCACGACTTCTACCGGATTCGCTTTCCCGGTTCGGGAGCCGGCCTGTTTCCGGTTCACCGCACCAGCTTCAAGGAGCTGATCGAGCGCGTGGCATGGGCGCCGGGGATCTCGCGGCGCTTCGTCAACCGGCTCGACCTGGCGTCGCCGCCGATCTGGGAGATCGCGGATCGCGCCGGCCTGCCGACGGTCGTCGTCGACGGCTACTTCTACTCGTTTCCTGCCCAGCGGATGCTCGAACCGTCGAGCCGGCTCCTCGGCTACGGCCTGAACGACACCCTGGCGGCTTCCGGCGGCGCGGAGACGACGCTCGAGTGGTTCGCCCAGCCGCCGGATGTGCCCGGGGAGGTCCTGGACGCGGCCGCCGGCCGGCCGGACCTCGACTGGCAGCACCGGGCCGTGATCTCCCTGCTGGAGCACCGCTCCGCGCAGGGCGAGCCGCCGCCGCGCTTCCTCAACCTCTACACCCATGAACCGGACACCGTCTCGCACCAGCGCTGGCGCTGGGCCGAACCGGAGCTGTTCCCGTTCGTCTCCCGGGCCGGCATCGAGGAGCACGGCGAGGCGGTGGCCGATGTCTACCGGCGGATCGACGACCTGGTCGGCGAGTTGCGCCGGGCCCTGGGTCCGGAGACGGTCTTCGTTGTCGCCTCCGACCACGGACAGTCGCCGACCTTCGTCCACCGGCTGTACACCCAGCACCGGCACGGCCCGGACGGCGTCCTGCTGATGTATGGCCCCGGCATCCGGCGCGGCCACCGGCTGGAGAGCAGCCATGTGCTCGATGTCTTTCCGACCGTGCTGGCGCTGCTGGGTCTGCCGCTGCCGGAGGATGCCGAGGGCAGGGTGCTGGAGGGGGCTTTCGAGGCGTCGCCGGAGGCGATGTCGGCGCGCCGCGTGGCGACCTACCGTGACGCATGGCAGCCCGTCGACACGGTGGGCGGCACGGACGTCGAGCGGACGCGGCAGGAGATCGAGCGTTTGAAAGCGATGGGTTACCTGTAGCGGTCGCGCTGCTAGGGTCGCGCTCCCCGCGTCGGCGCGATGCGGGTCGAACCGCGAGTTGCCTGAAGGAACTGGACATGGCGAACGTAGCCGTCGTCGGTATGCAGTGGGGCGACGAGGGCAAGGGGAAGATCATCGATCTCCTGTGCCCCGCCTTCGATGCCGTGGTCCGTTTCCAAGGCGGCAACAACGCCGGCCATACGGTCAAGTTCGGCAGTGGCGAGGGTGACGAGCACTTCGCGTTGCACCTGATCCCCTCCGGCATCCTGCACCCGGGGATGGCCTGCTACCTGGGCAACGGCATGGTGATCGACCCGGACGCCTTCCTGGGCGAGGTCGCCCAACTGGAGCGACGAGGCATCGAAACGGCCGGCCGGCTGCGGCTTTCCGACCGGGCGCATGCCCTGACGCCGGTGCACGTGGCGCTCGACATCGTCCGCGAGGAGGCGCGCGGCGCGGACCGCATCGGCACGACCGCCAAGGGCATCGGCCCCGCCTACGAGAGCAAGATCGGTCGCACCGGTATCCGCCTGGCGGAACTCGTCGCCGGCGGCGAGGCGATGAGGAACCGACAGATCGTGCGGGTCGCGGACTTCGAGCGTCCGGCCGCCGAGGGCGCCGAGCTGGACCCCGAAGCCGCCGCGGCCGCCTTCACCCGCTGGGCGGAAAGCCTGTCCCCCTACCTGTGCGACCTGTCGGTCGAGCTGGACGATCTGATGCGGACCGGCGGCACTGTCCTCTTCGAGGGAGCGCAGGGCGCCCTGCTCGACGTCGACCACGGGACCTACCCCTACGTGACGAGCTCCAACTCGACGACCGGTGGCGCCGCGACCGGCAGCGGCGTGCCGCCGACGGCGATCGACGGAGCGATCGGGGTGGTCAAGGCGTACACGACCCGCGTCGGCGAGGGGCCGATGCCGACCGAGTTGTTCGACGACGTGGGGAGCCACCTGCGGGACCGCGGACACGAGTTCGGCACGACGACCGGCCGTCCGAGGCGTTGCGGCTGGCTCGATCTGGTCGTCCTGCGCCACGCGAGCCGGGTCAACGGGGCGCGCTGCCTGGCGCTGACGAAGATCGACGTGCTCGACGAGCTGGACGAACTCCAGGTGTGCGTCGCCTACCGCATCGGCGGCGAAGTCGTGCGCAACCTGCCGGCGGTGACCGACCGGCTGGAAGCCGCCGAGCCGATCTACCGTACGTTCCCCGGCTGGAAGCAGGACACGCGCGGCGTGCTCGACCGGAGCGACCTGCCGCAGGCCGCGCTCGACTACATCGATTTCCTGGAGCAGGAACTCGAGGCCAGCGCGGACCTGATCTCGTCCGGCCCGCGACGGGAGGAAACCGTCGTGAGCGGCGGTGGGAGTCTCGAGGGCTGGCTGGGGGAGCGGATCTCCAGGGTCCAAGCGGCGGTCGGCGAGTAGAGCCGTATACTGCGCCGGGCCGTTAGCTCAGTTGGTAGAGCAGTGGACTTTTAATCCAAGGGTCGGGGGTTCGATCCCCTCACGGCCCACCACGGCGTCCCGCTAGCGCGGCGCGTAGTACCAGATCGGCGACGACCAGGCCCGCTCCTGGATCGTCGCCGGGACACCGCCGCGCGGCTCGACGCCGGCCCGCAGCGCGTCCCAGGTGGTCCAGCGGCAGGTCGGGTTCTCGAGTACGCGCACGTAGTAGACCGCGTCGGTGCCCGGGTCGAAGTCCGGGTCGTCCCACACCCCTGCCAGTTCGCCGGCGCCCAGGTCTTCGCTGAACGAGCAGTCGGAGAGATCGACGGTCGCCCCGCTGTCGGGACAGCGGTGCGTTTCCGGATCGACCGTTCCGCCGTCCGAGCAGGCGACGTCGTAGACCTGCTCCCGGATCTCCTTGCGGTAGCCGCTGTCGTACCAGCCCTTGACGACCTGGAGCCGCTGCAGCGGGGCGCTAAGTCGGTCCTGCTGGGCCCAGACCAGGAAGCGGGGCGCCGCGTCGCCGTCGGCGACCAGGTCGCCGCCCATCGGCACGCCGCCGGCGTAGGCCTGTTCGATCAGGTCCGGGTTCGCCGGATCGAGGCCGTCGTAGTCGAATCCGGCGAAGAAGCGGAGCCGGATGCGCGTGCCGGAGGTGGCGTAGGTCTCCTTGCGGCGCATCCCCTGGAAGATGGCGTCCCGGGTGTTCTCCTCGGCCCACACCGCGGCGAGGCCGGAGGCCGAGAACTGCGCGCTCCGCATGCCGAAGTAGGGACCGAGTTCGTCGTCGACGACGGTGCCGCGGGCTCGCGCGGCGGGCGGCAGGCCGGCGATGTAGTCCAGCCGTTCCCGGGAGACCGGCACCGCGCCCCGGTTCTCGGGGCTTACCGAGGTCGGCGCCGAGCCGAAGTAGTTCGACTCGTCGAAGGAGGGCGCGCCGTTGTGCGTGTCGCTGGAGCCGACGAAACCGATCTTGAACGGGTTGCCGCGTCCCTCCTGCTCGAGGGCCAGACCGTTGGCCAGGGCCTGCCGCGCGTAGCTGCCGTCCGGATTGCTATGGGCGGTGATCCTGCCTTTGCGGGTGTTCAGGATCTCGAAGTTGGCCCACTCGTCGTCCGGCGAGAGCCTGGGGTGGGTCTCCGACGTGCCCTTGACCTGGGTCAGTTCGACCAGCGGCTCGTTCCGCATGCGCTGCTCGGCGAAGGCCTGGTCGACGGCGCGGCCGTCGGAGTACTTGAGCCGGAACACCTGGCCGTGGGACTGGTTGGAGTTGTGCGGGATCGCCAGGCTGTCGACGCCCTGCTCCCGCAGCCGGTCCATCCAGCTCCAGAGCTGTTCCGGCTCGTGCGAATCGATGCGGGTGAACGGCCGGGCCGGCGCCCTGGACCCAGCGAAGATGACGTTACGGTGGTACGCCGCCGACTCCGGCGCCGGCGTCGACGAGGTCCACTCGTAGGCGATGAACGTAGTGAAGTTGCCCGGGTCGTTGTGGCGCTCGGCGGCGAGGATCGAGTCCTCCCAGGCCGAGCGGTGGGCGCCGTCGTCGAAGGACGCGTACTGCATCTGCGGATGATTCGCCATTCGCGCCCGCTGGCGCCGCAGGAAGCCGCCGTCGGTGCGCATCTGGCGGCCGAAGCGCTCGCGGAACAGAACCGAGCGCATCTGCACCGAGTACGGGTTCAGGTTGTCGCCCTCGTTGACGCCGTGGAACGCCTGCGCGCCGGGAAGCTGGCCCACGCGGGTCGACGGATCGGCCCACTGGGGCACCATGCCGAGAAAGAACCCGTGGTCCGAGACAGCGAAGAAGTCGAGGGGCTCGCGGAGCTTCATCTCGTTGCCGAAGGAGCTCTCGATCGCCTCGCCCCTGGCGAACCGGTAGCTCTCGTCGGGCGTCACCTCGGTACCGAGGAGGTAGGCGTCGAAGGAGTAGCGGGTGTGGACGTGGACGTCGCCGAAGTAGACGTTCCGGTGCTCGTTGTAGCCCTCCGTCCGCGACGCCGGCGCGGGCGTCCCGGCGTAGTCGTCGATCGACAGGGAGGTGTCGGTGCAGGCCAGGACACCGAGGCTGAGACCTGCCGCCAGGACCGGCACGGCCCGGAGCCGGCTTCGGTGAGGGAGGTGAGGTGAGGTCGTTCGAGGCTTCGACATGGGCATCTCCACAGGGTAGCGCGCCATAGGATCGAGTCCATGCGAATCCCATCGATGGCCCGGTTCATCCTCTTCTCCACGTTGGCCACGGCGATCGCTCCGGCGGCGGGGGGTGCCGACGACCGCGGCGCCCTGCTCGAACGAATCGACCGACTCGTCTCCGACTCCATGGAGGCCACGCAGACGCCCGGCATCTCCGTCGCCGTGCAGCACCGCGGCGAGTTGATCCTGGCCAGCGGCTACGGCTTCGCCGACGTCGAGAACCAGGTGCCGGCAACCGAGCACACCGTCTACCGGATCGGCTCCGTGACCAAGCAGTTCACCGCCGCCGCGGTGATGAAGCTCGCCCTGCAAGGCAAGGTCGCCCTCGACGATCCGATGACGAAGTACTTCCCCGACTACCCGGTCGGCGAGTTCCACATCACGGTAGGCCAGTTGCTCGATCACACGAGCGGCATCAAGGGCTACACCGAGATGCCGGCGTTCTGGGAGCAGGGCCGCCTCGACCTCTCGCACGAGCAGATGATCGAACTGTTCTCGACCGTGGCGTACGAGTTCGAGCCGGGTGACCGCTACCAGTACAACAACTCCGGCTACTACCTGGCGGGCCTGCTGGTCGAGAAGGCGAGCGGCAAGTCGTACGCGGAGTACCTCGAGGAGACCTTCTTCCGGCCGCTCGGCATGCGGGAGTCGCACTACCTCTACAACGACCCGATCGTGCCGAACCGCGCCGAGGGCTACCGGGTCGAGGACGGCGTCCTGCTGAACGACGAGCCGCTCTCCATGCACCTGCCGTTCGCCGCCGGAGCACTGGGCTCCAGCGCCCTCGACCTGGTGCGCTGGATCGTGGCGCTCGGCGCCGGCGACGTGGTCGGACCGGACGGGCTCGAGGCGATGACGACCAGGCGACGGCTGCCCCGCGGCGACGAGATCGGCTACGGCCTCGGCCTGTTCGTCGGCGAGATGGCCGGCCGGCCGAAGATCGAGCATGGCGGCGGCATCAACGGTTTCCTCAGCCAGCTCTCCTGGTATCCGGACGACGACCTGATCGTCACGGTTCTCGCCAACTGCAACTGCGCCGAACCCGGCCCGCTCGAGGCCCGCATCGCGAGGGCCGTGCTCGGAGTGGCGGAGCCAGACCATCTCGCCGCGGACCTGGCCGAAGACGAGTTGAAGCGCTACGCCGGCATCTACGACTTCGGGCGGAGTCCGCTACCCGTCGCGGTGAGGGACGGCAAGCTGCTGATCGCCGGCAGGGAGACCGTGCCGATCGGCGAGCACCGCTTCGCCGGCACCCGGGACAAGGAGCAGATCGCGATCTTCGAGGTCGACTCCGGGACGGGCCTGGCCACGCACCTGCGACTCGAACGCTGGGGCCAGGTGCAGCGCGGCCAACGGGCCGGCACAGACCCGTAGAGGACGTCTCATCATGTGGGAACGGCTCGCCTGCAGCCGTCTCAGATGTGCCACTCGATCGTGTCGCCGTTGTAGTCGGTCGTCACTCGCCGGGCCGGCGGTGAGACGCGACCATCCTCCATCTCCTCGCTCCAGCGGGTGAACGCCTCCTTCAGCTTCGCGACGACCTCCGGATTGTCGGCGGACAGGTCCTCGGACTCACCGGGATCCTCGTCGACGTCGTACAGGCGAACCCGGTCGCCGGCCATCAGCAGCTTCCAGGAGCCGTGACGGACGGCCGCGTTGGGCCCGGAGCGCCAGAACAGGTACTCGTGCGGCGTGCCCTCCGTCTCGCCTGACAGGTAGGGGATCAGGTCGACCCCGTCGAGCCGGTAGCTCTCGACGTTCGGGACGCCCGCCAGGCTGGCCGAAGTGGCGAAGAGGTCGAGCGAGCTGATTGGGTGCTCGTAGACGGTGCCGGCCGAGATGCGGCCGGGAAAGCGCATCAGGAAGGGCACCCGGATGCCGCCCTCGTAGAGGTTCCGCTTGTGGCCGATCAGGGGGCTGTTGTGGACCCGTTCGGTGTCCGCGGTGCTCATCGCGCCGTTGTCCGCGGTGAAGATGACGAGCGTGTTGTCCGCGAGGCCGTGCTCCTCGAGCTTCGCCAAGACCATGCCGACGGCATCGTCGAGCGCACTGACCATGCCCGCGTAGACGCGCCGGTACTGATCGTCGAAGTCCGGGAACCGCTGGTAGTGCTCGTCCATCACCTGCATCGGGCCGTGCGGTGCGTAGAAGGCGAGGTAGAGGAAGAAGGGTTCGTCCCTGTTGCGGTCGATGAACCGGGTCCCTTCGCGGGCGAGTTGGGTGGTCTGGTACTCCTTCAGCTCGTCCTCCTCGCGGCCCTTGAACATGGCGACGATGCGGTCCGGGTTCCCGCGGGTCACCGGCTTCATCTCCAGCGCGTGCGCGCCCGGCCAGCTCGGGTCGACGTAGTTCATGCCGGACGGCATGCCGTAGAAGTAGTCGAAGCCGCGGTCGAGGGGATGCAGGAGCCGCCGCATGCCGAGCTGCCACTTGCCGATCGCGGCGTTCGTGTAGCCGGCGGTCTTCAGCGCGTCGCCGATCGTGCGGTGGTGGATGCCGAGCGTCCCCCGGGCGGCGCCGATCGGCGGCACGGTTTGCGAGTTCAACTCCTTGCCCCAGCGCTGCTGGTAGCGGCCGGTGATCAGTCCGTTGCGCGACGGGTTGCACACCGGCGCGGTCATGTAGCCGGAGACGAAGCGGACTCCCTGCTCGCCGATCGAGTCGATGTGCGGGGTCGGGATGCTCGCGCCGCCGTACGCCGAGATCGCGCCGTAGCCGAGGTCGTCGGCGAACAGGAGGACGATGTTCGGCGGATCCTCGGCAGCGGCCGACGACGCCAGCAGGAAGGTCAGGAGGAAGGGAGTGAGCCTCTTCATCGAATCGTTCCCCTTTCGAACCGCGTTTGGATCTGGTTCGCTCAGGATACATGCGATTCCGTCGAGGAAGGAGTCTCCGCTGAGCAAGTACGATTGCCCGCCATGCGATCCAGCAGACGTTCTCTGGCCTTGACGGTGCCCCTCCTGGCGGCGTTTCTGATCATCGCCTGCGGTCCCACCGACGAAGACTGGCCCGTCTACCTCGGCGACTCGGGCCGCCGGCACTACAGCCCGCTGACCGAGATCGACCGGGACAACGTGAGCGAGCTCGAAGTGGCCTGGGTGTACGACTCGGGCGAGCCGCGGGGCCGCGGCGCCACGATGTACACGAGCCCGCTGGTCATCGACGGAGTGCTCTACGCGCTGTCGCCGAAGCTCGACGCGTTCGCCCTGAACGCCGCGACGGGCGAGGAGATCTGGCGCTCCGACCTGGGCCTGCCCGGCAATGCCCAACGGGGACTCATGTGGTGGGAAGACGGCTCGGACAGGCGCCTCTTCTTCACCCACGGCAAGGATCTGATCGCACTGAGCGCGGACGACGGCACGCCGGTCGAGAGCTTCGGCGACGGAGGCGGCCTCGACCTGACGCCGGACGGGGACAGAAACGGATACTTCTTCGTTTCCGTTCCGGGAGTCGTGTTCGAGGACAAGCTGATCTTCGGCTTCTCGACCAACGAGGACGCGAACGCCTTCCCCGGGTCGATTCGGGCCTTCAGCGCCGTGGACGGCAGCCTGGTCTGGCAGTTCGACACGATTCCAAAGCCCGGCGACTTCGGTTCCGAGACCTGGGCGGAAGGATCGCTCGAGCGGGCCGGCGGCGCCAACGTCTGGACCGGCATGGCGCTGGATGAAGAACGCGGGATCCTGTTCGCGCCGACCGGTTCGGCGACCCCCGACTTCTACGGCGCGAACCGCCTCGGCGACAACCTGTTCTCGGACGCCCTGGTCGCCGTGGACGCGCGCACCGGCGAACTGATGTGGCACTTCCAGGTCGTCCGCCACGACCTGTGGGACAAGGACAATCCGTCGCCGCCGACCCTGGTCCAGCTCGAGCGCGAGGGCCGGGTGATCGACGCCGTGGCGATGACCACGAAGACGGGGCAGCTCTACGTGTTCGACCGGGAGACCGGCGAGTCGATGTACGAGATCCACGAGATCGAGACGCCGATTCCGAGCACCCTGCCGGGCGAGGTGACGGCGCCGACACAGCCGATGTCCGCCGTCGTCATCAGCCGCCAGGACTTCGAGATCACGAACCGCACTCCGGAGGCGCGCGCGTTCGTCGAGGAGCGGATCAAGGACTGGGACCTGCGGCCCTGGGCGCCGCCGAAGGTCGGCACCGTGCTCTTCATGCCCTGGTACGACGGCGGCGGCGAGTGGGGCGGCTCGGCGTTCGACCCGAACACGAACCACCTGATCGTCAACGCGAACGACGTCGCCGGCATCCTGGAACTGACCGAGGTGCCGGTCGGCTTCAGCCGCTACGGCACCTACGCGCTCCACTGCGGCCGTTGCCACGGGCAGAAGCTCGAAGGCACCGACATGGGCGGCCCCCTGCTCGGCGTCGGCGACCGCCTGTCGCGCGGCGAGATGCGCCGGATCATCCGCGAAGGCAGCGGCCGGATGGAGGGTTTCGCGCACCTCAACCGGATCGAGCTGGGCGCGATCGAGGCCTACATCCTGTCGCCGGAGCCCGAGGAGGACGAGCCAAGAGGGGAGCTCGCCTACGCGCTCGGAGGCTACGTCTACCTTCGCGACCACGAGAACCTGCCCGGCAACTCGCCGCCCTGGGGCACGCTGAACTCGATCGACCTCGCGTCCGGCGAGATCGCCTGGAAGGTGCCCTTCGGCGACTACCCCACCCACCCCGGCCTCGGCTTCGGGGCCGTGAACTACGGCGGGCCGGTCGTGACGGCCTCAGGCCTCATCTTCATCGCCGCGACGCCCGACGAGATGTTCCGCGCCTACGACACGCAGAACGGCGAGATCCTCTGGGAAGCGAAGCTGTCGGCAGCCGGCTACTCGACGCCGGCCGTCTACAGCGTGGACGGCAAGCAGTACGTCGTGATCGCCGCCGGCGGCGGGCGAACCGGCGGGCCGTCCGGGGGCGAGTACATCGCGTTCAGCCTGCCGGAGTAGCCGCCCCTGGGTGCGCCGGCACCTCCCAGGCCGCCTGTCTCGGCAGTAATCTATTGCGTCCGGGCAAAAGTGCGGCAGATTTACCCACTCGCACGCCGACGACCGCCCTACAGGTCACGGCGCCATGCCGTGGCGGCGTAGAAAGTCGAGCAGCAGCTCGACGGTCGCATCGCCTTCCTTCGCCATGTTCGGCCGGATCGAGTTGTGGGTGCGGTCGACCAGCCACTCGAACTCGACTTCGGCGCCCGCCGCCTCCATCGCCTCGAACATCTCCACGTTCTGCGTACGGCGGTTCTCGGTGTCGCCGTCGGCGACGGTGATCAGCATCGGCGGCAGGCCGGGCGCGACGTAGCGGATCGGCGAGGCTTCCCGGACGAGTTCCGGGTCAGCACGCCACGTCAGGAGGTGACGCTCGCGGCCGGCGCGCTCGGCGTTCATCAGGCCGGTGATCGGCAGCGACGCGCGGATGTTGCCGAGATCCAGATCCTGGGCCCGGAGGTAGCGCGCGTCGACCGACAAGAGAGCCGCGATGTGGCCGCCCGCGGAGCCTCCCGAGACGGCGATGCGGTCCCGGTCGCCACCGTAGTTCACGATCTGGTCCCAGACCCACCGGAACGCCGCGGCCGCGTCCTCGATGTAGGCGGGGTAGGCGTACTCGGGCGACAGCCGGTAGTTCGGCGCCGCGACGAGATAGCCGAGCGACGCGAACCGCGGTCCCAGGTCGACGAGGCTGTACTTGTCTCCGTTGTAGAGCCCGCCCCCGTGGAAGAAGACGATGACGGGATGCGGGCCATCGCCGGCCGGAATGTAGAGGTCGAGCTTGCCGCGGCCGCCGGCGTAGGCCTCACCGTCGGCGTACTCGAGGTTACGGACGATGCGGATTCCGTTGGTGGCCTCCTCGGCGAAGTCCCAGTTGTCGGGGCCCCGGCGGGTCTTGCGTCCGCGGCCGGCGCCGCCACGGCCGATCGTGTCGAGTTCCTCCGCTGAGAGGACGCCGTCGTCGTCGGCGTCGAGCGCGAAGAGGAGAACGCGCCGGGCCTGGGAGGGGAGTTCGGATGACGCCAGGGTGCCGTCGCCGTCGGCGTCCAGCGCGGCGACGAGTGGTGCCGGGGTGTCCGTCTGAGCGGGTGCCGGCGCCGGAAGCAGCGCGATGGCGAGAGCGGAGGTGACGAAGGAGTGCGGCATCTTCGGGTTCATGGTACAGCGGAGATGAATGGAGCCGGCCTGACGGCCGGCGCGCACTTCTAGCCGCCTGCGGCGGCAAGCGGACCAGCCCCAGAAACACAGCCGCCGGCCAACGGCCGGCGACCTTCCTAACCCCCCAGCAGCAGCCGGGCCCGGGCCGCGATCGCCGCGGCGTTGATGCCGAGGTTCTCGACCAGAGCCCCGTACGGGGCGGAGGCGCCGAAGCGGTCAAGGCCGAGGACGTCGCCTTCCGAACCGGTCCAGCGTTCCCAGCCCAGGGTCGCCGCGGCCTCGACGGCCAGCCGGCGGCTGACGCCGGGCGGCAGCACGTGGTCGCGGTACTCCCGCGGCTGCCCGGCGAAAGCCTCCCAGGAGGGCATGCTGACGACGCGGACGGCGTGGCCTTCCGCTTCGAGCTCGGACGCGGCCTCCAACGTTGGCGCGACCTCGGAGCCGGTGGCGATCAGGATCAGGTCGGGTTCGGCTCCGCCGTCCGCCACAACGTAGGCGCCCCGCGCGACGCCCTCGAGCGCACCGTCGACAGTGGCTTCGAGCACCGGCAGTTTCTGCCGGGTGAGGACGAGGGCGCAGGGGCCCGGCGTCTCGAGCGCGAGAGCCCAGGCCGCGGCGGTCTCGTTCGCGTCCGCGGGCCGGACGACGACGAGCCTCGGCACCGCGCGCAGGTGCGCGAGGTGCTCGATCGGCTGGTGGGTCGGTCCGTCCTCGCCCAGGAAGACGGAGTCGTGCGTAAAGACGTAGATCGCCCGGAGCTCCATCAGCGCGGCCAGGCGGAGACTCGGCTTGAGGTAGTCGAGGAAGCAGAGGAAGGTGCCGCCGTAGGGACGGAACAGGCCGGACAGCGCCAGACCGTTCATCGCCGCGGCCATCGCGTGCTCGCGCACGCCGAAGCGGAAGTGGCGGGTGGGTGCACCTGCCGCGTAGTCGCCCTCGCCTTCGAGCAGCGTGTTGTTCGATCCGGTCAGGTCGGCCGAGCCGCCGGCGAGCTCCGGCACCAGGTCCTTCAGCGCGTTGAGGGTGACCCCGGATGCGGAACGCGTAGCGATCGGGCCACTGTCGGGATCGAAGCGCGGCAGCGCAGCGCGCCAGCCGTCCGGCAGGCCAACGGCGAGACGGCGGTCGAGCTCGGCCGCCGCCTCCGGGTACTCGCGCCGGTAGGACTCCAGCAGTCTCTGCCACTCGGCCGCCGCCTCGGACCCGAAGTCGGCAGCCGGTGCGAAGGCCTCGCGGGCCGCTTCTGGCACGAGGAACTCGGGCTCGAGCGGCCACCCCAGGGCTTCCTTGGTCGCCACCACTTCGTCAGCGCCGAGTGGCGCTCCGTGCGACGACGCACTGTCCTGCTTGTTCGGGCTGCCGTAGCCGATGTGGGTGCGAACCTGGATCAGGCTCGGGCGGTCGGTCTCCGCGAGCGCCGCCTCGAACGCGGCGTCGAGAGCTTCGATGTCGTTGCCGTCCTCCACCGACAACGTGTGCCAGCCGTACGCCTTGTACCGCCCGAGCACGTCCTCGCTGAAGCTCAGGTCCGTCGGACCGTCGATCGTGATCCGGTTCGCGTCGTAGAGCACGTTCAGCTTGCCGAGGCCCAGGTGCCCGGCCATCGAGCAGGCCTCGGAGGCGACGCCTTCCATCAGGTCGCCGTCGCTGGCAAGCACCCAGGTCCGGTGGTTGAACAGAACGTGGCCCGGACGGTTGAAACGCACCGCCAGGAGCTGCTCGGCAATCGCCATGCCGACGGCGGCCGAGATGCCCTGGCCGAGCGGGCCGGTCGTCACCTCGACGCCGGGCGTCAGGCCGTGCTCCGGGTGTCCCGGAGTCAAGGAGCCGTACTGGCGGAAGCTCCGGATCTCGTCGAGACTCAGGTCGTAGCCGGCCAGGTGCAACAGGCCGTAGATCAGGGCCGAGGCGTGGCCGCAGGAGAGGACGAACCGGTCCCGGTTCGGCCACTGGGGATCCCTGGGAGCGAAGCGCAGGTACTTCGTCCACAGCAGAGCCGCCATCGCCGCCTGACCCATCGGCGCGCCGGGATGGCCGCTGTTCGCCCGCTCGACCATGTCGACGGCGAGGAAGCGCAGCGTGTCCGTCGCGACATCCAGCGGCTGGCGCTGGGGCGGCCCGCCGGTCTCGGGCGTTCCGGCGGCCTCGACCTGACTCATCGACGCGTGGTTCCTGTGGATCGTGGGCGCGGCGGACGAAGGCGTGGCGAGGGGCCGGTCAAGCGGCACCAAGCATACACGGGCCCCGGTCCGGCGCGCTGCCGCCTCACCGGGTTACCTTCACGGGAAGCTGGCCGACCAGGACTTGTTGACAGCATTGACAGCGCCATCTACTATCGCCTTCTTTGACAGCGTCTCCATTGAGACCACCAGAAAGAGGGGCCGCCATGCCGCAACTCACTGTCCGCAACGTACCGGTCCAGGTGGTTGCCGCTCTGAAGCTCCAGGCTGCGGCCCGCGGCCGGTCCGCGGAAGCGGAGCACCGGGAGATCCTGCGTCGCGCTCTCGTGGCCGACGGAAGCGACTTCGCCGACCGCGCCGCAGCCATGCGACGACGGCTCCGATCCTCCGTCGACAGCACCGAGACGATTCGGGCCGACCGCGATCGGGATAGCCGGTGAACGGCTGGGTGGTCGATGCCAGCGTCGCGGTGAAGTGGCTGGTTTCCGAGGAGTTCTCCCGCGAGGCGTCTGGCCTGCTCGAGGGAAACGCCACCCTGTTGGCGCCCGAGCTGTTGTTCGCGGAAGCGACGAACGCCCTCTGGGCGATGTGCCGCCGAGGCGACATAGGTCGGGAGGATCTGGCCGGCGCGGTGGCGCTGCTACGGAGGGCGCCCGTGGCGACGCCGGTGCCGATGCGCCAACTCGCCAGCGCCGCCTCTCAACTCAGCATGGATCTCGAGCACCCGACCTACGACTGTTTCTACCTTGCTCTGGCGCTGCAGGAAAGGTACCCGGTCGTCACCGCGGACATGCGCTTTCTCGATCGGGTGCAAGGCCACCCCTATCTGGCGGACTCGATCCGACACATCGGGGACATCGGCGCGAGCTAAAGCAGGGTCGCCGCTTACGGTCCCTACAAGCTGGCAAAGCTACGAGAGCACGGGTTCTCAAAGTCGAATTGGGCGAGCTCCGCCGCGCGAGTCACGGCATCCTTCACTGCCTTGGGGGTGTCAGGGTCGTCCGCATCGAAACCCACGAGGTCACTCAAATCGATGCCCATCGTTTCGATGTGCAGGCTGAACAGGGCCTCCCCGAGCAGGACGCGCTGCAGGCTCACGTTCACGTCCGTGACCGCCCCGACCAGGCGCGGGTACGCCTCCAGGTGCGGGAGCAGATTGCCTTCGTCGTCGTAGTAGCGACGGTCGCCGTCCCGCTGCATCGGCACCAGAGTCGTGGCCATGAACGCGTTCAGGCGGCCGACGTGTTGTTCCAGCGACAGAAGCAGGACTCTGCCCTTCACGACGGCCTGCACCAGACGGCTGTCCAACGACTCGAAGTTCTGGCTGTCGAAAGCGGCCTGGAGGACCCGATCGTCGTACAGGTAGTAGAACTCGCTCAACGGAATGTCCGGTTCCAGGCCCTCCTCGATCTGCCGGACGACCTGTCTGTGCGGCCGCAGTCTCTCCAACTGGTTGCGCAGGGACGAGACGAGGATCTCGAAGTCGCAGATGAGGACCTCGCGGTACTTCAGCGCGACTTCCTGTTCGCGCTCGGTCGCCTGGCGGTTGCCAAGGAGAAACGCCAGGTAGACGCCGACGAACACGACCAGGAGTTCGATCCCGAAGAACGGCAGGTTCCTACGCAACCTGGCGCCGAACCGCGGCAGGGTCGCCGGGGTCTCAGCCATCTCGTCTTCCTGTGCTCGTCGCAGCCGGTTCCAGAACATGACGGAGGTGACGTCGGTCCGTCAGGAGCCGGGGATCCTCAGGGCCTTGAATCAAGATAGCGGTCGACGGCCTTCTCGAGCGCGGCGCTTCGCAGTCCGTTCTCCCTGGCGCGGGTGCGGGCCTCTTCCCGTTCCACACCCTTCCCGGCGACCAGGTAGGCGTAGTACAGGGCTCCGACCCGGTTGCCCGAGGCGCAGTGGACGAGCACCGGGCCGTCCACCTTGTCCATCGCCTCGATGAAGCGCTCGAACGTCTCGGGTTGTTCGAGGCGTTCCGTATCCACCGGCAGGTTCAGATAGGGAACGTCCAGGCTCTGGAGGGCTGCCTGCTCGTCGAAGCCCCGGTTCTCGCCCTCGGCGCGCAGGTCCAGGACGAAGGACAGGCCGTCGGCGGCCATCGCCTTGAGCTGATCCTCGGTCGGCTGGCCGCCGAAGAGGACGCCCGGTTCCGGGTGCTTCGCGCCGCGCAGGCCGTGGTCCTTTTGTTCGGCGGCCAGGGCGGGCGCGGCGAGGACCAGGGCCAGGGCGGTCGAAAGAGACAGGTACCGCATCAGAAGAACCCCAGTTCCAGTTTGGCGGCCTCGCTCATCATCGCCGGATTCCAGGTCGGGTCCCAGACCACCTCGACCTCGGCGCTGCCCACACCCTCGACGTCGCGCACGGTCCGCTCCACATCGGCCGGGAGCGACTCGGCGACCGGGCAGTGCGGCGAGGTCAGGGTCATCTGCAACTTGACGTGCGCTTCCTGATCGATTCGCACGTCGTAGATCAGGCCGAGCTCGTAGATGTCGACGGGGATCTCCGGATCGTAGACCGTCTTCAGCGCCTCGACGATCCGCGCCTCGAGGGCCGGCATGTCGACCGGGGTTCCGGTCGCGGCGGTGTCGTCCATTCTCAAGATCCTCCCGTTGCCGGTACAGCCTACTCGGTGGACACGGCCTCCGCGTCGCCGCCTTCGAGGGCCGCCCGGAGAGCATGCCACGCCAGGGTCGCACACTTGATCCGCACCGGGTAGTCCTTCACGCCGCTCAGCACCTCCAGCTTGCCCAGAGGCACACTGCCGCCTCCGTTGCCGTCGCCGGTCATCAGGGCCAGGAAGGAAGCGATCAGCGCCTCCGCCTGCGGCCGCTCGAGGCCGCGGACGGCCTCGGTCATGAGGGACGCCGACGCGGTCGAGATCGCGCAGCCGACGCCTTCGAAGGTCAGGCCTTCCACCCGATCGCCGTCCATGCGCAGGTAGACCTTGACCTGGTCGCCGCACAGCGGGTTGTAGCCCTCGGCGCAGCTCGAGTTGGGCTCCAGCGCGCCGAAGTTCCGGGGCGCCCGGTAGTGGTCGAGGATGACCTGCTGGTAGAGATCGCGGAGATCGGACATCGCGGTTGCTGCGTAGCCTACGCCGATCAGCCGAAGATCCGGCGCACTTCGTGCAGCCCGGAGACCAGCCGGTCGACTTCCTCGTGGGTGTTGTACATGCCGAACGACGCCCGCACCGTGGCCGGAACGCCGAGCCGCTCCATCAGCGGCTGCGCGCAGTGGTGGCCGGCCCGGATCGCGATGCCCTGCTCGTCCAGGATGGTCGCGGCGTCGTGGGGATGAGCGCCGTCGATGACCAGCGAGAGGACGGCTGCGCGCGGCGATCCGCCTTCTGGCGCCTGCCCCAGCACTCGGACCCAGGGCAGATCGTTCAACTGTTCCAGACTGTGGGAAAGCAGTGCCTGCTCGTGTTGCTCGATCCGCTCGAGGCCGATCGACTCCAGGAACTCGATCGCCACGCCGAGCCCGATCGCCGGTGCGATGCTCGGCGTGCCCGCCTCGAAGCGGTGGGGCGGCACGGTGTACTCGGTGCGCTCGAAGGTCACCCGCGTGATCATCGCGCCGCCGCCGTGATAGGGCGGCATCGAAGCCAGCAGCTCGCCCCGCCCCCACAGCGCGCCGATCCCGCCCGGACCGTACATCTTGTGGCCGGAAAAGGCGTAGAAGTCACAGTCGAGGGCAGCGACGTCGACCTTCATGTGAGGCACGGCCTGCGCCCCGTCGACGACCACGGCGGCGTCCGAGCGGTCGCGAACCAGACGGGCGATCGCGGCCACATCGTTCACGGTACCGAGGGCGTTCGAGACGTGGGCCAGCGCGACCACCCTGGTGCGCTCGCCGATCAGTCCGCCCATCGCGGCCAGGTCGAGGTCGCCGTCGTCCGTGATGGGAGCCGCGCGCACGCGGGCACCGGTCTGCTCGCAGACGAGCTGCCAGGGGACGATGTTCGAGTGGTGCTCCATCTCGGTGAGCAGCACCTCGTCGCCGGGACGCAGCCTCGGCCGCGCGTAGCTCTGGGCGACCAGGTTCAGGCTTTCCGTCGTGCCGCGGGTGAAAACGAGTTCGGAGCTCTTCGACGCTCCAACGAACCGTGCCACCTTGCCGCGAGCCGCCTCGTACTCGTCGGTCGAGCGCTCCGACAGCGCATGAACGCCGCGGTGGGCGTTCGAGTAGTAGGTGCGGTAGCAGTCGCTGACCGCCTCGATCACGGCCTCCGGCCGCTGCGAGCTGGCGGCGTTGTCGAGGTAGACCAGGGGATGGCCGTGAACCTCCTGGTCGAGGATCGGGAAGGAGGCGCGGAGGCGTTCGACGTCGAGCGCCTCGGCCGCGGCAAGCCGCTCCCGTTCCGCCAAGGGCGCCGGAGCCGTCATCGGCCTACCCGTCGCCGCCGCCGTTCAGGCTCGCCAGCAGCCGCCCTTCCAGGTCCTGCCGGAGCGGCTCGTAGGAGGCCTTCTCGACCAGTTCCCGGGCGAAGGCGTAGACGAGCATCCCGTGGGCCTGCTCGCGGCCGATGCCGCGCGCCCGCAGGTAGAAGAGCGCGTCCTCGTCCAGCCGGCCGATCGTCGAACCGTGGGTGCAGCGCACGTCGTCTGCGAAGATCTCGAGCTGCGGGTTGCTGTTGGCAAGCGCCGACTTCGACAGCAGCAGGTTGCGGTTCGTCTGCTTGGCGTCCGTCTTCTGCGCCGCCTGGTGCACGTAGATGCGGCCGTTGAACACCGAGCGCGCCCGGCCGTCCAGGACGCCCTTGTAGAGCTGGTGGCTCGTGGTGTGCGGCTGCCGGTGCTCTACCCGCATGTGGTTGTCCACGAACTGGGAGCCGTCGACGACGTAGAGGCCGTCGAGGGTGCAGTCCGCGCCCTCGCCGTCGAGCGTGGCGGTCGTGTCGTTGCGCACCAGGCCGCCGCCGAAGGCCAGCGACGAGGAATCGAAGGAGGCCGAGCGTTCGAGGTGCGCGTGCTGAAAGCCGAGGTGAAAGGCGTCGGTCGCGTCGGCTTGCAGGCGGGTGTGGTGGAGCACCGAGCCCGCGCCGCAGACGAACTCCGCAGCCGGGCAGACGAAGTAGCCGCCGGCGCCCGGGTCGGCGGCGGCGAAGGTCTCGATCACCGAAGCCTGGCTGTTCTCGCCGGCCACGACCAGCAGGCGCGGGAAGCTGACCTCGACGGCGGCGGGGGCCTTGCCGCCGGCTGCCCGGGTGCCCGACGCCGGCGCGCTGAGCCAAAGCACTTGCAGCGGCTGTTCGACGATCGCTCCGTCCGGGATCACGATCGCCGCGCCGTCCTCGAACAGGCCGGTGTTGAGCGCCGCGAACGGATGCACTCCCGCGTCGGCGCTGCACGAAGCGCTGCCGTCGACGCTGGCTCCGAGATGCTCCACGACCGCCTCCGCGGCGTCGCCGGCGCCGAGTTCCGCAAGAGCCACTGCCTTGACCTGTTGTGGCGGTGACGAGGCCTCCGCCGCGTAGCGACCGTTGACGAAGACCATCCGAGGACAGTCAGCGTAGAGGAAGGGCGCGGCCTCGCCGCCCCGAAGCGACGGCGGCGAAGGGGCGACCGGCGTCGCGCGCAGCAGGGAGCCGAGGTTCGTCTGCCGCCACTCCTCGTCACGGGCAGTCGGGAAGCCCGCGGCCTCGAACCGTTCGATCGCCGCCTGCCGCCGCGCCCGCAGGATCCCCGCCTCGCCGCTGCGGCGGGCATGGAGATCGAGGTACGGAGCGGTGGACGGTCCCCTGGAGACGGTCACCGGCTCAGTCTCCGGACGGACCCTTGGTCAGGCCGGCGTAGCCCTTCTCCTCGAGTTCGAGCGCCAGCTCGCTGCCGCCGGAACGCACGATCCGCCCGTCCAGGAGGACGTGGACGTGATCGGGCACGATGTAGTTGAGCAACCGCTGGTAGTGGGTGATCACGACGAACGCCCGATCTTCGCGACGGAGCGCGTTGACGCCCGCCGCCACCGTCTTCAGCGCGTCGATGTCGAGCCCGGAGTCCGTCTCGTCGAGCACGGCCAGCCGCGGCTCGAGCACGGCCATCTGGAGGATCTCGTTCCGTTTCTTCTCGCCGCCCGAGAAGCCCTCGTTGACCGGGCGCCTGAGCAGCGCCTCGTCCACGTCGACCAGTCCGGCGCGTTCGCGCAGCAACTGGAGGAAGTCCATCGCGTCGAGCTCGTCCTCGCCCCTGGCCTTGCGGATCGCGTTGAGCGCGGCCTTGAGGAAGTAGCTGTTGCCGACGCCGGGGATCTCGACCGGGTACTGGAAGGCCAGGAAGAGGCCGGCATGGGCGCGCTCCTCGGGCGCCATCTCCGCCAGATCCTCCCCGAAGAGCTCCAGCGAGCCCGCGGTGACGTCGTAGTCCTCCTTGCCCGCGAGCACCTGGGCCAGCGTGCTCTTGCCCGAGCCGTTCGGCCCCATCACGGCGTGGACCTCGCCGGCTTTCACCTCCAGGTCCACACCCTTCAGGATTTCCTGCTCTTCGACCCTCGCGTGAAGGTCCCTCACCCTCAGCATTGCTGTATGTCTCCGTGCGGCGTCTTCCCAGCCGCTTGCGGTCCCGGCAACCCCGGCTCCCGAAAGGGTCAGCCGACGCTGCCCTCGAGGCTGACCTCGAGCAGCTTCTGTGCCTCCACGGCGAACTCCATCGGGAGTTCGCGGAACACTTCCTTGCAGAACCCGTTGACGATCATCGAAACGGCATCCTCGGTGTCGATGCCTCTCTGGTTGCAGTAGAAAATCTGGTCTTCGCCGATCTTCGACGTCGACGCCTCGTGCTCCATCTGGGCGCTCGGATTGGCGACGTCGATGTAGGGGAAGGTGTGAGCTCCACAGCGGTCCCCGATCAGCATCGAGTCGCACTGCGAGAAGTTCCTGGCGTCCTCGGCCGAGCGGAGGATCCGCACCGACCCGCGGTACGTGTTCTGGCCTTCGCCGGCCGAGATCCCCTTCGAGATGATCGTGCTCGAGGTCCGTTTGCCGACGTGGATCATCTTCGTCCCGGTGTCCGCCTGCTGGCGGTTGTTCGAGACCGCCACGGAGTAGAACTCGCCCACCGAGTCGTCGCCCCTGAGGATGCAGCTCGGGTACTTCCAGGTCACCGCCGAGCCGGTCTCGACCTGGGTCCAGGAGATCTTGCTGCGCCGGCCCTCGCACAGGCCGCGCTTGGTCACGAAGTTGTAGATGCCGCCCACGCCTTCCTTGTCGCCCGGGTACCAGTTCTGAACGGTCGAGTACTTGATCTGGGCGTCTTCGTGGGCGATCAGCTCGACGACGGCCGCGTGCAACTGGTTCTCGTCGCGCATCGGCGCGGTGCAGCCTTCCAGGTAGCTGACGTAGCTGCCTTCCTCCGCGATGATCAGGGTACGCTCGAACTGGCCCGTGTTCATTGCGTTGATCCGGAAGTAGGTCGACAGCTCCATCGGGCAGCGGACGCCCTTCGGGATGTAGACGAAGGAACCGTCGGAGAACACGGCCGAGTTCAGGGCGGCGAAGAAGTTGTCCCGGCGCGGCACGACCGTTCCCAGGTACTTGCGCACCAGGTCCGGATGGTCCTGCACCGCCTCGGAGAACGAGCAGAAGATGACGCCGAGTTCCGCCAGCTTCTCGCGGAACGTCGTCGCCACGGAGACGCTGTCGAACACCGCGTCGACCGCCACGCCCGCCAGCATCTCCTGCTCCTTGAGCGGGATGCCGAGCTTCTCGTAGGTGGCCAGGATCTCGGGATCGATCTCGTCGAGGCTCTTGGGCCGGTCGTCGTCGCTCTTCGGCGCCGCGTAGTAGCAGATCGACTGATAGTCGATCGGCTCGTAGCGCACGTTCGCCCACGTCGGCTCGACCATCTTCTGCCAGCCCCGGTAGGCCGCAAGCCGCCAGTCGAGCAACCACTGCGGCTCGTTCTTCTTCGCCGAGATGAAGGCGATGATCTCCTCGCTCAGGCCCGGCGGCGCCGTGTCCTGCTCGACGTCGGTGACGAAGCCGTACTCGTAGTCGCGTTCGGCGAGTGCTCCGATCGTGTCCGCGGCGGTCGGCATCAGGTGCTGCTCCCCAGCGGAATCAGGGACTCGGCGACCCGGCCGGGCGCGCCGGCCATGAAGTCCGCCTGGGCCATCTCGGCGATCTTGATGTCCTCGAGCGCTCCGCGTACGGCGCGGTCGATCCGTTGCCAGTTGTCGCGGACGCGACAAAACGCCTCGTACGAACATTCGTGTTCCGAGTGTTCGCTGCACTGGGTCAGGGCGATGGGACCCTCGAGCGCGAAGATCACGTGCGCGACGCTGATCTCCGCCGCCGAACGCGCGAGTTCGTAGCCGCCGTGCACTCCGCGGTGAGACACCAGCAGGCCGGCCTTGGCGAGCAGCTTGAGGATCTTGCTGACCATCGGCGCCGGCAGGTGGGTCTGCACCGCCAGCTCCGCGGCGGCGGCCTGCCCGGTCGACGCGAGCTGGGTCATCAGGACGATGCCGTAGTCGGCTTGCTTGGTCAGTCGGATCATGGCGGTGAAACGGGGACCCGAATAGTCCCGATTCCGAGATTAGCATGGGAAAGCAGTGTGTCAACGTAGCGGTGAAGCGATGTCCTGGTTCACTCCGACACTGCTGATCTGGTGCGGGCTGACCGTGCCGGTGCTGGTCTACGGCCTGATGGGCCGGGACACGACAGGTCGATTGGGCGGCGTGCCCCGGGGCCCCCTGGTCGACGCCCGCTGGGGCTGGTTCTGGATGGAGCTGCCCGCCATGCTGGTCTTTCCGGCGGTGTACCTCGCGGCCGGCGAGCGCCACAGGGTCGGCGACGTCCTGGTCGGCCTCTGGCTTGCCCACTACCTTCACCGCACGCTGGTCTGGCCACTGATCGTCCAGCGTCAGGCGCGCCCGTTCCCGGCCGCGACCGCCTGTGCCGGCGCGGCCTTCAACCTCGTCAACGGCGCGTTCCTGGGCTGGCACCTGGCGCGGTTCGCCGACTATCCGGAGGACTGGTTCTCCGATCCAAGGTTCGGAGCCGGCGCCGCGCTCTTCATTCTCGGAGCGGTGCTCAACATCTCTTCCGACTACCGCCTGTCATCGCTGCGGGCCAGGGCCTCAGGCGGTGCCGTCCTGCCCCGAGGCGGCGCTTTCGACTACGTGTCGTGCCCCAACCTGGCCGGGGAGATCGTCGAGTGGGTCGGTTTCGCCCTGATGAGCTGGTCGTTGCCGGGCCTGGCGTTCGCGTTGTGGACGGCGGCCAACCTGGTCCCAAGGGCACTGTGGCGTCACCGCTGGTACCGGGAGAGATTCCCCGGCTATCCCGCGCGCCGCCGGGCGCTCATCCCCGGCCTGCTCTGAGGCCGGGTCTCAGTCGTTCCCGTCCCCGCCGGACGCCGGCGCCAGGCGTTCCGCCTCCCGGCTGTCGCCGAGCAGCACGGCAACCCAGCGGAACTCCTCCGTGTTCTCGAGCAGGATCTTGACCACCATCGTCAGCGGCACTGACAGCAGCATCCCGACCGGTCCCCACACCCAGCCCCAGAAGACGAGGGAAAGGACGACCACCAGGGTCGAGAGGCCGAGCCTCCGGCCCAGAAGCGGCGGCTCGATGAAGTTGCCGATCACCATGTTGACGACCAGGTAGCCCAGGGCGACGAGCAGCGCCCGGCCGACGCCGATCTGGACCATGGCCAGGAGGGTCGTCGGCACCGCCGCGATGATCGACCCGAGGTTGGGAATGAAGTTGAGGACGAAGGCCACGAGTCCCCAGAACACCGCGAACTCGACGCCAAGCACTCCGACCCAGATGCCGATCAGCAGGCCCGTGGCCAGACTGATCACCGTCTTGATCCCCATGTAGTGCTGGATCTCGTGCATGGCGCGGGCGAAGCGCGCCTCGGCGCCGGCGCTGCCGAAGGCCGCGCGCACCTTGGGACCGAAGGTCGCCGCCTCGAAGAGGGTGAAGATGACGATCAGCGAGATGACGAGGAACGACGAAAGCGCGGCCGTCGTCGTCCGCAAGGTCCGGTTCACGAAGTCGACCAGGAAACCGGGCTCGAAACGCGAGACCAGCGCCTGCGAAAGGGAGTCGTCGCCCGCCCGCCAATTGGCGACGGGCACACCCCGCTCCTCGAGCCACTCGCCGCCGTCTTCGATCCACTCCGTCAGGGTGGACTGGATCTCGCCCATCTCGCCCGCGACCTGGTTCGCGGTGGAACCGACCAGATAGCCGGCAAGGGCGATGACCAGCAGATCCATCAGGATCGTGCCGAGAACGGCGACGATCATCGGCAGGCGTTGCTGCAGCCAGGTCAGGACGGGCAGGCTGATCGCGGCGATGAAGACCGCGACCAGGAACGGGATCATGATCGACGACGCGGCCCGGAGACCGGCGACCAGAACGACGACGCAGGCCGCGACGACCAGGAGCCGGATCGGCGCCCCGAAGTCGCGGGTCGGTTCGCTTGGATTCGTAGCCATCGCTCGACCAGAGTGTAGCCGCGTCACGGCCGCCAGAAGGCGACCGCTGCACGCGCGCCGAGGAGTCCTACGGCGTCAACCTGCGGCGGCGCGGTGGTCCTCGACCAGGCCGTCGACGACGGCCGGTTCGGCCAGGGTCGTCACGTCGCCGAGATCGTCGTACTCGCCGGCGGCGATCTTGCGCAACACGCGACGCATGATCTTGCCGGAGCGGGTCTTCGGCAGACCGGCGGCGATGTGGATGCGGTCCGGCGTCGCGATCGGTCCGATCACCGTGCGCACCTGCTGCCGGAGTTCGGCCACAAGCCCGGCCTGCTCCCGGCTCTCCGCCTCCGGCGTGATCAGCACGTAGGCGTAGATGCCGACGCCCTTGATCTCGTGCGGGCAACCGACCACCGCCGCCTCGGCCACCGCGTCGTGCGCGACCAGGGCGCTCTCGATCTCGGCCGTTCCCAGCCGGTGCCCGGACACGTTGAGCACGTCGTCGACGCGGCCGGTGATCCAGTAGTAGCCGTTCTCGTCCCGCCGGCAGCCGTCGCCGGTGAAGTACATGCCGGGATAGGTGCTGAAGTACGTCTCCACGAAGCGCTGGTGGTCGCCGTAGATCGTCCGGGCCTGGCCGGGCCAGGAGCGCTTGAGGCAGAGATTGCCGCTCCGGTCGTTGCCTTCCAGTTCGTTGCCGTCGGCATCCACGAGGACCGGCTCGACGCCGAAGAAGGGAAGCGTCGCGGAGCCGGGGACCAGCGGCGTGGCACCCGGCAGCGGAGTGATCAGGATGCCGCCCGTCTCCGTCTGCCACCAGGTGTCGACGACCGGACAGTCGCCGTTTCCGACGACATCGTGGTACCAGTTCCAGACCTCGGGGTTGATCGGTTCGCCGACCGAACCGAGAACCCGCAGCGAACCGCGGTCGTAGGCCGTGACCCACTGGTCGCCCTCGCGGGCGATCGCCCGCAGCGCGGTCGGGGCGGTGTAGAAGAGGGTCACCCCCAGGTCGTCGACGACCTGCCAGTAGCGGCCCGGGTCCGGATAGGTCGGCACCGACTCGAACATGACGCTGGTCGCGCCGTTCGCGAGCGGGCCGTAGACGATGTAGCTGTGTCCAGTGACCCAGCCGATGTCCGCGGCGCAGAAGTGGATGTCGTCGTCGTGGTGGTCGAAGATCAGCCGGTGCGTCATCGAAGCGTAAAGCAGATAGCCGCCGGTGGTGTGGAGCACGCCCTTCGGCTTGCCGGTCGAGCCGCTGGTGTAGAGCACGAACAGGGGCGCCTCGGCGTCGAGCCGGGCCACCGGCGCGGTCGCCCGCTGCTTCGCCGTCTCCTCGTGGAGCCACAGGTCGCGCCCCGGCGTCATCGGCACCTCGGCGTCGGTGCGCCGCGCGACCAGCATGTGCTCGACCAGGTCCAGTCCCACGACGGCCCGATCGCAGGTCGCCTTCAGCGGGATCGTCCGGCCGCCCCGCAGGCCCTCGTTCGCGGTGACCAGCAGCCGGCAACCCGCGTCGACGATCCGCTCGCGCAGGCTGTCGGCCGAGAAACCGGCGAAGACGACCGAATGCACCGCGCCGACCCGGGCGCAGGCGAGCATCGTGTAGGCCAGTTCCGGAATCATCGGCAGGTAGATACAGACCCGGTCTCCCTGCCCGATCCCGAGCGACGTCAGTACATTGGCGATCCGGCACACGTTGCGCTTCAGTTCGCGGTAGCTGATGCGGTGGTAGCGGCCCGGTTCGTCCTCCACCCAGATCAGGGCGGTCTTGTCGGGCCGGGCCGCGGCATGGCGGTCGACGCAGTTGGCGCAGGCGTTGAGCACGCCGTCCTCGAACCAGGCGAAGTCCACGGCGTCGAAGTCCCAGCGGCCGGCCGACCGTGGCGCGGTGAACCAGTCGAGCGAAGCCGTCTGTTCGAACCAGAAGCCGTCCGGATCCTCGATCGACTGCCGGTACAGGGCCTCGTAGGCGTCCATCCCGTCCACATGGGCGCGGCCGCTGGAAGACATCGCACTCTTGACGGGAATCATCCGACTCTCCTTACACCGCGACGCGCGGAGCGGCCGCCTGCACCGCCTCCGAGGCGCTGCCGCCCAGACCCTCGAAGTTGTCGTTGAACATCCGCGCCAGCCGACGCGCGTACTGATCGTAGGCCTGGGGGTCGCCCCAGCTCTGCCGCGGATCGAGCACGTCGCTCGGCACGCCGTCGATCGCCCGGGGGTAGGCGAGACCGAAGACGGGATGGGTGAGCGTCGGGACGTCCGTCAGGCTGCCGTCGAGCGCGGCGTGGATCATGCGCCGGGTGTAGGCGAGCTTGATCCGGCTTCCCTGGCCGTACGGCCCCCTGGTCCAGCCGGTGTTGACGAGCCAGACGGCGACGCGGTGACGCCGCACCTTCTCGCCCAGAAGTTGCGCGTAGGCCGACGCCGGCAGCGGCATGAACGGGGCGCCGAAACAGGCGCTGAAGGTCGCCGCCGGCTCGGTGACCCCGCGCTCGGTGCCGGCGACCTTCGCCGTGTAGCCCGAGAGGAAGTGGTACATCGCCTGCGACTCGTCGAGGCGGCTGATCGGCGGCAGTACGCCGAACGCGTCGCAGGTCAGGAAGACGACCGACGTCGGATGCCCCGCGTTTCCACCGACGTCGACGTGCTCGAGGTGGCTGAGTGGATAGCTGGCGCGGGTGTTCTCGGTGCGGGAGTCGTCGTCCAGATCGAGCTCCCGCGTCTCGGGATCGAAGACGACGTTCTCGAGCACGGTGCCGAAGCGCCGTGTCGTGGCGTAGATCTCCGGTTCTCCCAGAGGATCGAGCCGGATGACCTTGGCGTAGCAGCCGCCCTCGATGTTGAAGATGCCGTGGTCGGACCAGCCGTGCTCGTCGTCGCCGATCAGGGTGCGCTCCGGATCGGCCGAGAGGGTCGTCTTGCCGGTGCCGGAGAGGCCGAAGAACAGGGCGCAGTCCGATGGGTCCGCGCCGTAGTTCGCGCTGCAGTGCATGCTCAGCACACCGCGTTGCGGCATCAGGAAGTTCATCACGCTGAACATCGACTTCTTCATCTCGCCGGCGTACTCGCTGCCCCCGATCAGGGTCAGATGCCGCTCCAGGTCGAGAGCGATGAAGGTCGTGCTGTTCGTGCCGTCGGTCTCCGGGTCGGCCAGAACGCTGGGGATGTCGACGACGGTGTAGTCGGGCCTGAAGTCCTCGAGTTCCGCGTCGTTCGCCGCGCGGAGGAACATGTTGCGGACGAACAGGCTGTGCCAGGCGCGCTCGCTGATCACCCTCACGCTCAGGCGGCAGGCCGGATCGGCGCCGGCGAAACCATCGAACACGAACAGGTCCCGTTCGGCGGCGGCGGCCAGCATCTTGCGATGGAGGCGGTCGAAGTGCTCCGGATCGATAGGCCTGTTCACCGGGCCCCAGTCCACCACGTCCGCCGAAGGCGCTCGGCGCACGATGAACCGGTCGTTCGGCGACCGGCCGGTGTGCTCCCCGGTCGAGGCCACCAGCGGCCCCTCGGCGGCGATGGCCGCCTCGCCCCGCCGCACCGCCTCCTCGTAGAGCCGAGCCACGCTCAGGCGTGAATGGACAGTGCCCCGACAGGCTGTCAGGAACTCCCGGGATACGTCGGCCATCTCTTCTACCTCACGCGACCCGGCGCGAGAGGCATTCCCGCGTCACCGGCGAAGCCGCGAACCGTGGCTCCTCGGGAGGGATTCGAACCCCCAACATTTCGGTTAACAGCCGAACGCTCTACCGTTGAGCTACCGAGGAAGAATCCGCCGGCTCCAGGCAACAGCGGCGGGCGACATGGTGGTGATCTTGAGGGAGTCCGAGCCGCCTGTCAATCGCCGCGGCCCGGGGCGCGTCAAAGCAGGTTGCGGTAGGCCCGCAGGCGCCGCGACCGGCTCGGGTGCCGGAGCTTGCGCAGTGCCTTCGACTCGATCTGCCGGATCCGCTCGCGCGTCACGTTGAACGAGCGACCCACGTCCTCCAGCGTCGACTCAGCGCCGTCGCCGACGCCGAAGCGCATGCGGAGCACGAGTTCCTCCCGCGGGCTGAGCGTCTGGAGCACCTCCGCGGTCTGTTCGCTCAGTCCCTTCGACACCAGATCGTCCAGCGGCGAGACCGCGTTCTTGTCCTCGATGAAGTCGCCGAGATGGGAGTCGGCTTCCTCGCCGATCGGCGTCTCGAGCGAGATCGGTTCCAGGGCGATCTTCATGATCTCCCGCACCTGCACGACATCCATGTCCATGCGCTCGGCGATCTCCGCCACGGTCGGCTCCCGGCCGAGTTCCTGCACCATCGCCCGGCTGGTGCGGGTCAGCTTGTTGATCGTGTCGATCATGTGGACCGGGATACGGATCGTCCGCGCCTGGTCCGCGATCGCTCTCGTGATCGCCTGACGGATCCACCAGGTGGCGTAGGTCGAGAACTTGTAGCCGCGGCGGTACTCGAACTTCTCCACCGCGCGGATCAGGCCGATGTTGCCGTCCTGAATCAGGTCCAGCAGCTGCAGGCCCCGGTTCGTGTACTTCTTGGCGATCGAAACCACGAGGCGGAGGTTGGCCAGGATCATCTCGGAGCGAGCCTGCTCGCAGATCGCCTCGCCGTGCCGGACCTTGTTCAGCGTCGCGGTGACCTGACCGAGGGTCGTCCCGTAGCGCTCCTCCGCGGCCCGGAGCCGGGCGCGGTACTTCTCGATTCGACGCCGGTGCAGCGCGCCGAGTTCGCTGTCGCGCTCCCGATCCAGAGCGATGTGCGCGCGGCGGATGTCCCGGTCGTGGCGCGAGATCTCGGCGTAGATCTGCTTGAGGATCTCGACCAGGCGAGCGCGTGTCTGGGCGGTCAGCTCGATCGAGCGGATCTGCTCGGTGATCTTGCCCGCGGTGCGGTCGATCTCGCGCTCGATCTCGAGGAAACGCTCCCCGCCGCGGCGGCAGCGATCACCCTGGCGCCGCAGCCGGCGCACCTTGCGGTCGAGCTCGTCGATCGCCTGGAAGATGGCCAGATTCCTGGCGATCCGATTGTTGGCGTTCTCGTCCAGGTTGGCGCCGCCGTCGGTCAGCAACTCGCGCATCAACCGGCGGTCGCGCCGCACCAGCTCGTTGATCCGCAGGAGTTCCCTGAGCACGACCGGGTTGTCGCACAGGGCCTCGAAGACGATCCACTCCCCGCGTTCGATTCGCTTCGCGATCTCGACCTCGCCCTCGCGGTCGAGGAGTTCGACGCGTCCCATCTCGCGCAGATACACGCGCACCGGGTCCGTCGTCCGATCCTGGCTGACGAAGGTGGGCCGCTCCGGTTCCTTCCGTTCGACGCCGGAAAGCAGCGGTGCGGGGTCCGGCTCCACCGCGTTCAGGTACACGGCCGGCCGACCGATCAGGTCCACGCCAAGCGCCCCCAGGCGAACCCTGACCTCGTCCATCTCCCTCGATTCGGCGAGGAGCTCGTCCGGCAATCGATCCTGGAGTTCGTCGTGGAGCAGGTAGCCCTTCTCGCGGCCGAGGGCGAAGACGTTGCGAACCGAGCTGTGTCGGTGTTCGATCGGCTCGGCCGGACCGGGCTCGACGGCTGCGATGTTCAGGGCCATGACACGCCCTCAATCTCTCGGGCGGTACAGGGCACGACTGAGCTTCTGCTTCTCTTCGATCTTGCGGTGCAGAGCCTCCGTGTCACCCTCGCGCTGGGCGCGGTTGATCTCCCGAGCGAGCAGGTGGAGTCGCTGTCTGGCGAAGCGCCGACCCAGCTCGGCGAGACTGATTCGGAGTTCCGGTTCAAGAAAGGCAGACGACCGTTGTAACAAAAGGCCGGCGATGCGGTCAACAGGTACATCGGTCCCGTTACCGGCGTCGGAGCGCCGCCCAAGCGCCGTGACCAGGGCCGATGAGTCGATGGGGTCAACGCCCGCCTCGACTTGCTGCCGGACAGCTCGGTAGATGGCGCGCAGAGCCGGATCGAAGAAGGCGTCCGCGTCCGGCCAGTCGATGCCCTCGAGCGACGGGGCGGCGATGATCAGCCGCAACACCTGCTCTTCGATCGAAGATGTGGTCGGCGGCCTTCGAGCCGCCGGCGCCTGCTCACCGCCGGCATCCCGCGGACGCTCTACCGCGGCTGCCGACTCGCGCAGCAGCACCTCCACCTTGACGCCCAACCGCTCGGCTGCCTGCTCGAAGTACCCCTGGCGCGCGATCCGGTCCTTGACCCGGTCGATCAGCACCCGGACTCGCGCGGCTTCCCGGGCTCTGAGGCGGGGATCGAGTTGGCCCCGGCTCGGCAAGTCATCGATCTCCAGCTCCACCGCGTCCCGCGCCTCGTCGACGATGCCGCGGACCGCCTCCGGCCCCTCGTCGAGCCGCAGCGAGTCCGGATCCTGGCCGGCCGGGAAACGGGCTCGGCGGACCACCAGACCGGCCTCCAGCATCAGCGACGCCGCCTTGCGCGCAGCCTCGATGCCGGCCCGGTCGCCGTCGTAGCCCAGGACCACTTCGTCCGTGTACCGGGCCAGCAGGCGCACCTGTTGTCCGGTGAGCGCGGTTCCCATGCTCGCCACCACCCAGTCGATGCCGGAAAGGACGGCGCCGATCACGTCGAAGTAGCCCTCCACCAGGAGGACGCGGCCCTGCTCGCGGATGCCGCGGCGGGCCACGTCCAGACCGTAGAGCAGGGTGCCCTTCCGGAAGTGGTCGGTCTCGTTCGTGTTGACGTACTTCGCCTGGTCGTCGCCCAGGGTGCGGCCGCCGAACGCCAGCAGACGGCCGGACGGCGACCGGATGGGGAACATCAGCCGGTTCCGGAACCGGTCGTACGGGCGATCCGGGTTCTTCGGACTGCGCGCGACCAGGCCCGCGGCCTCCAGGTCGGGCATCTTCAGGCGCCGGCCGAGATCCTGGACCAGCGCCTGCCATCCATCCGGCGCGAAGCCGATGCCGAACCGCGCGATCAACTCCGGCGGCACCTTCCGCCGGCGCAGGTAGTCCTGCGGCACCGCCTCGGTGCGCAGTTTGGCGCGAAAGAACGCGTAGGCGGCATCGAGCGCGGCCTGAATGCGCTCGGACCGGTCCGCCCGTTCGTCCTCGCCGGGAGCCGGCGCCGCCCGCGGCAACGGGATCCCGTAGCGGTTGGCCAGATGCTCGACCGCCGTGGCGAAGTTGTCTCCGGTCAGCTCCATGTGCAGGCCGAGGGCGTCGCCGCCGGCGCCGCAGCCGAAGCAGTAGTAGAGCTTCCGCTCTGGATCGAGCGACAGGGACGGCGTCTTCTCCTTGTGGAAGGGACAGAGCGCGACGAAGCGCTGGCCCCGGCGCTCGACCTTCGTGTGCTCGCTGGCGATGTCGACGATGTCGACCGCCTCGCGCACGGCGTCCAGCGCCTCGTCGGTAAGCCTGGAGCGCCGCTGCACGACCGCTCATGCTACAGCGGCGGCGCTAGCGCAATTGCACTTCCGTCGCGCCGTCGCCGCCCGCGGACGGCGGCGCGGGATCGAAACCGGCCACGGCCGGATGTCCGCGTAAATGCTCACGCACGGCCCGGCGCAGGCGTCCGCTGCCATGGCCGTGCACTACCCGCACCCGTTCGCGGCCCGAGGCCAGGGCCCGATCGAGGTAGACGTCCAGGGAATCGAGCGCGGGTTCGACCATCTGACCGATCAGCATCAGTTCCGACTCGACCGCCGGCGCGGAAGACGCCCGGACCCGTACCCGCGACGACGCGGCCGGCGTCGCCGTCGCGACGATCCGAAGCGCCGCGGCAGCCGTCCGCACCCGCTTGCCCCGCACCAGGACCGTGGCCCGATCGCCGCCGATTTCCTGGAGCACCCCGACCCAGCCGAGCGAGTCGTGACGCACCTGGGCCCCCGGCACCAGGGGACCCGGCCGCTCGGGCGGCGCAGCGGGTTCCGGATCCTCCTCCCCGGCGCCGCCGGGAACGCGGCTCGCCGACGCGGCCGCATCGCGGTCGAGTTCCCGGTGCAGACGGCCGGCGGCCCGGGCGAAGGCCCGCTTGCCCGGGCGAGGCTGCGCCGCCAACTCCGCAAGCGCCTCATCCAGGCGCCGGCGGTTCGCGCGGCGCAGGCTGTCCACCTCCCGCCCGATCGCGTGGCTCAGCTTCTTCCTGGCCGCCCGCAGCGCTGCCTGGCGGACCTCCAGGCGACCGCGCTCCGCCTCGGTCTCGGCGGTCAACCGGTCCAGCTCCCCTTCGCGCGCGACCAGACGTTCCCGGAGCCGCTCATTGCGCTCCAGCACCCGTCTCAACTGCTGGTGCTCCGAGCCCAGAAAGTGCTCGGCGCGCTCCAGCCAGGCCGCCGGCAGGCCGAGCCGCCGCGCCAGAGCCAGGGCGCGGCTGCCTCCCGGCGGTCCGATGACCAGCCGGTAGGTCGGCATGCCACTCTCCGGGTCGAAGCTCATCGCAGCGCAGGAAGCGGCCTGGGACTCGAGGGCGGCGGCGGCAAGCTGGGTCAGGTGAGTCGTCAGGATCCCCAGCGAGCCGCTCTCGACCAGCCCTTCGAGCAGAGCGATCCCGAGCGCGGCCCCCTCTTCCGGATTCGTTCCGGCGCCAACCTCATCGAGCAGGACCAGCGTGCGCGGTCCGGCGTGCCGCCAGACCTCTCGCAGACGCAGCAGGCGGGCGCTGAAGGTCGACTGTTCGTCCAGGACGCTCTGGTCGTCGCCCACCACCGCGACGAGGTGGTCGAAGATCGGAAACCGGCTGTCGCGCGCCGCCGGCACGGGTAGCCCGGCCTGGGTCATCAGGCAGAGCAGGCCGACGGTCTTGAGCGCCACCGTCTTGCCACCGGCATTGGGTCCGGTCAGGACCATCGTGCGGTGTTCGTCCAGCGCCAGGTCGAGCGGCACCACCTCGCCCCGGTTGCCGGCGGCGCCAAGCGTCTCCTCTCTCAGGTCGGCGAGCCGCGGATCGAGCAGCGGGTGGCGGGCGCCGCGGATCTCGAGCGCCGTGGCCTCGGCGTTCGGCTCCGGAGGTGCGGTGCCGGCCAGCCCGGCGCCGACCACGGCGGCGAAGCGTGCCACTGCCTGCGACGCATCGACCGCGGCGAGGAAGTCGATCCTGGCAATGATCGCCGGGGTCAGTGCCAGCACCTGGCGAACCAGCTCGGCAAGGATGCGGGCCCGCTCGATCTCCGTGTCGGCGGCGATCCGCTCCAGGTCGTCGTTGCCCTCCACCACCTCGGAGGGTTCGAAGTAGAAGCTGCGGCCCGAGGCCGAGCGACCTCTCACCAGGCCGGCGAGACGACCCCGGCTGCCGGAGGGCAGCAGCACGGAGAACCGGCCGCCGCGCAGGGGCGTCGAGTCGTCCGCCAGCTTGTGGCCGTGCTCCCTCGCGTAGGCCTGAATCCGTGTCTCGACCAGGGCCTGGGTGCGGCGTCCATCCCCCACCAGCGCCCTGAGCCGGGGCGACGCGTCGTCCCGCACCGTGCCGCTACGGTCCAGGGCGCGGCGCAGGCGCGCCGCCAGGGCCGCGCAACCGATGGGTTCGCCGGATCCGGCGCCCTCCCCGGCGCCGGCCTCCAGGGCGCGGAGCGATTCGACCTCCGCCGCGGCCCGCGGCGTCTCTTCGTGGTCCCCCAGCCGATCGAGCACCTCCTCGCACGCTTCGATCACGGACGCGAGGCCGAGCAGAGCCGAGCCTCCCAGCCCGCGACCGTCGCTCTCCAACTGGCGCCGCAGGCCCACAAGCTCCTGATCGAGCACCGGCACCAGGGCGCCGGCCTCCGCCAGCTCCCGGGCGATCTCGGCGTAGCGGATCCGGCGAAGCTCGATCTCAGAAGGGTCGGAGCCCGGAGAAATGGCCCGTACCGCCCGCGCGCCGGCATCGGTCACCGCGAGGCCCGCCACCACGCGGAGCAACGCCGGAAACTCCAGCGCCTCGGAGGTCGCGCTGTTGCAGCAACTCAAGACCCCGCCCGGCAGTCGCTCCGCGCCGGTGCGCGGTGCGGATCAGGCCAGACCGGCGCGGCGTTCCTCGGCCAGCTTGCGCAGCATCTTCTTGCGCGCCTGCATGACCTTGCGCTTGCGCTTGACCGAGGGCTTCTCGAAGTGCTGGCGCTTCTTGAGCTCGGTCAGAATGCCCTCTTTCTCGCACTTCCGCTTGAAGCGGCGAAGCGCATTCTCGAAGCTCTCGTCGTCGCGTACCTGCACAACCGGCATAGCCAGGAATCCGTCCTCTCCTTGGTGAGTCAGGCCCGAAGCCGAACTCGATTCACCCGTGGGGCACCGACGCACGACACCCCCGGGAACGGCGGATTGTGCACCAGCCGACCCTCCGCCGTCAAGGACGGGGCCGCACGTCCGCTGCCTCCGGCGCGCGGGGAATCGCCGCGCGCTACTCCTCCTCGTCCTTCCCCTCGACCGCGTTCGGGTCGGTGCGGTAGACCTTGCGGTCGCTCTCGTTGAAGAACACGCCGACGGCGGCGCCGGCTCCGTGTTCCTCGGGGTCCTTGGGGTAGAACCAGGCGAACACGTTCTCTTCCGAGAAGCTCCGCACGTAGCTGTGGAAGGGCTTGCCCAGGACGCCTTCGACCTCGGCCTCGGTCATTCCCCGCTTGACGTCGGCAAGCCGTTCGGGGGTGACGTAGCGGGCTTCCTGGTACTCGGCGATCCTCGCCACGAGGTCGGGGTTGTCCGGATCGTTTCTCTGAGCAGCCTCCAGGATGTCGATTGCCCGGCGGTAGTCGCCGCCCTTGACGACGTACTCCTGGGCCAGGTACATCTGCTCGCCGGACATCATCCCGAAGGCCAGGCGCTGCTCTTCGTTCATCTCCCCGCCGAGTTCCCACTCGGCCTCGTTGATGTAGTTGACCAGCTTCTGCTGCAAGGCCTCCCCGTCGCCGCCGACTTCTTCATCCAGCGCCTCGACCTGAGCGGCAAGCGCTTCGGCATCTTCGTCTTCGCCGGGCGCCGCGGCCTGCGCGCGCAACTGCTCCAGCTCACCCCGCTTGGCATTCAGGGCAGCCTGCGCTTCCTCCAGTTCGGCCCATGCCTCGGCTCTCGCCGTAGCCGTGCGCTCCTCCTCGGAAGGACCGCATGCAGTGACGGAAGCAAGTAGAAGTATGACGGCGATCGAGGCGGCAAAGCCCGCCCAATCCGGCCGCCTGAGCGGAGTGATTCTCGACATCCTGGCGCCTCCTTGGCTCGCGACTTGCGTACCCGCGAGTATACCCCAAGGCGACCCGCCGCAGGGCGGCGTAGCCGCGCGATCGTGGGCCGGTGGGTGGGGCTATACTGCGGCACTGCGCTCGGGTCCGAAGGGTCCATAGCTCAGCGGTTAGAGCATCCGGCTCATAACCGGCAGGTCCCTGGTTCGAATCCAGGTGGACCCATACCGCGCAGCTCCGGAACGAATCTGAATGGAAAGAGTCCTTGACACGATCGTAGAACTTCAGGAGGCAAGCGTAGAACTCACACGCAGCCTCACCCTGCTCGACGGGGTTCCCGAGTCGATGCAGGAACTTCACGATCAGTACGAGACCAGCCGCAGCGAGATCGAGGAGCTGGAAGAGGAGCAGCGGCAGGCGGAACTGGAACGCCGGGCCGCCGAAGCGGAGAGGGCGGCCGGAAAGGACAGCATCGACCGCTACCAGGAACAGATTTCCCGCGTCACGACGCAGCGCGAGTACGGCGCCCTCCTGAGTGAGATCGACACGGTCCGCGCCCAGATGCGGGAAGCGGACGACAGGGCGCTTCTGGCGCTCGAGCAGCAGGACGTGGCGGCCGCGCGGCTCGACGAACTCCGGGGAGCCTTCGAGTCCCTGGACCAGCAGTACCAGGAGGCTCTGGCCGCCTGGGAGGAACAGAAGCCCGCGATGCGGAAACGGGTTCAAGTGCTGGAAGGCAGGATCGAGGTCTTTCGCGAGCGCCTGCCCCCCGCGGCGCTGAAGCAGTATCAGCGTCTGTTCGATCGCCATGGCGGCGCCCCGCTCGCCGTCATCCGCGTCATCGAAAGCGCCAGGGCCCCGATCCGGCACTGCTCGTTCTGCAACTACCGGATCAGACCCCAGGTCGTGCTGCAGATCCAGACCCAGGGGGCCATCGTGCCGTGTGACTCCTGCCAGCGGATCCTCTACCTCGACGACGGAGAGTCCGACTGAGCAAGCCGCCGCGGAGCACGACGGCAGAACGCTATGCGGCACTGACCGGGCGGGTCGCCGAGGCCTGCCGCCGCGCCGGCCGAGGCGAGCTTGAGGTCAGCCTGGTCGGCGCCTGCAAGCGGCAACCCCTGGAGCGCATCCTCGAAGCCGTCGACGCCGGCCTGCGGATCCTGGGTGAGAACCAGGTCCAGGAGGGCGAAGCGCATCGCGCGGCACTGCGCGAGGCCGGCCACGACGACGTGGAGTGGCGCCTGATCGGACCGCTGCAGACGAACAAGGCCCCGCGGGCCTGCCGTGTCTTCGACGTGTTCGAGGCGGTCGACCGGGTGAAGGTGGCGCGGCGGCTCGATCGGGTGCTCCGGGATCGGCAAGGCGGTGTTCGGACCTGCCTCCTCGAGGTCAACATCGGGCGCGAGCCGAGCAAGCACGGCTTCCTGCCCGAGGACACCGGGACGATGCTCGGGCTAGCGCAACTCGACCACCTGCTGATCCGCGGCCTGATGGCGATTCCTCCGCGTCGGAGCGACCCCGGGAATGCCCGGCGCGACTTCGCGGCCCTGCGGCGCCTGCGCGACGAACTGGGCCGCGACGGTCTGTTCGGAGAGCGCGAAGGATGGCTGTCGATGGGGATGAGCGCGGACTTCGAGGCGGCCGTCCTCGAGGGCGCCACCCACGTTCGGATCGGATCGGCGCTGTTCGGACCGCGCCCGCCGCGCTAGCGGAGTGCTAGCGTCTACGTCCTTGGAAACCCTTTCCGATCTCCTCCTGCTCTCGGCAGAGCGCTACGGCCACCGCGAGGGCCTGCTCACGATCCGCCGCCACCGGCGGATGGAGTCGCTGTCCGCCGCGGACTTCACGGACAGCGTCCGCCGCACGGCCCTGGCGCTCGAGTCGCGCGGCGTGGCCAAGGGAGATCGCATCGCACTGTTCGCGACGAACCGCCCGGAGTGGCACGTGGTCGACTTCGCGTGCCACCTGCTGGGCGCCGTGCCGGTGCCGATCTACCCGACGCTGACGGCGGCCCAGGTCGCCTACATCCTCCTCGACAGCGGCGCCGAGTGGGTCTTCTACGACGACAGGGCCAAACGGGACCTGCTGGCCGGTCTCGCCCCCGACGGCCAGGGCGAAGGCGGGACGGAGCGGCAGGGCCTGCGGCTGGTCGCGATGGACGCCGACGCGGCGGCCGAGGGCGGCACGACCCTCGATGCGCTGATCGGCGATCCGGCGCTGGCCGCGGACACGGACCTCGAGGCCTTCCGCGGCCGGGTGGACAGGAGCGATACGGCCAGCATCATCTACACCTCGGGCACCACCGGCGACCCGAAGGGCGTCGTGCTGTCGCACTGGAACTTCGTCTCGAACCTCCTCGCCTGCGAGAAACTCTTCGAGCTGGGCGAAGAGGACCAGGCCCTCTCCTTCCTGCCGCTTTCGCACGTCTTCGAGCGCACCGTCGACTATCTGTTCTTCTACCTCGGGGTGTCGATCCACTACTCCCCGGCGATCGAGCGCGTCGCCGGCCTGATGCCGGTCGTTCGACCGACCGTCCTGTGCTCGGTGCCCAGGCTCTACGAGAGCGCCTACGTCCGCATCCAGGGCACCTTCGCGAGCCAGCCGCGGCTCCGGCGCCGGCTGATCGACTGGGCGCTCGGGGTCGGCCGGCGGCGGGCCGAACGCGGCGGCGCCCGGCTCCGGGGCCTGGTCGCCGACCGTCTGGTGTTCAGCAAGATCAAGGAACGCTTCGGCGGTCGGCTGCGGTTCGCCATCTCCGGCGGCGCCGCGATCGCCGACGAAGTCGCCGCGTTCTTCGACGCGATCGGCATCCGCCTCTACCAGGGCTACGGCCTGACCGAAACCGCGCCGGTGCTGGCCGTCGAGTACCCCGGCGCCACGCGCCGCGGGTCGGTCGGCATGGCGGCGCCCGGGGTCGAACTCAGGATCGACGACGACGGCGAGATCCTGGCCCGCACCGAAGGCCTGATGGAGGGCTACTGGAAGAAACCCGACGCGACGGCGGAGGCGATCGATCAGGACGGGTGGTTCCACACCGGCGACATCGGCCGTCTCGACGACGACGGCTACCTCTACATCACCGACCGCAAGAAGGACCTGCTGGTGACGAGCGGCGGCAAGAACGTCGCGCCCCAGCCGATCGAGCAGATGCTGATCACGCATCCAGCAGTGGCGCAGGTGGTCGTGGTCGGCGACGGCTACCCGTACCTCAACGCCCTCGTCGTGCCGAACTACGCCGAGCCGCCGGCGCCGTTCGCCGGCATGGACCCGGCCGAGCTCCGCGAGGACCCGCGCCTGCAGGAGATCGTCCAGGGGTTGCTCGACCGGGCAAACGCACTCCTGCCGGCCCATGAACGGGTGCGCCGCTTCCGGCTGCTGGAGCGCGAGCTGACGATCGAGGAGGGTGAGATCACGCCCACCCTGAAGGTGCGCCGGAAGATCGTCAGCGAACGCTACCGCGACGTGATCGCGTCGATGTACCTCAAGAGCCAGCGCGTCAGTTGACGCGGCCGGACTGTTCCGTCGGATCGGGGGCCTCCTCGATCACGCCGTGGACTTCCTCGTAGCGCCGCAGGTTCGTCCCGAGGGCGCGGATGATCCGCTTGAGATGCCCCGGGCTGGTCACGATCCGGGCGCTGACGATCCCCTGGGGCGGCACCACGTTGATGAAGTCGAGGATGAACTCCTCGCGGGTATGGGTGATGCGCAGCAGGTTGGAGTACGCCCCCTTCAGTTCGGCGTCGCCGATCTTGACGTTGATCGACGAGGACGAATCCAGATCGCCCTGCTCTTCCTTGGGTCGCTCGCTCATTCCATCCTCCGTGAGTCACTGGGTGCAAGCCAGTCGATCGCCGCTGGTAAGGCAGCCGCCCCGTCGGCGCCGCCGCCGGGGAGCGCCTCGACCTGCCACTCATGGTCGGGCAGGTAGAGACCGATGCTTCGGAGCGCGGAACTCTCGGCCACCGTGAACCTGAACGCTCCGCGACGGTAATCGTACGCTCTACCGTCGCGCGCGTGAACCGCGAGATCGACCGTGTACTCGCCAGGCGCCAGCCGCAGTTCCGGGCAGACCAGGCGTACCCGCACCGGACCGCGAAGCAGCAACGGTTCGTAGCCGGCGAGATCCGTGTTCGTGCCCCAGCAGTCGACACCGCGGGGCGTCTTGACCCCGACTCCGAAGACGAAGTCGTCGAGGTCTTCTCGCGGCTCCACCTGGAGCTCGAAAGCCACCGCCTCCCCGCAGTGCACGTGATAGCGCTCCTCGGACGAGGTCCCTGCCAGCAGGCGCGCGCCAACGATCCTCGCCTGGCCGGAGCCCCAGCGCGGGATCTCCTCCTCCGCGGCAGGCGCCGTCGCGGCGGCCTCCTCTTCCTCCGGCGGCGACTGCTCCTGCTGGACGTCGAGGGCCCGGCGACGGTCATGGGCCTCGCCCTCGCGCTTCGCCACGTCCTCGAGATACGCGTCGATCACGCGCCGCGGCGAACCGATCGCCCGGGGACGCCCCTGATCCAGCCAGACGGCCCGGTCGCAGAGTTCCTCGACCAGGCCCATCGAGTGGCTCACGAAGAGCAGCGTGCCGCCCCCGGCAAGGTGCTCCTCGATCCGGGCGATGCAGCGGTGGACGAACTCCTCGTCGCCGACCGCCAGCACCTCGTCGACCAGGAGGATCTCGGGGTCGGTGTGAATCGCGACCGAGAAGCCGAGGCGGACGTACATGCCCGAGGAGTAGTTCTTGATCGGCTCTTCGATGAAGTCGGAAAGGCCCGCGAACTCCACGATGTCCTCGTAGCGCTCTTCGAGCCGGCGCCGGCTCAGCCCGAGCAGGGCGCCGTTGATGAAGATGTTCTCCCGACCCGAGATCTCGGGATGAAAACCCGCGCCGAGCTCGATCAGGGCCGCCACCCGGCCGTTCACAGCGAGCTCGCCGGCCGTCGGGCGCAACAGGCCGGCGACCAGCTTGATCAGCGTCGACTTGCCCGAACCGTTGCCGCCGATCACGCCGACCGCCTCGCCGGCAGCGACCTCGAAGCTGACGTCTTCGAGCGCATCGACCGCGTCGGCCGCGCCCAGCCCACTCGTCAGGCTGCCTTCGAGCAGCGCGCTCTTCAGCGTCCGCAGGCGGTAGCCGCCGGCCTCGCGCCGGTAGCGTTTGCCCACGCCGCGGAGGACGACTGCCGGCGCGGGCAACTCAGACCGCCTCGGCCAGGGTGTCGCTCAGGCGGGCGAACAGGCTGGCGCCCACGGCCCACGACACGACGGCGATCACCGCCATGACGAGCCAGTCCCCGGTCACCGGCAGGCGCCCGAAGAAGAGAAGATCCTGGATCGCCACCGTGAAGGACGTGAACGGGTTCAACTGCACCAGCTGGGCCAACCGGGGAGGGATGTCGCTCAGCGTGTAGATGATCGGCGCCATGAAGAAGGCCAGCACGAGGACGTTGCCGAGCAGGTCCCGAACGTCCTTGAAGTGGACGTTCACCGCGGACAGCGCGAAGACGAGGCCCGCCACCACGACCACCTCGATCAACAGGACGGCCGGCAACAGCACGAAGGTCCAGCCGGCGACCGGATAGCCGAGCAGCCGGCTCAGGATCAGCGCCACGGCCACGATCGGAAGCGCGAGCAGGAAGTGCACGAGGTTCGCCACCACCGCCACCGCGGGCAGCACCTCGACCGGAAACACCGCCTTGCGGATCAGCGCACTGTTGCCGGTCAGGGACGAGCAGCCCTCCAGAAGGGAGGTGGACACCCAGATCCAGGGAAAGAGGCCCGTCACCAGAAAGACGCCGTAGGGCTCCACCGAGACCACGTCGCGAGGCAGGATCTGGCTGAAGACGAACGAGTACACGGCAAGCAGCAGCAGCGGGTTGATCAGGGACCAGAGGAAGCCCAGCACGCTGCCCCGGTAGCGCGCGCGAAGCTCCCGCAACACCAGCGTCCAGACCAGGCCGCGGTAGCGAATCAGACATCGAGCCACTTCGATCATCGCCCGAAGTCATCTTACGTCCGGCTTTGGCGGCGCTCGCACTCGAAGTAGACCGGAGCCGGGCCGAGCGGAACGTCGGCGGAATCCGACTCCTCGCCGTCGCGGTCCCATGCCCTGCGCACGCGGACGGGGGGACGGAAGGAGCGGCCACGGCGGTCGGTCGTCCACAGCGCCTGGATCTCCCGACCGGGCCGGAGCGCCCGGTAGCCGCGCACTCCCGGCGGCAACCTCAGACGTTCGACCCCGGCGCCCGCGAACGCGCCCTGGAGCTGACGGAGGGCAAGGTAAGCCGGCCGCCGGCGCAGGGCACCGCCACGGGGATCGATCAGCCCGTAGCCGGCCGCCGCCAACTGCCACCAGAAGACACGCTCGGCAAGGCCGGTTCCCAGTGCCTCGAGGCAGTAGCGGACGAGGTAGCTGGCCTGGGTGTCCTCGTCGACGGCGACATCGCGGCCGGCCGGTGCGTGGGGCCCTTCCCGGAGCGGCCAGTTGAACTCGGTGACCCAGCTTCGATCCGACGCGCAGTCGGGCGCCCTGCGGGCCAGGGCTCGCAGCAGGGCCAGCTTGCCGGCGAGGTCGAAGCCGAGCTGGCGGTTCTCCGGCGCCCCCCGCCGGTCGACGTAGAGCTGACTCGCCAGGATGTCGAACCGGTGCTCCGGCAGCCCCGAGTGCGCCAGTCCGGCTGTCGCGTGCGGTTCGAAGTCGATGACCGCGGGAGCGAGAACGCAGGCGTCCCCTTCCGCTGCCCGCACGGCTCTCGCGCCGGCAGCCAGGAGACTCCAGTACTCATCAGGTCTCCACACGCCCCACTTGCTCCGGTTGGGCGCCTGGCCGATGAGGAAGCTCTGCCCGAACGGCATCAGCGCGGCGACGGCCTCCTCCACGCGCCGTCGCCAGAGTTCGCCGTCCCGCACGAGCGACCGGTCCTGGCTCAACTGGAACACCAGGTCGACCGGCCTCCTTTCCGCCCGGGCGAGGATCTCCGCCAACTCCAGCAGGTCGCCGTGGAGATCCCGCCAGAGATGGAAGCGCAGCAACACGCTGTCGACGCCGAGATCGTCGATCGCCTCGACCAGGTCGCCAACCGGCGCCGAATCAGGACCGACCGCCACACCGAGGCCATGGAACGGGATCCTCTCCGCGAGTCGATCGACCCGGCGCCGAACGCGCTTCGCCTCGAGGATCGATCCGAGCAGCGGTCCGGCGGCGCGAAGCAGCGGACGGGCATGATGGGCCGCGTCGCGCAGACGGATCCCGAGGCGCTGACGGCGGGTTGCGTGCTGGTGGGGCTGGTCGGTGAGCGGATCCCACACGGCCCGTTCCTGAGCCTTCGCGGCCGTGTCCGCGCCGGGGACGTGAGGGTGCGCGCGCCGGCGCGGCAGGAGCAGGTCGGCCACGCGGCGCAGACCCCGCCGGGCACCGTGCTTGGACCGGATCCTGAGACGGAAACCGTGGTGGTAGAGGTCGAACCAGAGCTGCTGAAACCGCGGCAGCCCGGCGGGGCGGTAGCCGCGGAGGTATTCGGCGCGATCCGCCGGGCGCAACACGGGCATCCTGCTGAGATCCCGCAGGCGCTGGCTCACCGACAGCCGTCCCCGGAAGCGGGCGCGGTTCAGATCCACGAGGTACAGCTCGGCATCCGTGGTCGGTCCCGACAGCAGCACGTTGCCGGAGGTCAGATCCCGGAACCAAACGCCGTGCCGGTGCAGTTCCGCGGCCAGAGCGCCGACCCGCCGCAGCAGGACCGCTCCGTCGATCCCGGGGAAACGCACCTTGCCTTCGCCGGTGTTCAGAGCCCTGAGCACGTACCGCAGTTCCACGGCCTCCGGCACCCGCCGGCACACGAACCAGGCGGGACCCTCCACGGCCGTCGACTCCGCGTAGAGCAGCGGCTCCGGCGTCGGGATGCCGAGACCCCGGAGCCGGCGCGCGGCATGGAAGCTCAGCCGCGCCCGACTGCCCCGGCGGCGTCGGCGAAGCCTCGCCCGCAGGTCGTCGTGACGGAACTGCTTGACGACGACGGCGACTTCGCCCCCGTCCCGGCGCCGCTGCCACGAGCCTTCGTACAGGTAGCTCCGGCCCCAGTGCAGACTGCGGCCGGCGTTCGCCGGATCGAGGAGGCGGCGAAGAGCCGCTTCGAAGTCGGCATCCAGGTCGCCCGCGGCCCCCGGGTCGACGGCGCCGGTCACGCCGTCGAACTCGAACCGGAGTTCCGGCCCGTCCGCCTCGGAGTTCAGGCCCGCTCCCCCACCAGTTCGGCCAGGACGAAGTGCTCGCGATGCAACTCCGGGTCCGCCTGAACGATGACCGGTGCTTCGAACGCCCCCTGCAGGCCGTCGAGCACCGCCGACTCGGTGCCGCGCAGACCCTCCAGGACCTCGGGGTGGACCCGCACCGCCAACTGACGGACCCCGGCCCTGGCCCGGGCCAGGCAGCTCCGCCGCAACTCCAGACAGATCGTGGCAACCGACTTGATCCGGCCCGCCCCCTGACAGTAGGGGCAGTCCCTGGTCAGCAACGTCTCCAGATTCGCGTGGCTGCGCCGCCGGGTCAGCTGGACCAGGCCGAACTCCGAGATGTCGAGCACCCTGTGTCTGGCGCGGTCTCGCTTCAGCTCCGTTTCAAGGCGGACGAACACCCGCTCGCGGTGGTCCTCGCGCTCCATGTCGATCAGATCGATCACCAGGATGCCGGACAGGTCGCGCAGCCGGATTTGGCGCACCGCCTCCACGACCGCCTCCAGGTTCGTCCTGAGAATCGTCTCTTCGAAGTCCGCGGAGCCCACGTCCCGGCCGGTGTTCACGTCGATCGCGACCAGCGCCTCGGTCTGGTTGATCACCAGGTAGCCGCCGGACGGAAGCGGTGCGCGGTCGCGCAACGCGGCTTCTACCTGGTCGTCGATCCGGTAGCGCTCGAACAGGCCTCTCCGGGTCCGCTCGACGCGGTCGACGAGCTCCGGCTGCACCCGCTCGAGGTACTCCGCGATTCGCCGGTAGGCGTCGGCTCCGTCGACCAGCAGCGCCCCGAAATCGACCGAGAACAGGTCGCGGATCACACGAAGGTCCAGCTCGTCCTCCCGCTGGAGCAGGGCCGGCGCGGGCACGGCCGCCGCCCGCTCCTCGAGCCGCCGCCAGACCGCCAGGAGCGCCGCGTAGTCCGCCCGGATCTGTTCCTCGGCCGCGCCGGTCGCCGCGGTCCGCACGATGCACCCAAGCGCGGGGCTGTCGTCGTCGCATACGGCCGATGCCAGTCGCTTCAGGCGATCCCGTTCTTCGTCGTCGACGATGCGCTTCGAGACGCCGACACGGTCCGCGGTCGGCGTCAGCACCAGGTAGCGGCCGGGCAGCGTGATCTGGGTGGTGATCCGCGCTCCCTTGCCCGCGAGTCCATCCTTGGTGACCTGAACGATCAGGTCCTGGCCGCGACGCGGCAAACAGTCCTCGATCCACAGGTAGCCGTCACGAGCGAGTCCCAGGTCGACGAACGCCGCTCTCATGCCGGGGAGCACGCGGCGCACCCGGCCCTTGTACAGGTTCCCGACCTGACCGCGGCGCCCGCGGCGCTCGATCAGCAGTTCCGCCAACCGGCCGGACTCGACGACGGCGACCCGCGTCTGGAGCGGATCGCTCTCCACCAGAAGCTCTGTGTCCATACGACGTGGAAGACCGACTTGTCCGCAGCGGGTACCGGACTGATCAGACGTTGACGAACCGCCGCAGGTCGAGGCCGATCATCAGCCCCGTGGCCGCGCAGCAGAAGAGCATGAAGGAACCGCCGTAGCTCAGGAAGGGCAGCGGTATGCCCGTGATCGGCAGCAATCCGACCACCATCGCCGTATTGTAGAGAACGTAGCCGGTGAGAAAGGCCAGAAGGCCGACCACCAGCAGCAGACCTGCCGGATCCCGGGCCGACAGCGCGATGCGGACACCGTTACCCAGGTAGAGGAGGAACAGCGCCATGACGAGCGTGACGCCGGCGAATCCGTATTCCTCGGCCAGCACCGCGAACACGAAGTCCGTGTGCGGCGTCGGCAGGAAGCGCAGGTTCGACTGCGTCCCTTCGCCATAGCCCTTGCCCAGGGCCTGCCCCGATCCGACCGCGATCCGGCTCTGACGCACCTGGTAACCCGATCCCAGGGGATCCGCCTGGGGCTGCATATAACTCAGGACACGCGTCTTCTGGTAGTCCGGCAGAGCGAACACCCACAGGGCGGCCACGAGCGCCAAAGCCGCGCCGAACGCGACGAGCGCCGAACGCAGACTGACGCCGGTGACGACCGCCATCGCGGCGAGCGCGGGCACGAACATCAGGGCGCCCCCCATGTCGGGCTGGCGCGCGATCAGGAGCACCGGAAGCGCACAGATGGCTGCCGTGACCCACAGGCCGCCGCGGGGAGGAACGGGAGCCTGGGATTCCGCCAGCCGCCGCGCCAGCAGCAGAACCGTCGCGATCTTGCAGAAATCCGACGGCTGGCCGCCGAGACCGCCGATCCCGATCCAACTGCGCGCACCACCGGCTTCGTGGCCGAAGAACGTCACTGCCGCCAGCACCAACACGGCCACGACGTAGATCCAGATGGCGTACCGAAGCAGGACGTTGTAGTCGACGAGGGCGGCTACGAGCATGACCACCACGCCCAGAGCGATCCACAGCGACTGGCGCGAGACGTAGTCGGCCGGCAGTTCGGCCGAGGCGCTCGAGATCACCACCAGACCCACCGTCGACAGGGCCAGCGCCGCGCCGGCGAGTTGCCACGAGACGGCCCGCAGCCGCCGGACCTGGAGCCAGGGATCAGGTCTGGGGAGAAGCACCGAAGTAGCTCTCGTGCATCCGCCTGGCCAGGGGCGCCGCGACCTCGGAACCCCGGCCTCCGTGTTCCACGAACACGACGACGACCAGTTCCGGCGCAGCGACCGGAGCGTAGGACGTGAACCAGGCGTGGTCCCCGTGCTCGAACGGCAGGTCCTCGGATCGCGTCCAGGTCTCCTGAGCGATGACCTGCGCGGTGCCGGTCTTCCCCGCGACCGTCACGACCGGGTTCCTGGCGCTGCGGCCGGTGCCCGCCTCCACGACATTGGCCAGCGCGTCCGCGACGAAGGCCACGACCTCGTCATCGAGGCCGATCGGCTCCGGCCGCCGCGCTCCACCCGCCAACACGAAGGGCCGCACCAGAAAGCCCCCGTTCGCGACCGCCGCCGTCATCACCGCCACCTGAAGCGGTGTGGTCAGCAGCGGTCCCTGGCCGATCGCCACCGAAATCGTTTCACCGGGATACCAGGGCAGCCCCCGGCTCGTCAGGCTCCACTCGGAATCGGGCACCAGTCCTTCCCGCTCGCCGGGCAACTCGATACCCGTCGGCTCACCGAGCCCCAACCGGCGGGCGTAGCGGGCGATCGTCTCGATCCCTATCTTCATGCCCTGCCGGTAGAAATAGATGTCGCAGGAGTTCTGAAGGGCGCCGCGAAGATTCAGGCGACCGTGACCTCTCGATTGCCAGCAGCGCCAGCGGCGGTCGTAGATCCGTGTCGCGCCCCCGCACCAGATCCGTTCCTCCGCATCGATCAGGCCCTCCGCCAGACCCGCCACCGCCATGACGATTTTGAACACCGATCCCGGCGGGTAGGTGTTCTGGATGGCCCGATTCTGCAGAGGTCTGTTCGGCGCGCCGACGATCCGCTCCCAATCCTCCTGGTTGAGCCGACCGGCGAAGCCGTTCGGATCGAAGGAAGGCGAGGAGGCCATGGCCCGCACCGCGCCGTCCCTGGGATCGAGAGCCACGATCGCGCCGACCTTGTCCACCAGCAGGCTTTGCGCTTCCTGCTGTAGTCGGAGGTCGACGGTCAGCTGGACGGACTCGCCGGCCACCGCGTCGAGCCGGTCGACATCCTCGTCGGACACCAACCGACCCCGGCTGTCGACGACCACCGTGCGTTCGCCCGCCGTGCCGCGCAGTGCGCGGTCCCGCAGGCGTTCCACGCCGCTGCGGCCGATCATGTCGGCCGCGACCAGGGTGGGATCCCGATCCTGCTCGGCCGCCGTGGGTTCGCTGAGATACCCGAGGAGATGCGCGGTCTGGTCGCTGTACCGGTAGAGGCGGCGCCTCGAAGCGGAGACCTCGAACTCCGGATGCTCCAGGACCGACACCTCGAAGCGTGCGACCTGGTTCAGTTCCAGTTCCTCAGCCAGCAGCACGGGGACGTCCGAACCGACGCCGCGGTAGCGCTCGAGCGAACGCTCCAGCTCCCTGCTGTCGTCGTGGCCGAGAATGTCGGCCGCAAACGCCAGGCTCGCCTCCAGATCGGCGCTCCGGTTCCGCACGATCAACAGGCGGAAAGTCGGTGTGTTCTCAACCAGGACTTGACCGGAGTGGTCGTAGATCAACCCGCGAGGCGCGTCCAGCCGCAGGATCCGCAGGCGGTTGTTCTCCGCCAGCCGGCCGTAGTGCTCCCCGCGAACGACCTGGTAGTACCAGTACGAACCGAGAACGACGGCGAAACCGACCGCCAGAGACCCGACGAGCCACCTCAGGCGGGTCGCCATCAGCAGCAGCACGCGATCCGCACTGTGTTCGTGGCCAGGGCTTTCCAGGTTCACCGTTGCCTCCGGGCTACTTCGAACGAAGTCGTCTCGCTGCCAGTGTACGCCGCCTGAGGGCCCACTCTCGCAGTCGCCGGGCCAGCCACAGGTACGCCAGGCCCACCGCGCTCGTCAGGAGAGCCCGTGAGAGGACGACGAGCAAGTCGGGGTCGACGTCGGCAATGTCGAGAACGGTGAGCAGGCCGATCACCAGAACCTGATGCACCATCACGCCCGCCGCGATCAGGAGTCCCGCCACGATGCGCTGGTTCGTCAGGATCCGCTGCGACGCTCTCGCGACCGCGTAGCCGACGACACAGCAGGCCAGGCTGTGCAGACCGAAGAGCGAGGCCGTGAGAGTGTCCTGGACCAGACCGGCCGCGAGACCGCCGGTCAGACCGTGAAGCGAATTCCCCCTGAGGCTTGTGAGGACGACCAGCAGCACGAACAGTTCAACGACATTCGCCGCGGCCGGCACCACTTCACCCAGCAGGACCTCGACGAGAGCGACCGCCGCCAGAGCACCGGCGAACCTACCGGCTGACGCCATCCCCGCCGTCCATGTACACCTCGGGCACCGGGTCGTGGCGCCAGATGTACGCATGCGTGAGCGATCCCAGATCGACGCTCGGAACCACCTTGATGGCGTGGAACAGGTCGCCGTCGGACTCGACCGAAGTGATCGTGCCGATCGGGATGCCGCGCGGGAAGACGCCGTCGATGCCCGCGGTGACCACGAGGTCCCCGGGGCGCACGTCGACCTGCAGCGGCAGGAATACGAGCGAGAGCACGCCGGGATCCTCCCTCGTACCGCGGACGATGCCCTGGCGACGCGTACGCTCGACCATGGCGCCGACCGAGGAGTCCCGGTCCGTGACCAGCAGCACCCGGGCATAGCCACCGCCGGCCGAGACGACCCGTCCCAGCAGGCCCTCAGCCGTCGTCACGGTTTTCCGCGACCAGTCCTCCCGCCTGGCGCCAGCCGGGAGGCGCAGGATCGCGGTCCGCCTGAAGGAGTGGTGATCGACGTAAGCGACATCCGCCAACAGGAGATCCGCATCCGCGGGCGGCTCGTAGCGCAGTTGCTTCGAGACCAGGTCGCTCTCCAGACGGGCGCCCACGCTGGCTGCGTAGGCCGCCTCGAGTTCGCGGACGCGCGCCCGCAACTCCACGTTCTGGCGCTCCATCTCGGCCCGGGCAACCCGACCCCGGCGGACGCGGTCCACGGTCTCGGCAACGGCGGCGACGAACTGCTTGACCGGGCCCTCGACCCAGAGCGCCAGGTCCCCCGCCCTCTGCGGCTCCTGAGCCGTGAGCAACGCCAGCAGGAAGACCACGACGCCGCCGAACACGATCGCGACCCGGCGCTCGCTCATCCAGGAAGACCTTAGCTCTTCGTGCCTAGGAGCCTGCGCTAGCGAACGGAGACCCTTCGCAGCAGATCGATGTCCCGCAGTGCCCGGCCGGTGCCGAGAACGACGGACGCAAGCGGATCCTCGGCGGCGAAGACCGGCAGTCCCGTCGCCTCGCGCAGGCGCTGGTCGAGAGCGTGGAGCAGAGCTCCGCCGCCGGACAGCACGATGCCCTTGTCCATCACGTCGGCTGAAAGCTCAGGCGGCATCCGTTCGAGGGCCTGAAGCACCGAATTGACGATCGCGGACACCGGCTCGGCCAGCGCTTCGCGGATCTCTCCGTCGGAGACCTTCAGACTGCGCGGCACGCCCTTCACGAGGTCGCGCCCCGTGATGTTCATGTGCATCTTCTTCTGGAGGGGAAACGCGGAGCCGATCTCGACCTTGATTCCCTCTGCCGTCCGCTCGCCGATCAGGAGATTGTGCTCCTTCTTCAGGTGCTGGGCGATCGCGTCGTCCATCGCGTTGCCCGCCACCCGCAACGACCGGCTGTACACCGTCCCGGCGAGCGAGATGACGGCGACATCGGTCGTGCCGCCTCCGATGTCCACGATCATGTTGCCGGTCGGTTCGGTGATCGGCAGACCGGCGCCGATCGCGGCCATCATGGCCTGCTCGACCAGGAAGACCTCCGAGGCGCCGGCGCTCATGGCCGACTCCCGCACCGCGCGCTTCTCCACGGGAGTGATCTCGGACGGCACGCCGATCACGATCCGCGGGCGGGCGAAACGCCAGCCGTGATGGGCCTTGCGAATGAAGTACTTGAGCATCTGCTCGGTCATCTCGAAGTCGGCGATCACGCCGTCCTTCATCGGCCGCACGAGCACCAGGATCCCGGGCGTGCGGCCCAGCATCTCCTTGGCCTCGGCGCCGACCGCCTCGATGCGGTTGCTCTGGTTGTTCACGACCACGACCGACGGCTCGCGCACGACGATGCCGTTCGCCTGGGTGAACACGAGCGTGTTCGCGGTCCCCAGGTCGATTGCCAGATCGCTGGAGAACCAATGCAGGAAGCGCATCGGGGCGAACCTTATCCTGTTACCATCGTCACCGCTTGCGCACGCGGCAGTGGAGCCACCGCCATGCTGAACGTCATCCGAAAGAACATCAAGAGCTTCTACCCGCTGGCGATCGGACTCGCCGGAGTGTTCGTCCTGCTGGTCTTCACGGACTTTCAGGCGCTCGACGGCACCCAGATCAACCAGGTCGCAGCCAAGGTCGGCCGGGAGGACATCACCTTCAGCGAGTTCGAGCGCGCCTACCGGAACGCCGAGAACCGCTACCGGGAGATCTACGGCGACGCGTACACGGCGGACCTCGCCGATCAACTGCAGTTGCCCGTGCAGACGCTCGAAGCCCTGATCAACGACCGCCTCCTCACCCGGGAGGCCGAACGGCTGGGACTGACGGTCAGCGACGACGAGCTGCAGGAGGAGATCCTCTCGATACCCGCCCTGACCGACGCCGCCGGCAACTTCGTCGGCGCCCGCCAGTACCAGGATGCCCTGCGCAGGGCCCGCTACACGGTGGACGAGTTCGAGGCCGAGCTGCGTACGTCCCTCCTGGTGGGCAAGCTGCAGGCGGCCCTGACCGAGGTCGCCCACGTCTCCGACGCCGAAGTCGAACGGCGGGCTCGCGACGCCGCCGAGCGGGCGGCCATCCGCTACATCCAGGTTCCCGCCAGCCGCTATGGGGCGGATGCCGAACCTTCCGCCGAGGAGGCCGCCGCCTTCTTCGACGAGAACAGGGACGACTTCCGGCTGCCGGAGCGCAGACGGGTCGGCTACCTCCTGGTCAACACGAACACGGTCCGGGCCGAACTCGAAGTGACGGACGAAGAGGTCCGGCGGTACTACGACGACAACACGGCGCAGTTCGAAGTGCCGGAACAGGTGAGGGCCAGCCACATCCTCCTGCTCGAGACCGCGAGTCGCAGCGGCGAGCAGGCCCGCGCGGAGTTGAACGACCTGCGCCGGCGCATCGAGGCGGGCGAGGACTTCGCCGCGCTGGCCGCCGAACACTCGGACGACGAGGCGAACAGGGAGAACGGCGGCGACCTCGGTTACTTCGGCCGGGGCGCGATGACAGCGGCTTTCGAGGACGCGGCCTTCGGTGCCGCCAGCGGCGAGCTGGTCGGTCCGATCGAGAACCAGCTCGGACCCCGCACCGGACACCACCTGATCCTGGTTCACGACCGCAGGGAAGGTGGGCGGCAGACCCTGGAGGAGGTGAGCAACCTGATCCGCGTCCAGCTCCTGGCCACCAGGGCGGAGGAGGAGGGCCGGAGCCGCATCGACGCTCTCGCCGGGAGGCTGGCGGACCAGCCCTTCGAGGGCGAAACGGAGGCCCGTGAACTGGCCGCCGCCGAGGGTCTCAGCTTCGAGGTCACCGAGCCGTTCGCCGAGGCCGACGCCGTTCCCGGCGTCGGCCGCAACTTCAACTTCTCCTCGGAGGCGTTCGGCCTGGAATCCGGCGCGTGGTCGCAGCCGGTCCGGATCGCGGCCGGTTGGGCTCTCCTCTCGCTATTGGAGGCCCTGCCACCGCGCGATGCCGAGTTCGCGGAGGTCGAGGTCGACGTACGCGACGCGCTGCGCCGTCAGAAGGAGGACGAACTGCTGACCGCCGCGCTCACCGAGACGAAGCAGCGGCTGGACGGGGGACTGAGCCTGGACGACGCGGCGAACGAGTTCGACGCGACGGTGGAGGAGAGCGGCAGCTTCGGCCTGCGGCAGCCGATCGGAGCCCTGGGCGCCGCGCCCGACCTCTCCCGGGAGGTCTTCGGTCTCTCCGCGGGCCAGTTCGGCGGCCCGGTCGACACGCCGTTCGGCGGCGTGCTGTTCGAGGTCACGGAACGGCAGTCCTTCGACCCGCTGCAGTTCGATCCGGCGTCGACCCGGAACGAGCTCCTGGCCGAACGCACCTTGAGCATGCTGCAATCCGTGCTCGGACGCCTGCGAGAAGAGCTCGGCGTCAGCTACACGAAGGACTTCATCGAGAACTTCGGTCTCGGAGAGACCGAGGCGGCCGGAACCTGACCGCCGCACGGCCCGCGACTCCCGCTTGATCGGCTACCTGCGCGGGCGTCGTCAGTCCCTGGGTCCCGAACTCCTGGTGCTCGACGTGGGCGGCGTCGGGTACTCCGTACGCATCCCCCTCTCGACCTGGTTCGAGCTGGACAAGCTGGAAGCCGACGCCGAGTTCGGTCTCCACATCCACACCCACGTGCGCGCCGACGCGATCGAATTGTTCGGCTTCTGGACCGAGGCGGAGCGCACCCTGTTCGAACACTGCCTCGGCGTCAGCGGTGTCGGACCCCGGCTGGCCCAGGTCGTTCTCTCCGGCGGTTCGACCGCCGACCTGCTGACGGCCATCGCCGGCGGCAACGTCGCCGCCCTGACCCGGATCCCGGGGATCGGCCGCAAGACCGCCGAGCGAATGGTCCTGGAACTGAAGGAAAAGGCGAAGCTGCTGCTAGCCGAGTCCGGCGCCGAGCCGCCGCCGGCCGAGACGGAACCGGAACTGGAGGACGACCAGGAGCAGGTCATCAGCGCCCTGCTCAACCTCGGCTACCGCCCGAACGAAGCCCGTCGGGCTGTGTCCCGCGTCCTCACCGAGCACCGCGACGTCGAGTTCCAGGAACTCCTCCGCCAGAGCCTGCGCCAGCTCTCCCGGCTCTGAACGCCTCGGACGCGCCGGACGCACCCGCCCGTCCTGGGTCCGGAGGGGTCGGCTCCCAGGGTGACGTGAGCGCTCGATTGGAGATGGGAGGGGGTGGCGCTCACTCCGCTTCACTCGCTCCGGTTGGGCGTCGGTTCATGTGCTGTCGGTGGCCGTCGCTCGTTCAGAGGCACCTGGGAGCTGACCCCTCCAGCCCCGACCGGGCTGGACGTCGTTGCCGTGAGGCGAGGGCACCGACCTGCAAAGCCCGCAGCGGTCTCATGTGATCCGCATGTAGAGAAATCCGCCCCACCGGGACCGATCTCTGGGTGCGCGGACCTTCTGGTCCGCATCCGCCGCAGGCGGAATCCGCGTCGGCGGACGCTGTGTCTGTTTCAGAACAGGGTGCCCCGGACTTGCAGGTCCAGGTGCTCGTAGGCTCGCTTGGTGGCTACGCGGCCGCGGCGGGTGCGCTGGAGGAATCCCTTCTGAACCAGGTACGGCTCGTAGAAGTCCTCGATCGTCCCCTCGTCTTCACCGACCGACGCCGCGAGTGCCTTCAGGCCCGCCGGGCCGCCCCCGTACTGTTCGATCAGCAGTTTCATGATCCTGCGGTCGATCTTGTCCAGGCCCTGCTCGTCGACCTCCTGCTGAAGGAGAGCCTCGTTTGCGGTGTCGCGGTCGATCCGACCGTCGGCTTCGATCTGCGCGTAGTCCCGCACCCGGCGCAGCAGCCGGTTCGCGATCCTTGGCGTGCCGCGGCTGCGCCGTGCGATCTCGTCGGCGCCGCCGAGATCGACGGGCACCTCGAGCAGCTCGGCCGAGCGCTGGATGATCACGCTGAGGACGTCTGGACCGTAGAAGTCGAGCCGGTGGACGATGCCGAACCTCCCTTGCAGCGGCGGCGTGATCAGGCCGGCGCGGGTCGTGGCCCCAACCAGCGTGAAGCGGGGCAGATCGATACGTACCGTCCTGGCCATCGGTCCGGAGCCGATCACCAGATCGAGTTGGAAGTCCTCCAGCGCCGGGTAGAGGATCTCCTCGACGGTGGGACCGAGACGGTGGATCTCGTCGATGAAGAGGACATCTCCGGGTTCGAGGTTGGTCAGGATTGCCGCCAGGTCGCCCGCCCGCTCCAGGACCGGACCGGACGTGGATCGCAGCGCCGAACCCATCTCCCTCGCGATGATGTGCGCGAGGGTCGTCTTGCCCAGCCCGGGAGGCCCGAACAGCAGCACATGGTCCAGAGCTTCGCCGCGCCGGCGCGCGGCCTGCATGTAGATGTCGAGCAGCTCGACGATCTTCTCCTGGCCCAGATACTCGCTCAGCCGCTGAGGCCGAAGCGACGGTTCGAGACGGCGATCCTCCGCGTCCCCGACGGCTGAGAGAACGCTCTCTTCACCGTCGGTGGCGCCGGTCCCGGCCATGGTCGAATGCTATCGCGGCCCCTGCACACTCAGCCCGCGCGGATTCCGCCTACGGCGGATGCGGACCACAGGGTCGCACCCAGAGAGCGGCCCTGGTGAGGCGGGCTTCTGTACGTGCGGATCACATGTCACAGCTGCGGGCGTTGCAGGTCGATGCCTCGCCTCACGGCAACGACGTCCAGCCCGGTCGGGTCCGGAGGGGTCGGCTCCCAGGTGCCTCTGAACGAGCGACGGCCAACGACAGCACAGGCACCGACGCCCAACCGGAGCGAGTGAAGCGGAGTGAGCGCCATCCCCTCACATCTCCTCTCAAGCGCTCACGTCACCCTGGGAGCTGACCCCTCCGGACCCAAGGGCGGGTGCGTCCGACGACTCGCTTCGGCGAACTCACGCCATAGCGCCCGCTCGCGTTGGCGTGTACGCTAATGCGCCTTTCGCGCCCTACCGACGACGTGACTCCACCTCCGACGCATCATGAAGGTCCTCAAGTTCGGCGGCTCCTCCGTGGCCGATGCAGGCCGGCTGCAGGTCGCGGCCCGCATCGTGCGGCGGCGGCTCGAGGGCTCGGCCGCGAACGGCGCGGTGGTGGTGTCCGCCCTGGGCGGGGTCACCGACCGGCTGCTCGGGCTTGCCTCGGCCTGGCTCGAGGGCCGCGATCGGGCTGAGGCGGCGCGCGAGGCGGAGGCGCTTCGCGTCCATCATCTGGACATCGCGGCCGAGGTGGCGGCCGACGACGAACGGCCGGCGGTCGCGGCCAGGGTCGAAGCCCTGTGCGACGACCTTGCATCGGCACTGAGCGACTGCGAGGCGAGCGGTGCTGGCGAGGGCCGATCGGACAACGCCCTGATCGACCGGGTCGTCTGCCACGGGGAACTCCTGTCGACCCAGCTCCTGGCCGCGGCGCTGCGCGCCGAGGGGCTGCCCGCCGAGGCCTGCGACGCACGTCCCATGGTCTTGACCGATCGCTCGTTCCAGGGGGCGACGGTCGATCTGGAACCGACTCTCCGGGCGATCGCCTCCCACTTCGCCGCACTGGGGCGCGACGCCCCGCTGCAGGTGATCACCGGTTTCCTGGGAAGTAGTCCGGAGGGTGAGACGACGACCCTGGGACGCAGCGGCTCCGACCTCACCGCTGCCCTCGTTGGCGCCGCGCTCGAGGCCGAGCGGATCGAGATCTGGACCGACGTTCCAGGCGTGATGACGGCCGACCCCCGGCGCGTGGAGGACGCGTTGCCGATCCCGCGGCTGAGCTACGAGGAGATGCTCGAACTCTCCCACTTCGGCGCCAGGGTCGTCTATCCGCCGACCGTGACGCCGGCGCGGCGCCGTGGCATTCCTCTGCTCGTCCGCAACACCCTCGATCCCGAGCATCCCGGCACGCTGATCGACGACGACGGACTCGCCAGGGAAAGGGCCCGGGGAACCGCGGTCACCGGCATCTCCTCGATCGACGACGTCCACCTGATGCTCCTGGTCGGCGATAACCTGGTCGGCACCCCGGGAGTCGCCGCGCGGCTGTTCGACGCCCTGGCGGCGAGCGGCGCCAGCGCGATCCTGATCTCCCAGGCCTCGAGCGAGCACTCGATCTGCTTCGCGGTCGAGCCCGGCGTCTCCGAAGCGGCCACGAAGGCGGTAGACGCCGAGTTCCAGGCGGAGATCGCGGCCGGATCGGTGCGGCCCATCAGGGTCGAGCGGGACCAGTCGATCGTTGCCGTGGTCGGCGACGGCATGCGGGATCGGCCCGGCATTGCCGGACGCGTGTTCGGCATCCTGGGCCGGCGCGGCGTGAATGTGAGGGCCGTGGCCCAGGGGTCGTCCGAACGGAACATCTCGATGGTCGTGGCCAGGGCCGACGAGGGCCGGGCGGTCCGCTGGATCCACCGGGAGTTCTTCCACCGGGCCGCTTCGGGACGGCTCGCGGTCTACGTCCTCGGTGTCGGCGGGGTCGGCTCGGCGCTCCTGCGGCAACTGGCGGCCGAGCGCGAGTCCCTCTCCCGACAGGGGATCGACCTGCAGTTGCGGGGCCTGGCCAGCTCTCGCTACATGCACCTTCAGACCCGCCGCGGCAGGAGCCTCGACGCCGGCGCCGCGAGCGATCCCGAAGGTTGGCGGTCCGTGCTCGAGCGCAGCGGCGAAGCAGCCGACCTGAACCGCCTGCTCGACCACCTCGCCGAGACGGCGGCCGGCGGCGGCCGCACGGTGCTGGTCGACGTGACCGCCAGCGGCTCCATGGCCGCCGTCTACCACGGCGCGCTGTCCGCCGGCGCCGCGGTCGCCAGCGCGAACAAGCTGCCCTTCGCGGGCCCGATCACCGACTTTCGCGCCTTCCGGCCGAACGGAGCGCAGAACGTCTTCCACGAGGCGACCGTCGGCGCGGGCCTGCCGGTGCTCCACACCGCGGACATGCTGCTCGGCGCGGGCGACCGCATCGACACGGTATCCGGCGTGTTCTCGGGCACACTCGCCTATCTGACCGGCAAGCTGGGCGCCGGTGAGGTGTGGAGCGAAGCGGTCCGCGAGGCGCACCGCCTGGGCTACACGGAACCGGATCCGCGAGACGATCTCGGCGGCCTGGACGTCGCCCGAAAGCTGCTCATCCTGGCGCGGCTCTGCGGCTGCGATCTCGATCTGGACGACATCCAGGTCGAACCCATGCTCGACCGGCCCGAGCTGGCCGACCTGCCGCTCGACGCCTGGTGGGAACGGCTGGCAGTAGCCGACGGCGAGATGAAGCACCGTTTCGCCGACGCCGCGTCGGCTGGGCTGGAGCTCGCCTACCTGGCCGAACTCGACCTGTCCGGCGAAGCGGCCACCGCCCGGGTCGGACTGCGAGCCGTACCGGCCGACCACCCGGTGGCGGGCATGCCGGCTTCGGACAACATGTTCGTGTTCCGCAGCCAGCGCTACCGGGAACGCCCCCTGGTCGTCCAGGGTCCGGGCGCCGGCACCGACCTGACCGCGGGCGGTGTCTTCGCTGACATACTCCGGGCCTGGGCCGAGAGGGGCTCCGCCCCATGAGCGCTCCCTCCTCCGGCGGCCCGCGGCAATCTGGGAGCCCGTCATGAGTCCTTTTGGCCTGAACCCGAGTCGACCCCTGCGCGCGGCGGTCCTGGGCGCGACCGGCACGGTGGGCCAGCGGTTCGTCACCCTGCTCGCCGGACACCCGTGGTTCGAGATCGTGGCCCTGGCGGCTTCCGAGCGCTCGGCCGGGAAGAGCTATCGCGACGCCGTGACCTGGATCCAGACCCAGCCGGTCGACGAACGGATCGCCGCGATGACCGTGCAGACCTGCGACGAGCTCGACGGCGGCGACTTCGACCTGGTCTTCTCCGCCCTGGACTCCAGCGTGGCCCGGCAAGTCGAACCCGTCTTCGCCAGGCGCTGCCTCGTGGTCACGAACGCGAGCGCCCACCGCATGGACGAGGACGTCCCGCTGCTGGTGCCCGAGGTCAACCCGGACCACCTGGACCTGCTGGCGCCGCCCACGGATGGCGCCCTGCTCCCGAGCGGCATCGTCGCCAACCCCAACTGCTCGACGATCGGCCTGGTGCTGGCGCTCAAGCCGCTGCACGACGCGTTCGGCATCGACCGCCTCTCGGTGGTCACGCTGCAGGCCGTCTCAGGTGCCGGACTGCCCGGAATCTCGAGCTACGAGATGATTGACAACGTGATTCCCTGGATTGCCAGCGAGGAGGAGAAACTGGAGATCGAGACCGGGAAGATCCTCGGTCGTGTCGACGGAGGCGCGATCGATCCAGCCCGGATCGTGGTCTCGGCCCAGTGCAACCGCGTACCCGTCGTCGACGGCCACACGCTCTGCATCTCGGTCAGCCTGAAGAGCGAGCCCGAACCGGACGAGGTGCGGGAGGCATGGCACGGTTTCCGCGGTGAACCGCAGGAGCTCGGCCTGCCCTCGGCGCCGGAACTGCCTACGGTCTATCTTGGCGATGACGAGCCGCCCCAAACGCGGATTCACCGCGACCTGGGGCGGGGCATGACGGTCCCGATCGGCCGGTTGCGCGAGTGCCCCGTGCTCGACTTCCGGTTCGTCGCCCTGTCGCACAACACGTTGCGGGGCGCCGCCGGCGGCGCCGTGCTGGCCGCGGAACTCGCGGTCGCCCGATGCGCCCGGCAAACCGGCGGATGAGCCGTTCGGTGAGGGCGTTCGCCCCGGCGTCGGTCTCGAACATCGCCTGCGGCTTCGACATCCTGGGCTTCGCCCTGCAGTCGGAGGCCGACGGCTCCCCGTCCGGACCGGGTGACGTGGTCACAGCGACGGAGGGGGTCCGGGACGGCGGCGCCGGAGCTTGCGGTCCGGTCAGGATCACGGCGATCACCGGCGACGACGGCCGGCTGCCACACGAGACGAGCAGGAACACCGCGGCGGTAGCGGCCCAGGCGCTGCTCCAGGCGGAGGCTCCGGATGCCGCCGTCGACCTGGAGATCGAGAAACGCATGCCGCTCGAGAGCGGCCTCGGCTCGAGTGCCGCCAGCGCCGTGGCGGCAGTCGTCGCGGTCGATGCCCTGCTGGGACTCGACCTGCCGCCGGCGGCTCTGCTGCGCTACGCGCTCGCCGGAGAGATCCTGGCGAGCGGCGGCGCCCACGCGGACAACCTGGCTCCGGCGTTGTTCGGAGGCCTGGTCCTGGTCCGTTCGCTCAAGCCGGAGCCGGACGTCGTCGAGTTACCGGTGCCCGAGGGTCTCACCTGCGCCCTCGCGCGGCCCCACACCCATGTGAACACCCGGGAGTCACGGTCGAGACTCGACCGCCATCTGCCGCTCGAGCGCGCGGTGACCCAGTGGGGCAACGCCGCGGCTCTGGTGGCGTCCCTCTACCGCAGCGACCTGGAGCTCCTTTCCCGATCCCTGGTCGACGTGGTCGCCGAGCCCGTGCGGGGGCCGAACGTACCCGGCTTCTACGAGGCCAAGCAGGCGGCCACGGAGTCCGGAGCTCTCGGCTGCAGCCTTTCGGGCAGCGGTCCCGCCGTGTTCGCCTTCTGCGACGGCGCTGGCCGCGCCAGAGCGGTCGCCGCGGCGATGGCGTCCGCCCTCGAGCACGCCCTGGGAGTCGACTGCGACCGGCTCGTGTCGCCGCTGCCGGCCCCGGGCGCACGCGTGATCGAAGGCGACGGCGACACGGACGGAGCCTGACCTTGCGCTTCGTCAGCACCGGCGGCCAAGCGCCGGCGGCGTCCCTGGGCCGCGCCCTGCTCGAGGGTCCGGCTCCGGACGGCGGCCTGTACGTTCCGGAGCACCTGGAGCCGCTGACGGCCGAGCAGTTGGCCCTGCTGAGACTGATGCCCCTGACCGGCATCTCGAGCATCCTCGGCAGCCGCCTGTTCGGCTCGGAAGTGCCGGAGGAAGACCTGGCCTCGCTGCTCGAAGACGCCCTCGACTTCCCCATCCCCCTCGTCCCGATCGAACCGGGCATCTTCTGCCTGGAGCTGTTCCACGGACCGACGCTGGCGTTCAAGGACATCGCGGCCCGGGTCATGGCCCGGCTCATGTCGCGCTTCGCCGATGCCGGGGGTCCGGACACCACCGTGATCGTGGCCACCAGCGGGGACACCGGAAGCGCCGTGGCGGACGCTTTCAGCGGTGTTGCCGGGTTCAGGGTCTGCGTCCTCTACCCCCGGGGTCTGGTGACCGAGGCCCAGCGGCGCCTGTTCACCACCCTGCACGGCAACGTGACCGCCGTGGCCGTCGCGGGGACCTTCGACGACTGTCAGCGCATGGCCCGGGCAGCGTTCGCCGACCGTGGACTGCGACGGCGGCGGCCTCTCGCATCCGCCAACTCGATCAACGTCGGCCGGCTGCTGCCGCAGGTCTTCTACTACTTCCACGCCTGGGCGCAGCTCCCGCCGGCACCTGCCGGCCAGGCCGACGGCCCGCTCATCTTCTCCACGCCGAGCGGCAACTTCGGCAACCTGACCGCCGGCCTGATCGCCAAGCGCATCGGTCTTCCCGTCTCGCGGTTCGTCGCGGCGACGAACGTGAACGACGTCGTCCCCGCGTACCTCGCCAGCGGCGAGTACCTGGCGCGCGCCTCGGTGGCGACGATCTCGAACGCGATGGACGTCGGCGATCCCAGCAACTTCGCCCGCATCCGGCACCTGTACTCCGACCGGCTCGACCCCCTCTCGGACCTGCGGCGCGACCTGGCGGGCCACTCCTTCGACGATCGGACCACGCGAACCGCGATGCGCGAGGTGTACGAGGACCGCGGCTACCTGCTGGACCCCCACACGGCGGTCGGCTACCTCGGCCTGAAGGACGAACTCGAAGCCCGGGGCGGCGGCACCGGGGTAGTGCTGGGGACGGCGCACCCGGCGAAGTTCGCGGACGTGATCCGGGACGCCGTCAGTGTGGCGCCGCCGGTACCGCCCGCGCTCGAACGCTGCGCGAACCTCCCCGAGCGGATCATCGAGATACCGGCCGAGGACGCGGCGCTGCGGGAGGTGCTGTTGGGCTAGGAGCTTGTGCCGCGCTAGAGCGCCGTGTAGACGAGCCCGTCCCTCTCCTCGGATCGCCTGTCCCCGGTTCGGCCCCAATCGGCCGGCGTGACGAGCCGGCCGTGCACTTCGAGCCCCGGCGGCAACTGAACTCCCGGCGCCACGATCGTGTCGCGGAGCAGGGCTCCATCGCCGATCCGGGCACCGGGCATCAGCAGACTCCGCTCCACCAGCGCGCCGGCGCCCAGGCGACAGCCGCTCTCAACCACGCTGTGCTTCACGGCCGCGCCCCTGCCGACCTTGACCCCCGGGGCAACGAAGCGCCCGCGCCGCCGACCGCGGCCGGCGGTCCGTCCCCAGTCGAGGGCTCCGTCCAGATAGCGACGCGGCGTGCCCAGGTCGTGCCAACGTCGACGGCAGCCGAAGCCGACGATCCGGGACCCCGCGCACAGGAGAGGCTGGTAGAGGCCTTCGACGATGTCGTTCGAGGGCGCTGGAGACGGAACGGCGTCCAGGACCCGGCGCGACAGGACGTGCAGCCCCTGGAAGGTCCGGCTCCGTCCGCGAACCGGGCCGAAGCGCAGGTCGCGGAGCCCGACGACGAGGCCGCGCCGATCGACCTCCACTCCGCCGCCCAGGCCCTCATCAGGAGCTCCACGGCCAATCTGCAGGGTGACGTCGGCTCCGCTCCTGCGGTGCCGGCCAAGCACCTCGCGTAGCGGCCAGCGGCAGAGCGAGTCGCCGTTCACGAGCACGATGTCGTCGCCCTCGGCCAGGAAGTCCCGAAGGTTGACGACCGCTCCCAGGGTCCCCAGCAGATCCCGCTCGAGGGCGAAGGTCAGGTCGATTCCGCGTTCGCCGGCTTCCGAGATGAGTCCCCGCCGCACGGACTCCGAAAGGTGGTGCAGGTTGACCGCGGTTTCGCACCCGGCGCGGTGGAGGATCTCGATCGTGCGCATCGCCACCGCTCGGCCGGCGACCGGTAGCAGCGGCTTGGCGAGCCCGCCGGTCAGCGGCCGGAGCCGTTCGCCCCGTCCGGCGCAGAGAACGAGCGCCCGCACCCGCCGGCCCTCGCGCCTCACTGCGTGAAGACCATGTCCCGCGGCAGATCCCCCCGGCCCTCGCGATAGGTCCGGTAGAGCGCCAGGTAGTCCTCCGGCACCGCCCGCCCGGCATCGAGACCGCAGCGCCGACAGACCTGCTCGATCCTGTCCGCCGGCACATCGCCGGCCATCTCCTCCACTTCGACGAAGCCGCCCATGGGGGTCCGGTCGAGCGCCACCTCGCAACCGAGCAGCCGCCACGTCTCACGGACCTTCTCGTACCGGGCGGCGACCGCGAATCCCAGGGACTGCAGCACGAGCCGGGCGGCCTCCGGGTCATCGACCGAGACCTCGTGTTCCAGTCGCTCCTTGACGCCGCCCTCAAAGCGCGGCGCCGACTTGAACGTCAGCCGGCTGCCGGCGCCGTCGGTGCGCAGACGAAGCAACTCGCCGCGGGACCGCAGCCTCTGGTCCACCGGCTGGTCGACTCGATCGAACACCAGGTTCCTTTCCAGCGAAGCCGGGCGGTGAGAAGCGGCGCCCGCCGCGACCAGCCGCTCCCGGACAGCGTCCAGGTCGCTCACGGGGATCTTGATCTCGCGCTCGTTCAAGCTCCCGGATCGACGGAACCCACCCGGTCGAGTACGCGAACGATCGTGCGAATGCCCTGGTAGAAGTTGACGAGGTCCATCTTCTCGTTCGGCGCGTGCAGCCGGTCGTCGGAGAGGCCGAATCCGATCAGCAGAACCGGCGCGGCCAGCACCTCCGACAGCGTCGAGACGATCGGAATCGAACCTCCTTCCCGAACCCGGACCGGAGCGCGGCCCCAGGCCTCCCCCACGCCCACGAGAGCCGCATCGACCAGCGGCCCTTCGAGGTCGACGAGTACCGGCGGGGCTCCGTTCAGGTGATCCACCTCCACCTCGATGCCGGGGGGAGCCGACGCTCGCAGGTGCTCGGCGAGGGCCCTGAAGATCCGATCCGGTTCCTGGTCGGGAACCAGGCGCATGGAGACCTTGGCGCCGGCGCGGTTGGCGATCACCGTCTTGGCGCCCGGGCCCTGATAGCCGCCCCAGATCCCGTTGACATCGCACGTCGGCCGGGCCCAGACCCTTTCCAGGGTCGTGTAGCCGGCCTCGCCCCACAAGGCGGTGGCGCCGATCTCGTCGCCGTACTTCGTCTCGTCGAACGGCAGCGCGGCGAACGCCGAGCGCTCGCCCGCGGCCAGTGGCCGCACGTCGTCGTAGAAACCGGGGATGAGAATCCGGCCGTCCTCCGGGTCGCGCAGCCCGGCCAGCATCGTCGCCAGGGCGTTGAGCGGATTCGCCACCGCGCCGCCGAACGTGCCGGAGTGGAGATCCCGGGCCGCTCCCCGGACCCGGACCTCGGTGTAGAGCAGCCCCTTCAGGCCGTAGAGAACGGAGGGCTGGCCCGGTCCGTACATCGAGGTGTCCGAGACCAGCGCCAGGTCGCAGCCGAGCCGTTCTGCTGCCGGACTCCGGACATAGGCCTCGATCGCCTCGCCGCCGCATTCCTCCTCGCCTTCGATCAGGAACTTCACGTTGACCGGCAGACTGCCGGTCTCCGCCATCAGCGCCTCGACCGCCTTGACGTGGGTGAACGACTGGCCCTTGTCGTCCGTGGCGCCGCGGGCCACGATCTGCTCGCCGCGCTCGCCGGTCTCGATGGTCGGCTCGAACGGGTCGTGACGCCACTCGTCCAGGGGGTCCACCGGCTGCACGTCGTAGTGGCCGTAGAACAGGACGGTGGGACGGCCGGGAGCGCCAAGCCACTCACCGTAGACCAGCGGATGGCCCGCGGTCTCGATGATCTCCGTGTCCAGGCCGGCGGCCTTCAGCCGTTCCTCGACGAATCCGGCGCAGCGCCGCACCTCTCCCGTGTAAGCCGGGTCCGTCGAGATGGACGGGATCCGGAGGTAGTCCTTCAACTGCTCGAGGCTGGCGCCGGTCTCCCGGTCCACCCTCTCCAGAACGGCGTCGATGCTCATTGCGGCTCTAGCCCGTTCCGCTCACTCGTCGTCGAAGCAGCGGCCGGTCTTCTCCCAGTCCGAGAGGAACTGGTTCAGACCGATGTCCGTCAGCGGGTGCCGGTAGAGCTGGCTCAGGGTCTTGAACGGCAGGGTGATCACATCCGCGCCCATCTCCGCCGAAAGGACGACGTGAACGGGATGGCGGGCGGAAGCAACCAGGACCTCGGTGCCGAAGTCGTAGTGGGAGTAGATCGCGATCACCTGCCGGATCAGGTCCATGCCGTCCTGGGCGATGTCGTCCAGCCGGCCAACGAAGGGTGAGATGTAGGCGGCTCCCGCCTTGCCCGCCAACAGAGCCTGGGACGGCGAGAAGCACAGGGTCACGTTGCAGAGAATGCCCTCGGCGGCCAGCCGGCGCACCGCGGTGAGTCCCGGCGGACCGAGCGGCACCTTGACCACCACGTTGTCGGCGAGGCCGGCCAGGCGGCGGCCCTGCTCGAGCATGCCTTCGAGGTCGGTGGCGAGCACTTCGCCGCTCACCGGACCCGGCACCAGCTCCGCGATCTCGCGAACCGTCGGCAGGTACGGCTTGCCCTGCTTGGCGATCAGGCTCGGGTTGGTCGTCACGCCGTCGACCATGCCCCACTCGAGGCCGGTCTCGATCTCCTTGATGTCCGCGGTGTCGAGAAAGAACTTCATGCGTGAATCTCTCCTGCGGCTCCTAGTTGATCGGCTCCGTGTCTTCGGCTCCGCCCCCGGCCTCGTCGGCGCCGTCCTCTTCGTCCTCCTCGCCGCGATCCGGAATCCGGGCCAGGGCGACGATGCGGTCGCCGTCGTCCAGGTCCATCACCTTGACGCCCTGGGTAGCGCGGCCGATCACGGACACGCTGCCTGCGTTGATGCGGATGATCTTTCCCTCGTGGGTGATCAGCATCAGCTCCGTGTCGTCGGCCACCTCGCGGACACCGACGACCGTGCCCGTCCGGTCCGAGACCTTGAGGTTGATGATCCCGAGCCCACCCCTCGACTGGCGGCGGTACTCGTCGAGCGCCGTCCGCTTGCCGAAGCCGTTCTCGCTGACGGTCAGCAGCGTCGTTTCCGGCGGCCGCGTCGACTCGTCGTCCCGCGCCGGCGGCAGCAGGCACTCCATCGAGACGACGCGGTCTCCGCGGCGCAGAGTGATCCCGCGCACGCCACGCGTCGCCCGACTGAGGGAGCGCAGATCGTTCTCGGGGAACCGGACCGAATAGCCCATCCGGGTGGCTAGCACGAGGTCGCTGCCGCCGTCGGTCAACTTCACCGTCAGCAGCCGGTCGCCCTCGTCGATCCGAACCGCGATGATGCCGCTTGCTCGGGGACGGGAATAGTGCGACAGCGCCGTTTTCTTCACCACGCCGGTCTCGGTGGCGAAGGTCAGGAACCGGTCTTCCGGGAACTCGCGGACCGCGACGGTAGCCGCGACTCCCTCGCCGCTGTCGAGCCGCAGCAGGTTGACGATCGCCTTGCCCCGCGCCGCCGGGCCCATCTGGGGGATCTGGTGCACCTTGAGCCAGTAGCAGTGTCCCCGGTCGGTGAACACGAGGACATAGCTGTGGGCCGAGGCGACGTAGAGCTGCTCCACGAAGTCGCCGTCCCGCGTCGCCATGCCGGTCCGGCCCTTGCCGCCGCGATGCTGGGAGCGGTACAGGCTGAGCGGGGAGCGCTTGACGTAGCCCGACCGCGTCACCGTGATCACCATGTCCTCGTCGGCGATCATGTCCTCGATCGTGATGTCCGAGGAGTAGGCCACGATCTCGGTGCGGCGCGGGTCGCTGTAGCGCTGTTCGATCGCGTCGAGTTCGCCCCGGATCTCGGCCAGCAACAGCTCGTCGGACCCCAGGATGGCGCGCAGTCGGCCGATCTCGGCGAGCAGCTCGCCGTACTCTTCCTGGATCTTCTCGCGCTCGAGTCCCGTCAACCGCTGCAGTCGCATGTCCAGGATCGCCTGCGCCTGGCGGTCGGTCAGGGCGAAGTTCGAGATCAGGCGCGTCCGCGCCTCCGGCGGCGTGTGGCTGGCCCGGATCGTGGCGATCACCTCGTCCAGGTGGTCGAGAGCGATGAGCAGACCCTCGAGGATGTGGGCGCGCAGCTCGGCCCGCGCCAGTTCGTAGCGGCATCGCCGGATGACGACCGTGCGGCGGTGGTCCAGGAAGTGGCGCAGCAACTCGCGCAGGGTCAGCACCTGGGGCTGGCTGTCGACGATCGCCAGCATGTTCATGCCGTAGCTGACCTGGAGCTTGGTCATCTTGTAGAGCGTGTTCAGGATGACCTCGGCGACCTCACCCCGCTTCAGGTCGATCACGATGCGGATGCCGTCGCGATCGGACTCGTCGCGAAGATCGCGGATGCCCTCGAGCTTCTTCTCGCGCACGAGTTCGGCGATCCGTTCGATCAGCCGCGCCTTGTTCACCTGGTAGGGAATCTCGGACACGATGATCGATTGGCGGTCCGAACCCCTGTCGACGATGTCGGCACGCGCCCGTACCTGGATCGAACCGCGGCCGGTCTCGTAGGCGCTGCGAATGCCGTCGCGCCCGTGGATGAATCCTCCCGTCGGGAAGTCCGGACCGGGAAGGATCTCCATCAACTCGTCCAGTGAGGCCTGAGGACGGTCGATCAGCAGCTTGACCGCCGCGATCGCTTCACCGAGGTTGTGGGGCGGGATGTTCGTCGCCATGCCGACCGCGATACCGGCGGAACCGTTGACCAGGAGGTTCGGGATGCGGGCCGGCAGGGGCGAGGGCTCCTGCTCCGAGCCGTCGTAGTTCGGTATCCAGTCGACCGTGTCCTTGTCGATGTCCTCGCGCAGCATCTCCTCGGCGATCCGGGTGAGGCGAACCTCCGTGTAGCGCATCGCGGCCGGGTTGTCGCCGTCGATCGAACCGAAGTTGCCCTGGCCGTCGACCAGGGGATAGCGCATGGAGAAGTCCTGCGCGAGACGCACCACCGTGTCGTAGATCGGACCGTCGCCGTGGGGGTGGTACTTGCCCATCACGTCGCCGACGATCCGGGCGGACTTCTTGTACGCGCGGCCGGCCGTGTTGCCGGCCTCCCACATGCCGTAGAGAACGCGCCGGTGAACCGGCTTCAGGCCATCCCGCACATCGGGCAGGGCACGGCCGATGATCACGCTCATCGCGTAATCGAGATAGCTCCGGCGCATCTCGCGCTCGAGCTGCACGGGCACGGTCTGGCGGCCTGACGCCGACTGCTCGGGGGGCGGCGTGGTGGGGGGCTCGTCCTTGGTCACGTTCGGCCGATCAGATGTCGAGGTTCGTGGCGTAGAGGGCGTTCTCCTCGATGAACTGCCGCCTGGGCTCCACCTTGTCGCCCATCAGCTTCACGAAGATCTCGTCCGTCGCCTCGTCCCGCTCGTTGTCGATCTCGACCAGCAGCATGCGGCGGCGCTCGGGGTCCATCGTGGTCTCCCAGAGCTGCCCCGGGTTCATCTCCCCCAGGCCCTTGTAGCGCTGGATGGCCAGACCCTTCTTCGCCGCGGCGAACAGGGAGTCGAGGGCCTCGTCCAGCGACTCCACTTCGCGGCTGTCCGTACTGGCGCCGTTCACCTGCTGGAGCAGGATCGAGGGTGCGTTCCATGCCTCGAGCGCCTCCCGATTCGCCACCAGGGAGCGGAACTCGGCGCCGGTCACGAGCTGCTCGTCGACCGTCACCTGGCGGTCCACGCCATCCCGTCGTGACCGGAAGCGAATCGCGAACAGCCCGTTCTCGCCGCCGGTCACGTCGACGTCGTGGAAGCCAGACGCCTCGATGATCTGCGCCACGTCCTGCAGGCGTTCGCGGTCACGCAGGCGGTCCCGGCCGGTGATTCCACCCCCAATGACCGCCCTCAGCGCGTCCGTCGGCACGCCTCGGGCGCTCAAGGACTCGAGGGTCCGCCGGAACGAAGCCAGACGGTCCAGCAGACGGCTCAGTCGATCGCCCCCGAACACGGTCGGATCGGAGGCATCATCGCTTCCCAGCGCCAGTTGCCAGCCCTTGCGGATGCGCCGCACGAGGTAGTCGTGGTACTCCTCGTCGTCCTTCAGATAGTTCGATTTTCGACCCTCGGTGACCTTGTAGAGCGGCGGCTGGGCGATGAACAGGTGGCCCCGGTCGATGATCTCCTTCATCTGGCGGTAGAAGAAGGTCAGGATGAGCGTCCGGATGTGGCTGCCGTCCACGTCCGCGTCGCACATGATGATCAGCTTGTGGTAGCGGAGACGGTCGATGTCGAAGTCCTCGGTACCAATGCCGGTGCCCAGCGCCTGGATCAGCGTCCTGATCTCCTCCGAGGACAGCATCTTGTCGAGGCGCGCCCGCTCGACGTTCAGGATCTTGCCCTTGAGCGGCAACACCGCCTGGAAGCGCCGGTCGCGCCCCTGTTTCGCGGAGCCGCCGGCTGAGTCGCCCTCGACCAGGAAGAGTTCCGCCATGGACGGATCCCGCTCGCTGCAGTCTGCCAGCTTGCCCGGCAGGTTCGAACTGTCCAGCGCACCCTTGCGCCGGGTGAGCTCGCGCGCCTTGCGGGCCGCCTCGCGCGCCCTGGCCGCTTCGACCACCTTCTCGACGATGCGCCGGGCATCGCGGGGGTTCTCCTCCAGGAATGCGGAGAGCTGCTCGCCGACCGTCGACTCGACCCAGCCGCGCACCTCCGAGGAAACCAGCTTCTCCTTGGTCTGGCTGGAGAACTTCGGATCCCGCACCTTGACCGAGACGATCGCAACCAGCCCTTCGCGGATGTCCTCGCCGGAGAGCTTCTCCTTGAGGTTCTTGCCGAGTCCCGAGGAAGCGACGTAGTTGTTGACCGTACGCGTCAGCGCCGAGCGCAGACCCGAAAGGTGGGTGCCGCCGTCCCGGTTGTTGATCGTGTTCGTGAAGCAGTGGATGCGTTCCTGGTAACTGTCGCTCCACTGCAGGGCGACCTCCACCGACTCGCTCGAGCCGTCTTCGCCCTGTTCGCCCCGGAGGTAGATCGGATCGGGATGCAGCGGCGTCTTGTTCCGGCTCAGGTGCGAGACGAAGCTGCTGATCCCGCCCTCGTACTCGAAGTTCGCCTGTTTGCCGGTCCGCTCGTCGACCAGCCGGATCGCGATGCCCCGATTCAGGAACGACAGCTCCCGCAGGCGCTGCGCGAGAGTCTGGTAGTCGAAGGTCAGCCGGGTGAACACCTCCGGATCGGGAGAGAACCGGATCCGGGTGCCGGTAGCCTTCGGCACCTCGAGATCGGAAACGGCCTCGATCGAGGCGACCGGCATTCCCCGGCTGTAGCCCTGCCGCCAGCGGTATCCGTCCCGGTCGATCTCCAGATCGAGTTCGACCGACAGGGCATTGACGACGGAGAGGCCTACGCCGTGCAGCCCGCCGGACACCTTGTAGGCGTTCTGGTCGAACTTCCCGCCCGAGTGGAGCTCGGTCATGATCACCTCGGCTGCGGAGCGCTGCTCGCCCTCGTGGAAGCCCACCGGTATGCCACGACCGTCGTCCCTCACGGAGACGCTGCCGTCGCCATGGATCACGACCTCTACCAGGTCACAGAAACCCGCCTGCGCCTCGTCGATCGCGTTGTCGACGAGCTCGAACACCATGTGGTGAAGACCCGAGCCGTCATCGGTGTCGCCGATGTACATTCCCGGCCGTTTCCGGACCGCTTCAAGGCCCTTGAGGACCTTGATGTCCTTGGCCGAGTACCCGGATTCAGCCACCGTCTGAACACCGCCTGTTCCGGCGTCCGCCATGTGCGGAAAACTATCACATGGGAGCGCCGGATCCCAGCTTCGGGAGCCGATTCAGCGTAATCTGTAAATGACTGAAAACAGGAAAGTTACGAGGACACGCAGCGAACGGATCCTGGGAGCTACAGGCGCATCGGCATGATCACGCAGAGGTAGCGCGAATCGGCGCCCTCGACGGGGTGTGCGACGCACTGGCTGTTCTCGTCCTTCAGCGCGAGTTCGACCCGGTCGGTATCGACCGCGCCCAGGAAGTCCCGAACGTAGGCGGGGTTCAGACCGATCTCCAGATTCTCCGCCTCATAGTCGCATTCGAGCGTCTCTTCGGCCTCGCCCAGGTCCGGATTCGACGACGACACGAGCAGCGACCTTTCATCGAACTTCAGCCTCACCATCGGGGCGCGGTCGCCGGTCAACAGCGAAACCCGATGGACGACCTCGGACAATTCCTGCCGGTCGAAGGACGCCTTCCTGTCGTTGTCCTTCGAGATGACCTTCTCGTAGTCCGGGAAGGTGCCCTCGAGGATGCGACAGGTCAACTCGCGCCGACCGATCACGAAGGCGAGATGATGCTCGCTGCGGCGGAACGTCGCGCTCTCGTCACTGTCGAAGCGCATCAACTCCAGCAGCGCCTTGCGCGGAGCCAGCACGCCGTCCGCCTCGGCGACGCCCGGCATCTCCGCCTCGATCAGGGCCAGACGATGGCCGTCCGTGGCCACCAGTTCGACGGCGCCATCCTTCAGCTTGAGCAACGCGCCGTTCAACTGGAACCGCGACTCTTCGGCGGAGACCGCGAAGATGACCTTGCCGATCATCCGCTTGAGGTCGGCAAATGGCGCCTCGAAGGTCGCGGAAGCCGAGTCGGGATCGACTCCGGCAAGGGTCGGAAAGTCCTCCGCCGAGAGACCGTTGACGCGGAATCGCGAGGAACCGGCGACGATGTGGAGAGAGTTCGACTCCCCCGTCGACAGTTCCACCGCGCCGTCGCCGAGGGCGCGGACGATTTCCAGAAGCTTGCGCGCCTGAACGGCTGTGGCGCCCGGTTCACAGGACCCTTCCTCGGCTGCACACGAGGACGTGAGCGAAACATCGAGGTCGGTGGCCGCCAGTTCCAGCCGGTTGTCGCGGACCCGCAACAGGAGATGGGACAAGACCGGAATCGTGGATCTGCTCTCGACGATGCCGCGCATCGCAGCGAGCTCGGTCAGCAGTTCTCTCCGTTCAACCCTGGTCTTCATCTACGCTCTCCTCAGGGAGTCAATATACACCATCCAAGTTGCCGTAGAAGGCCATGGAAACGGCTGTGCATCTGTTATCTAAACCATTCAAAACACAAAGGTTACAGGTAGAGATCCCTGTCGGTAAGCGGCGGACTCGGCGGCGGACTCGCTGTGCATTTCAGCGCCGTGCCGTGCTCGGGTCGGATCCGGATCGACCTGGGTCCGCAGAAGGGCCGAAGCGGACGCCCTGTGAATCCACCGCCGCCGCGCAGTTTGCTCCAGGGCGGATCCGCCGCGATTCCGCAGGATGTTCGGTGGCGGGCGGCGCCGGGAACCGTCCGCGGGAGTTGGCGTCGCCTCAACCGAGTTGACGGGTGAAGCGTTCCAGCTGAGCGGCGAGGCGCTCGTCTTCGGAGCGACGGCGCTCGATCTGCTCGACGGAGTACATCACCGTAGAGTGATGCTTGCCGTTGAACAGCCTGCCGATTTCCGGATAGGACATCTGGGTCAGCCGTTTGCAGAGGTACATCGCGATCTGCCGGGGATACGTGATCTGCCGCGAGTTGCTCTTGCTCTTGATCTCGCGCACCTTGAGCCCGTAGTGATGGGCTACCAGCTTGACGATCTGCGCGGAAGACACCGGCCGGTCCTGTTCCGGAAGCACATCGCGGAGGGCCTCCTTCGCGAAGTCCAGGTCGAGACGCGCGCCCGAGAGCGACGCGAAGGCGGTGACGCGGTTGAGCAGCCCTTCGAGTTCGCGCACGTTGGAGTGCACCTGGCGGGCGATGAACAGGGCGACGTCGGTATCGAGATCGAGGCCCTGCACCTGCCGGGCCTTGCGTTGGAGAATGGCGACCTTCGTCTCCAGGTCCGGGGGCTGGATGTCCGCGAGCAGACCGGAGCCGAAACGACTGCGGAGCCGCTCTTCCATGTCGGCGAGGTCCCGCGGCTGCGCGTCGGACGTGACGATGATCTGCTTCTGGCGCGTGTAGAGCACGTTGAAGGTGTGGAAGAACTCCTCCTGCGAACGCTCCTTCTTGGCCAGGAACTGGATGTCGTCCACCAGAAGCACATCGATCGTGCGGTAGCGCTCGCGGAAGGCTGGCATCCTCTCGAAGCGGATCGACGTGATCAGATCGTTGACGAAGTCCTCGGCTGCCAGATAGACGACGCGCGTACCGGGCAGGGTACGGCGGAGCCGGTTGCCGATCGCGTGCAGGAGGTGGGTCTTGCCCAGGCCCACGCCGCCGTAGAGGAAGAGGGGGTTGTAGGCGATTCCGGGCTTCTCCGCCACCGCCTGCGACGCGGCGCCTGCGAACCGGTTCGAGTTGCCGATCACGAACGAGTCGAAGCGGTACTGGGGATTGAGGGAACTCCCGCTGGGCACGGCGTCCTCGGCAGCCGGCGTCTTCGGGGGACTCGGCGCGGGCCGCGCCGCCTCCTTGATGGAGTCGCTGCTCTTGAAGAGAACCTCGAACGTAGGCCCCTTGAGATCGGCGATCGCCCAGTCGACGATCGGCCGGAAGCCCTCCTCCAGCGCCGCGACGAAGCGGGAGTTCGGCGCTTCGAGGACCAGCCGCTCCGCGTCCTCGGAAGCGACCCGGAGTGGGTGGAACCAGGTCCGGAACTCCTCTGGCGGCAGGTCCGCGCGCAGCTGGCGGCGTAGAGTCGGCCAAACGGAACTAGGCATGCCGCACACTCCGTTCAGCGCCGTCCGGCGCCAGCCCCCCTTTGTCCTTCCTGTTCCCCTTCCCGAGACGCACCGATCCCCCCGACTCCAGATCCGCGCTCACCACCTCTGTCCTAGACGTTTGCTAGGGACAAGCCGCTCCGTAGAGCTATGTTCCGCAGCTTTTCCGCACAGTGTGGAAAAACTCGGGACGACCGGCGCCGAAACTGGCGGTTCTCGGCCAAGCAGGCGTCCAGTGGTTTCAGGCCGGGCGGTCTCCGTTGCGCGAGAAGGGCAGGATAGCAGCGGGCCCACGCGGGAACAAGAGGTTTCGGACCACTTTCTTCATCTTTTCTTGACGGTCGGTCGGCCGGCCGGCGGCCTCGGTCGGCCTAGGTTCTGACACATGTTGCAGTTAGTCCCTCCGGAGCAGCTCAGGGACGGGCTCCTGGACTGGTTTGACCGCTGGCGCCGCGACTTGCCGTGGCGGCGATCCGAGGATCCCTATGAAGTGCTGGTTGCGGAAGTCATGCTCCAGCAGACCCGCAGCGAGGTCGTGGTGTCGCGCTATCCGGGCTTCCTCGAGGCCTTCCCGACGCTCGATGCGATGGCCGAAGCCGCGGTCGAGGAGGTGGAGGCAGCCTGGTCGGGCCTCGGCTACTACCGCCGGGCGCGGAACCTCCATCGCGCGGCCCGCATCCTGGCCCGACGGGCCGAGCTTCCCGGAAGCGCCGCGGAATGGAGTGAGTTGCCCGGCGTGGGCCCTTACACGTCCGCGATGCTCGCCAGCCGGCTGGACGGTGAATGCGTGCCGGTGCTCGACGGCAACGTGGAGCGGGTGCTGAGCCGGTTTCTGGCTTCCCCGCTGCCGCCGAAGCGGGCGGAGGCCCGACGTGGCCTGCTGGCGACCGCGGCGAGGCTCCTGGACCCGGAACGCCCCGGCCATTCGAATCAGGCCTTGATGGAGGTGGGATCGCTCGTCTGCCGGCACAGGCGCCCGGACTGCGACGCCTGTCCGCTTTCTCCGGGGTGTGCGGCCTTCAGGACCGCCGGATTGGATCCCCGGGACTACCCGGCCGCGGCCCCGCGTCGGGATCGAGAAAACGTCTACTGCTTCACGGCCGTGGTCAGGGAAGGTCCCGGCCTGCTACTGCACCGCCGGCCCGATGACGCGGAGTGGCTGGCCGGCCGCTGGCATCTGCCGACGGTCGAGCTCGGGCGGGGGGACGAGTCCCTGGGCGAAGCGGCGGCGCAGCTGGGCGAGGCGTTCGGTGGCGACTGGGAGTGCGAGGACGGCGCCGTGGTTCGTCACGCGGTCACCTATCGGGACTTCTACGTTCGTGTGGCTGCCGCCCACTGGCGGCCGGAAGCGGGGCGCGAGGAGCCCGGCTCGGGATCGGCCGGGGGTGAACTAGGGTGGTTCGCTCCGGAGGAGATCGACGATCTGCCGACCTCGTCGCTGCTCCCCAAGTCGTTGGCCTCAATCCCCATACACTCCGGGCCATGACGACGGCCACCGAGGAACGGCAGCCGATTCCCTTCGTCGACCTGGCCGCACAGTCGAGGCGGCTGCGGCCGGAGATCGACCGGCGGATCGCGGCCGTCCTCGACCATGGCCGCTACGTCATGGGACCCGAGGTCGAGGAACTGGAGGCCGAGTTGGGCCGGCTCGGTGGCGCGCCGGCGGTCGCCGTATCCAGCGGGTCGGACGCCCTGCTGATCGCCCTGCTCGCACTAGGCGTCGGCCGCACCGAGGGGCGGCGCGACGCGGTGTTCGTTCCTTCCTTCACGTTCACGGCGACGGCGGAAGTCGTCCTGCTCGCGGGCGCCGTCCCGGTGTTCGTCGACGTCCGGGAGGACGACTTCCTGCTCGACATGGGGTCCCTCGAGCGGGAGTTCGAGAGGCTCGAGCGGACCGGCGGCGCCGTCCCCAGGGCGGTGATCACCGTCGACCTGTTCGGCCAGCCGATGCCCGGGCAGCCGCTGGCCGACTGGGCGGCTTCAAGGGGGCTGGAGGTCGTCTCGGATGCCGCCCAGAGCTTCGGTGCCCGTCGCGGAGGCCGGCCGGCCGGATCGCTCGCCGCCTTGACGACCACCAGCTTCTACCCCGCCAAGCCGCTCGGAGCCTACGGCGACGCCGGCGCGATCTTCTCCAGGGAACCAGCCGTCGTCGAGGTGGTGCGGTCGATGCGCGAACACGGCCAGAGCGCCGACCGCTACGACATCGTGCGCCTGGGGATGAACGGCAGGCTGGACACCCTGCAGGCTGCCGTTCTCCTGGCGAAACTGACGATCTTCGATCAGGAACTGGCCGCTCGCCGCGCCGTCGCCGCCGGCTACACCAGAAGGCTGGGCGAGGTGTCGGCGTCGATGCGCACGCCGTGGCGCGTCGCCGTGCCGGCGTGCGAACCCGAGGTCGAGTCGAGTTGGGCCCAGTACACCCTGCGCGTGGACGACGCGGACGGAAGGCCGTCCGCACCGACCCGAGACGCTCTGCGTGCACACCTCGCACGCGCCGGCATTCCGACCGCGGTCCACTACCCGCTGCCGATGCACCTGCAGCCGGCGTACGAACGCCATGGCCGCGGTCCGGGATCGCTGCCGGTCAGCGAGAGCCTGGCCCACCGGGTCGTCAGCCTGCCCATGCACCCCTACCTCGACGAGTCGACGCTCGACCGCATCTGCGAGCGCATCGCGACCGCGTAGCTTCGGGCTGCACCCGCCCAGTCGGGGCCGGAGGGGTCAGCTCCCAGGTGCCTCTGAACGAGCGACGCCCGACGACATAGCAGCCACCGACGACGAACCGGAGCGAGTGAAGCGGAGTGAGCGCCACCCCCTTACATCTCCAATCAAGCGCTCACGTCACCCTGGGAGCTGACCCCTCCGGCCCCAAGACGGGCGGGGGCCGCGCAACGCCCTGCCCACGGGCTCCGGACGGGCGGGTGCCCAGCTACAACGAGCGGCGGCCGGCCAGGGACCGCGCCAGGGTGACCTGGTCGGCGTAGTCGATGTCGCCGCCGACGGGGAGGCCGAAGGCGAGGCGGGTGACGCGGACGCCGCGGCGGGCGAGTAGGTTAGCCAGGTAGAGGGCCGTTGCTTCGCCTTCGACGTTCGGGTTCATCGCCAGGATGGCTTCTTCGATGCCGTCGAGGCGCTCCAGGAGGGAGGCGACCGTCAGCTCATCCGGTCCCACGCCCCGTTGGGGCGAAAGAGAGCCCAGAAGGGCGTGGTAGACGCCGTGGAACTCGCCGGTGCGCTCGATGGGCTCGATGTTGAACGGCTCCTCGACGACGCAGAGCTTGGTCTGGTCGCGCTGCGGGTCGTTGCAGATCGAGCAGGGATCCACCGCGGTGATCTGGTGACAGGTGGAGCAGTGGATCATGCGGTCCTTGACGTCGATGACCGCCTGTGCGAGCGCTTCGGCTCGGCTCCGGTCGACGCGGAGCAGATGGTGCGCCAGTCGCCGGGCGGTCTTCGGGCCGATGCCCGGCAGGCGTGAGAGCTCCTCTACGAGGCTGGAGAGCGGATCGGCCGGCATCACGTCAGGCCGGGAATCCCGGCGGCCATGCCGCCGAGACGTTGGCCCACGTACTCGTTCACCTTGCGTCCAGCTTCGTTGACGGCGGCCTGCACCAAGTCCTGGACCATGCCCGCATCCTCAGGGTCCAGGACTTCCGGATCGATGTGAACGCCCAGGACCTCCTTTTCGCCGTTCATGCGCACCTCGACCATGCCGCCGCCGACACTGGCGGTGAACTCGGCTGCCGCCAGATCGCGCTGCATCTGCTGCTGCATTTCCTGGGCTTGCCGCATCAGCTTCTGGATGTTCATCGTGGACGTTCCTTGTCGGGTTTGAACTCGGAGGGTCAGTGGGTCCGTGGCCTTACGTCGACCACGCGGCCGCCGAAGATATCGAGCACCGCGCGCACGGTCGGGTTCTCCTCCGCGGTCCGGCGCGCCTTCTCGCTTGGCTGGGGGCCGCCGCGGCCCTCGGATCGCCGGTGTGGGCGGCCTGGCGCCGTTTCCCGCGCCGGCCTCGGCGGGTTGGTCCGTGGGGCGCGACCGGCCGGGGAAGGGGCGTCTTCTCGCGCGCCGGGCGCGGCGCCAGTCGTCTTCCAGTCGGCATCGGGGCCCAGGACGGCGCGGGCGGCGTCCTTCAGTTGGGCCGCCTTCGAGGCGTCGCGAAGCGCCTCCTCGAGGGCCGGAACCGCGGTGACGACGAGTGTGCTGCCCTGCACCGTGAACCCGGCCTTGTGAAAGTCGAGCAGGCCGGCCAGGGAAGGATGCCTGGAAGCCAGGAGACGCTGGATCTCGTCGCCGGTGCCCGCGGAGCCTGCCGGGCCGTCGGCGCCGGACGCACCCGGCGGACCCTGCGCAGGCGCACCGGGTGGAGCAGTCGATTCCGTCGCGGCGGGAAGGGCGTCCGGCAGCGTGGCCCCGAGTCGCTCGATCCGGACGAGTCTCGGCAACTCGGCGGCGCGGAGCCGGGCGACCTCCAGCGCCAGACCGGGAGCGTCGGCGCGCCGCACGACCGTTTCGCTGCTGAGCAGCAGATGCAGCAGCCGGAGCAGGTTCTCGTAGCCTGCATCTGCCGCCACCCGAGCGAGTTCCTTCGCGGCTTCGCCGGGAAGATCGACCTGCTCGGGGTCGAGACCCTGCGCCAGGTGAAGGGCGCTGCGCAGGAAGCCCAGGAAGTGGGTGAACACCTGCCGCGGATCGCTGCCCCCGTCCTCGATCGAGCGGATCGTCAGCGACACCTGGGCTCCGTCGCCGGCCAGGATCGCCGAAAGAAGGGTGGAGAGCAGTTTCGTGTCGATTCCGCCCAGCAGCCGGCCGACATCCTCGTCGGCCAGCTTCCCATCGCCGAACGTGGCGAGCTGGTCGAGGAGGGCGACCGCGTCGCGCACACTGCCCTCGGAGGCGCGTGCGATCAGGTGCAGGGTCGCCCGGCTGGCCTCGATTCCCTCCGCTTCGCAGATCCTGGTCAGGTGGGCCACCATCTCCCTGGCTGCGACGCGCCGGAAGTGGAACTCCTGACAGCGGGAGAGGACAGTCGCGGGCACCTTCTCGATCTCGGTCGTCGCGAAGATGAATGTCAGGTGCGGCGGCGGCTCCTCGACGATCTTCAGCAACGCGTCGAAGGCCGAGCCCGAGAGCCGGTGGATCTCGTCCAGGACGACGACCTTGTAGCGGTCGCGCGCGGGGCCGTACTTCAGGCTCTCGGTGAGGTCGCGGACCTGGTCGACCTTGGAGTAGGTGGCGGCGTCGATCTCGAGAACGTCCAGGTCGCCCCCCTGCGTGATCTCGGCGCAGACGGGGCACTCGTTGCACGGCTCGGCGGCCGGCGCAGCGGCGGAACCGTCGGGGCCGACGCAGTTCAGCGCCTTTGCGAGGACCCTGGCCGCCGTCGTCTTGCCGACGCCGCGGATGCCCGAGAACAGGTAGGCCTGGGCGATCCGCCCTTCGCGCAGGGCGTTTCCCAGCGCGGTCACGATGGCCTCCTGGCCGACCAGCTCCGCGAACCTCTGGGGGCGCCACTTGCGCGCCAGCGCCTGGTACGTCACGGCCGGCCGCTGGAGGGAGAAGTCAATGAAGGGTTCCGGCTGTACTGCGCCCTCGAAACGAACACCCTATCGCTGCTCCCTTCCGGGCCTGACGAGGTTCGGGGCCGGTCGATTCACAGGGCCCGAACCCTTCGGTCACCTCTCGATCCCGCGTCCGTGCGTAGAGACGGGGAATCGACCGGAATGGTAGCAGCCCGCGTCGCCTGGCGGACGGTCTGGATGCCGCGCGGGAACGGATGCTGCTACGGTTGCTCGCCGACTGGATGGAGGGTCTCCGGGTGGACGATCGAACTGCCATGGGGTTGGCTCTCGAGGAGGCCCGGCTCGCGGCTGCCGCCGGTGAGGTTCCGGTGGGCGCGGTGGTCGTGCGCGACGGAGAGGTGGTCGGCCGTGGCCACAACCGCAGGGAGTCCTGGGGCGACCCGATGGCCCATGCCGAGATGATCGCACTGGCTCAGGCAGCCGCCCGCCAGAACGGCTGGCGACTGGAGGGCTGCGCCGTGTACACGACGCTCGAGCCCTGCGCGATGTGCGCCGGGGCGATGGTCAACGCCCGCGTGGAGCGACTCGTGTTCGGGGCGCGGGATCCGAAGGGCGGCTACTGCGGCTCGGTCGGCGATGTCGTCCGTGAACCGAGACTGAATCACCAAATCGCGGTATGCTCCGGCGTCCTGGCGGAGGAGAGCTCAGCTTTGTTGCGCGCGTTCTTCCGGCGTCTACGGTCGAGCGGGCTTTTCGTTTGAGGGAGAGGTGACCGAGTGGTCGAAGGTGCATGCCTGGAAAGCATGTGTAGGGGCAACTCTACCGTGGGTTCGAATCCCACCCTCTCCGCCATTCTGGGGCTGGAGAAGGTGAAGGCGCACCAAGAGGCCTGGGAACGAGGAGAGGTGCCAGAGTGGTCGAATGGGGCGGTCTCGAAAACCGTTGACCGTGCGAGCGGTCCGTGGGTTCGAATCCCACCCTCTCCGCCACGCCCTAGGCCCCGCCGGGCGGTCTCACGAGAACTCCTGGACCGTTTGCGCGATCCGTGGGTTCGAATCCCACCCTCTCCGCCATGCCACACCCTAGGAAGGAAGTAACGACGTGAAGAGGACATACCAGCCGAACAACCGGCGTCGCAAGAAGAAGCACGGTTTCCGCGCCCGCATGCGGACGAGACACGGGCGGGCGATTCTCTCGCGCCGCCGCCGCAAGGGCCGCAAGCGCCTCACGGTCTGACCTTGAGTCGAGCGAGCAGCCCGCGGTGCAACTCCGGTGTCGCACCGGGGGGCGAACGGATCCGGTCGAGCCGCGACTATCGCAGGGTCTATCGCCGGGGTCGGCGCCTGCATGGCGACATCGCGGTGCTCCACGTGCGGGAGAACGACGCTGGGCAGCCGAGGCTCGGCCTCACCGCCAGTCGGCGCGTCGGCGGAGCCGTGGTACGAAACCGGCTCCGCCGGCGGGTGCGGGAGCACTACCGCCAGCAGGTCCGGCGGGACAAGCTGCCCGCGGTGGACGTGGTGGTCCACCTGAAGGCCGCAGCTGCCGACGCCAATCGGCGCAGTTTCTACCGGGAACTCGACCGCCTGTTTCGAGCAGCCGGCCGGTACGGCACCCGCCGCTCCCGCCGCCGCAGGTCGTCGCGGTCATGAACGTCCCAGTCCGCTTCGCCGTGGCGTCGCTGCGCGCGTACAAGCGCTGGTTGTCGCCGCTCCTTCCACGCGCCTGCCGTTTCAGTCCGACCTGCTCCGAGTACGGGCAGATCGCCTTGCGGAGCCACGGCCTGGTGGTGGGGAGCTGGCTGACGATCCGGCGCCTGCTCCGCTGCCAGCCTCTGGGCCGGGGAGGCATCGATTTGCCGCCCGCCGGCGCGGGGTCGCCGAAGCTGCGGGGAATGAGAGCCGAGGCGGATGGATAGTCGAAGACTCCTGCTCGCCGCGGTCCTGTCGCTGGGCGTTCTGCTTCTCTGGCAGGCGCTCTTCTCGCCGCAGCCACCGGTGGAGCGGGCTCCGGTGGAGTCTGGCCGCGTCGACGGAGAGATGGACGGAGGGACCGCCGGCGAACCCAGTTCCGCGGTCCCGGCCCCGACGGGGCAGAGGGCAGCGACACCTCCGCCTGCCCCGGTCGTGCAACGGGTCGAGGCCCCGGCCGAGCAGCGCGTGGTGCTGGAGTCGGGCAACGCGACGCTCGAGTTCACCAACCGTGGCGCCCAGTTGCTGTCCTTCGAACTGCGCCGCCCGGACGGCGGCGAGCCGGTGGAACTGGTGCGCGGGCGTGAACGGGGCCAGCCCTACCCCTTCGCGTTCCAGGGTTCACAGCGGACTTCGCCGCTCAACGAGGCGCTGTTCGTCGTCGATCGCTCAACCGTCGACGGCGACACCCGGCTGAGCTTCCGCTACAGCGGTGACCTCGGCACCGCGACGAAGACGTTTCACATTCCGAAAGTGACGACGCAGGTGGGGGGTCTGACCTTCCGGTACGAAGTCGAGTCTCCCGGTGACTCCTGGGGGCTGGTGCTGGGTCCGGGAATCCGGAATCCGACCGTGGAGGAACTGCAGAGCCGCCTGTCGAGCCAGCAGCGGAGAGCGGCGACATGGTTCTCGGATGGCGACATGGAGTCGCTGGAGCCCCGGAAGACCGAGGATCCCAGGGATCTCGGGAGCAGTGCGCGCTGGGTGGCGCTCGAGGACCGGTACTTCATCACCGCTGTGATTCCGGCGGGTGCGAGGGGACTGGTGCAGGCACGCCCGGTCGCCAACCTGGAAGAGGCCGACGGCAACCTGGGCGGCTTCGTCATGTTCGAGGCCGCGGACGTCGCCACTGCCGAGCTGACCCGGGACCTGATGCTGGTTCTGCGCTCCTCGGGCGGCGAACTGGCCGGCCGCGCGTACTTCGGTGACAAGCAGTACGACGCTCTGGCGGCGATGGGAGTGCGACTGGAGAAGACGGTGCGGTATGGCTTCTTCGGCGTGATCTCGAGGCCGTTGCAGTTCGGTTTACGCTGGATTTACGACAATGTCGTAGCGAACTACGGGTGGAGCATCGTTCTGATGACCGTGGTCATCCGGCTGGTGCTGTTCCCGCTGACCCACAAGAGTCAGGTTTCGATGCAGCGGATCCAGAAGCTGAATCCGCGGATGGAAGCGATCCGCGCCAAGTACCGGCCCAAGCTGAAGGACGGGAAGGGCCGTCCGCGCATGGACATGCAGCGCAAGATGAACGAGGAGATTCAGGCGCTGTTCCGGGAGGAGGGCGTGAACCCTGCCAGCGGCTGCTTGCCGATCCTGTTCCAGATGCCCGTGTTCTTCGGCTTCTTCCGGCTGTTGAGCGAGGCGGTGGAGCTGTGGGACGCGTCCTGGCTCGGCTGGATTCAGAACCTCGCGCTGCCTGATCCGATCTACGTGCTTCCACTCGTCATGGGCGCCTCGCAGTTCCTCCAGCAGCGGATGCTGCCGCCGCCGCCCAACAAGACGCAGAAGCTGATCATCAACACGATGCCGATCTGGTTCACGATCTTCTCGTTCAGCTTTCCGAGCGGCCTGGTGCTCTACTGGCTGACGAACAATCTGCTGGGAATCGTGCAGACGGGCGTGTACAACAAGCTGAAGAAGAAGGGCTACCTCGGGGGCGAAGTGGCGCCGAAGGCAACGGAGACCAAGAAGTGAGGCACAGGACGGGACTCAGATGAACGCACCAACCAAGAACGTGTTCTTTTCAGGCGAAACGGAGGCCAGAGCGGTGCTGGCGGCGGCGAACCATTTCGGTGTGTCGCCCGACCAGGTGGTGTTTGACCGGGTCGAGAAGCGGCACGGATTCGTCAAGCGCCGTCGGGTGGTGATCCGGGTCGACCCGCGGGAGGTCGGTCCGGGTTCGGAGGCGCGCGAAGCAAGCGACGAAGCGACCGACAACCGCGACGGCGAGAGGCCTGCCGATGCCGCACCGGCTGACTCGGATGAGGCGCTGGCGGACGTAGCAGAGGACGCGCCGGCGCCGGACACGGTGGCGCCGGACATGGTGGCGCCGGAGGACGTGGACTCACCCGCCGTGGACTCCGAGGAGATCCTGGAGATCGCCCAGCAGGCGCTTCGGCAACTGCTGGAGCTGGCCGACCTCGAGGTGTCGGCGGAGATGGCTCTGGCGGACGGCCGGCTGGAGGTCGAGATCGAGGGGGTGGACCAGGAACTCCTCGTGGAGGACGAGGGCCAGGTCCTTCTTGCGCTCCAGCACCTCCTGCCGCGGGTCATGTTCAGGGAACTGGGACGAATCGTGCCGTGCCGGCTCGATAGCGGCGGCTATCAGCGCAGAAAGGAAGAGCGTCTGCGCGGCCTCGCACGCCGTGTCGCCGACGAGGTGGTGTCCCGCGGCGGCATCCGCACCCTGCGTCCAATGAACCCCGCTGACCGCCGCATCGTCCACCTGACCCTGGCCGACGACCCCGACGTCGAAACCGAGAGCCAGGGCAACGGCTACTTCAAACGCGTCAACATCCGCAGCTTGTAGCGCGCTTTGTAGATTGTCGTCGGAGCGCACCCGCCTGTCCGGAGCCGGAGGAGGGGGTCCCAGGGGCCGCTCGCGCTTTCTGAGTAGAGGGGAGGTTGGCGCTCGCTGCGGTCGGCTGCGCTCCGGTTGGGCGGTGGTTCAGGAGATGGCGTCGGGCGTCGCTTGCCGACAGCCCCCTGGGACCCCCTCCTCCGGCCCCGGCCAGGCTGGACGTCGTCGGCGTCTTCGGGCGCGCTAGACGCTGCTCCGTCAGGTAGGGGGATTCTGGGCTCGCGCAAGGACCTGGAGCGGCGTTTGGCCGCGCATGGAGCAGTCAGGTTGCTGTAGAGAGTGTCGCCGCCTGACGGCCGTTCTCTGGGTGCGCGGACCTTATGGTCCGCATTGAGCGCGATGCTGCGAAGCAGCGAGCACGAGCTTCTTTCATGCAAGGGGCGAAAGGGCTGCGTGCTTCGGACGAAAGGTCCAGAACGTCCGATTGTGGAGAGATACCCTCGGCTGGGAGATGGAAGAGTTGGGCGGTTCGCGGACTGAGTAGTGCATGTTTCACGTGAAACAGGGTTCCTGTTGGAGCCCCTCCTCGCAGGGTGTTTCACGTGAAACATGAGGAGTTGTTCCGCCGGGAGTTCGGTGATCGGTTGTCGGGGGAGGCGATCGGGCGGTTGGGCCGGCATGCGGAGTTGTTGAAGCAGTGGAACCGGGTGGTTCGGCTCGTGGGTGAGGATTCTCCGGCCGTGTGGGTGCGGCGGCACTACGCGGAGTCGGTTGCGGCTCGGGCGTATTGGAGTCGGTCGAAGACCGAGGGCGACGGTTCGTCGCTTCTCGACCTCGGCAGTGGTGCGGGCTTTCCCGGGCTGGTACTGGCGGCCCTGCATCCGGAGCGAAGCGTCGTCCTGGTGGAGGCGCGCGAACGGAAGGCTGCGTTCCTGGCGGAGGCGGTTCGGGAGCTTGAGCTTCCGCGGGTGCGGGTGGTTCGGGAGCGTGTGGGCCCGGAGTCCGCGGGTAGCCTGGCCGGGGCGGTAGAGTTCGTGGCGCTGCGCGGCGTACGGCTTCCGAAGGTCACATTGGCCCGTCTGATCGAGGCGCTTCCGGGTGGTGGGCGTCTGATGGTCTGGGCTGGCCGTGAACTGGCGCCCGGGCTGGCGGCGATGTGTTCCGTGGAAGAAGAAGTGAGTCTGCCCGACAGCCGGCACCGTCGGCTTCTCCTGCTTCGGCCGATCCGCCGTGGCTGACCTCCTGGCGGTCGCCAACCAGAAGGGCGGCGTGGGCAAGACGACGTCGGCGATCAATCTCGCGGCGGCCTTCGGCGCCATGGAGCGGAGGGTGCTGCTCGTCGACAGCGACCCGCAGGGAAACGCCAGCCGGGGGCTTGGCTGGTCGGGACGTGCACCCACCCTGTTCGAGGTGCTTTCCGGGGAGGCCGACGCCGCGGAGGTGATCGTCCCGACCGGGTTTCCCTACCTCGACCTGCTGCCGGCGAACCGGGATCTGGTCGGAGCGGAGTTGGGTCTGCAACGGGACCAGGCGTGGATCCGGCGGCTTGGAGCTTCGCTCGAAGGCCTTGCCCAGCAGTACGAACGCGTCTTCGTGGATTGTCCCCCGGCGCTGGGCCGACTGACCCTGAACGCCCTCTATGCCGCGGACGCGGTCGTCGTGCCGCTGCAATGCGAGTACTTTGCACTCGAGGGCATCAGCGAGTTGATGGCGACCGTTCAGCGGGTCCGGGAACTTGGTAGGCCCGACCTGGCGATCGCCGGCGTGATCCTCACCATGTACGATGACCGCACGAACCTGTCGCGGGACGTTGCGCGCGAGGTGCGCAGGCACTTCGGATCCATCGTCTGCGATACGATGGTTCCGCGCAACGTCCGTCTGGCGGAGGCGCCGAGTCACGGCATGCCGGTCCTGCAGTACGACATCAAGAGCAAGGGTGCCCAGGCGTATCTGGGCCTGGCGCAGGAGCTCGCGGCCCGCCGGCCCTGATCGCGCCATCGGAGTCATGTGAGCAGCAGACGGCGTGGCCTCGGTCGTGGGCTGGATGAGTTGTTCGCCGACAGCGGGGCTCGTTCTCCGGCGGCGCCGCGGGTGGAACGCGAGTTGCCGGTGGCGGAGCTCGAACCGAACAGCCGGCAGCCGCGCGACCGGTTCGACGAGGAGGCCCTGTCGGAACTGGCGGACTCGATTGCCCAGATCGGAGTGCTCCAGCCGATCGTCGTCACCGGTGGCCCGGATCGCGGCGGCCGCTACCGGATCGTCGCCGGCGAGCGTCGCTGGCGGGCGGCGCGGAAGGCTGGTCTGGAGACGGTGCCGGTCGTCTTTCGAGACGTGGACGACGAGCGCGAAATGCTTCGCCTCGCCCTGGTCGAGAACCTCCAGCGCTCCGATCTGAACCCGCTGGAAGAGGCGAAGGCCTTCCGGACCCTCAGCGACGACTTCGGGCTTTCGCAGCAGGAGATTGCCGGCAGGCTCGGCCGGAGCAGGGCAGCCGTGGCCAATGCCCTCCGCCTGCTTCGCTTGCCTGCCGCGGTGCAGGAGCAGTTGCAGTCCGGAGGGCTGACGGCGGGTCAGGCTCGTCCGTTGCTGGCGCTTGGCGACGAACAGAGCCAGATCGAACTCGGCATCCGCGCGGAGCGCGAATCCCTCAGTGCGCGAGAGCTGGAGCGCATCGCTGCCGGTCTTCGGACGAAGCCTGCCGCGAAGCGGAGGGCGGCCAAACCGGAGGGCGATCCCCACACGGCCGCCGCCGTCGAGCGGTTAACGCGTAGACTGCAGACCCGCGTCGAAATCAGCCGGCGCCGCCGGGGTGGCGGCGTCCTGAAGATCCACTTCCACTCCGAACCCGAGCTGATCCGCATCTACGAGCGGTTGTCGGCGGAGTGACACCAACGTCGGAGCGAGCCCTGCCATGTCGAAGATCCTCAAGAACAGCTCCCCGGGCGACCTGAACGGCTTCCTCGATGCCGGCTGCGAGGTCCGGGGGGAACTCCGATTCAAGAACACCTTCCGGGTCCACGGCCACTTCAACGGCACGGTGGAATCGGAAGGCGAGTTGATCGTCGGCGAAGGCGGCGTGCTGGAAGGTGTCGTCAAGGTGGGCGAACTCAGCGTCTCAGGGCGGCTCGAAGGTCAGGTGGAGGCGAAGAGGCGGATTGAGATCGGCGTGAACGGTCACGTTGAGGGCGAGATCAGTGCACCCGCTCTTGTCATCGCGAGCGGGGCGTTCTTCCAGGGTCAGTGCAAGATGAGTCCCGCCGAGGACCAGCGTCCCTCGAGACCGTCCATCGTGGATGGCGGCAAGCAGGCTCCGGCGCCGGAGGCTGCCGATCCGGCTCTGCAGCGATTCGCTCTGCCGGGGGGGACGGCCTCGTCCGGCGAGTCGTCGACGGGTGAGGGTGGGCGGCGCTAGAGCCGCCTCCTAGCTCCCGGTCTTCGTTTCGTAGGAGGGCACGAAGGCGATCGGCCGGCGGGCCAGAGTCGACGAGTCGAAGGCCTCGGTGAGGACACGGCCGTCGATGTCGAGCGCGGTCGGCAGGTTCAGGGCGTAGAGGAGCGTAGGGGCCACGTCCTGGATGCCGAGCCGGGTCAGGAGACGGTCCTCGTTGATTCCCGGTCCGCGGAGCAGAAGCAGTCCGTCGGGCGTGTTCTGGTATCCGCTCCCTACGCCGGCGGGGGCGTTGCCTCGTAAGCCGAACAGCCGGCGCAGGGGCCCGGACCGCCTCCAGCCGTACGCGCTGACCACGGCCAGCGTCCGCGGCGGCGGCAGTTCCTCCCAGGCTTCGGCTACCAGGCCGTCCACGAAGGCGTAGTAGGCCGACAGCCAGCGCGCCCGGTCGACGCGCGCCTGTTCCTGGTCGCCGTCGAATTGAACGGCCTCGTAGGAGTCGTAGTAAAGGTTCGAGACCGCGGCCAATCCGTCCATGACCGCGAACACGACGAGCCCCGTATCGACTTCCGGAGATCGCGACGACAGGATCTCCAGCAGTTGGGTCTGCGTCTCCAGATCACGGAGCGCCGCGGTGTAGAGCGCGGATGGCGGGCCATCGCCGAGCCGTGCCAGCCGCTCGTCCTCCATCGCCGAACCCAGAGCGGCGGCACGTGCCACCGCGGAGTCCGTGAGACCGACTCCGGGGTCTAGTGCGAACACGTCGAGTCCGAACCCCTCGGCGATTTGCCAGAGGGAGGGAGCGGAAGGCAAGACGGCCGGCCCGCCCTCGGTCACTCCGCGATCGCCCCAGACGCTGAAGCCGATTCCGCGGGGCGCCAGGTGGAGACGTTCCCCTCCAAGCCAGGGCGCGCCCCGGGTCGCCTCTGACACGACGCCATGGCGGAACGGGTACTTGCCGGTGACGACCGTTGTCCAGAGCGGCAGACGGCTCGCCGGTTCGACCGACTCGGCGCGTCCGTAGCTGCCGGATCGCATGGTCTGCGAGAAGAACGGAAGCAGCCCCTGCTCGGACAGGGGCAGGATCGCGTCGAGCGAGGCGCCGTCGAGGCCTAAGATCAGGAGGTTGGGCGGTGGTGCGGCCTCGATCGCCGCCGCGCGAGGCTTCCTCTGCGGCGGCGGCTCGAACGCCTCGCGCCGTTCGAAGACCGAGTACACGGTCAGGACCGCGAGGCTGGCGATGCCGAAGCGGCTGCGAGCTCCATAGGGCCTCTGCCGGCGGTAGGTGTGAAGGAACGCCGTGTAGAACGTGACGGCCGCGGCCAGGACGAGCCAGAGCCCGGCCTTGATCAGCCGATCGTGAATGCCGGGAGGCAGGAAGTGGTCGTAGAGTGCCGCGTGGGCAAGGTCGAGGCCGGCAGCGGCGCCGAACACGGCTCCGAGGCACCAGGGAAGCAGCCGCCCCGCGCGCTCGGGCGTCCGCCAGGAAATCGGCGCCAGCAGAACGGTCGTGCTAAGAGCGCCGAGCAGACCGTAGTAGGCGCTGGTTCGAAACACCGGCCCCGGCTGAAATGGCAGGTGAGGGTTGAGGAAGAAGAGGAGCCCAGCCAGGTGGATCCCGGCCATGAGCCCGGGTATCGCGCAGGCGGCGAAGCTGAGCAGCCGTTCTCGATTCACTGGGACGGACTCTACCGGGCTGTCGCGGCCGGCGGCTCGGCGCCCGGCCTTCGACCCCTGCCGGGATGGGGTGCTACCCTCGCTCGCGCCATGGCGGCGCTGGACGCGACGGGGAGAGTGCTCGAGGTCCGGCCGTTGCCTCTTCGGCACTTCCTGCTGCGGATCCGGGTGGACGGCATGGAGCCCGCCGCGCCCGGGCAGTTCGTGATGGTGGCCGGCGCCGACCAGGCGGAGCCGTACCTGAGGCGGGCGTTCTCGGTCTATGGCCAGGAGCCGGCCGGGGAAGACGCCCTGGTCATCTCCCTGCTCGGCAAGGTGATCGGGCGGGGCACTGCGGCGCTGGCCGCCTGCACCGCCGGCGAGGATGTTCCGGTGCTGGGTCCCCTGGGGATGGGATTCCATACTATGGGACGGACAGGACCTGCCGGCGGTCGGTCCGCCCTGGTTGCCGGCGGCATCGGATCGGCGGGTCTCGGTCTGTTGGCCCAGGCGCTGGCGCGTGCCGAAGTTCCTTTCGACTTCTACTACGGCGGTCGCACCGCGGGCGATCTCGTCGAGGCGGACGAGTTCCGGCGCTTGAGCGAAAGCACGGGCGGTCGGCTGATCGCGACCACGGAGGACGGGACCGAGGGGACCCGTGGGTTGGTGACGGAAGCGCTGCTCGAGACACTCGAGGCGGGCGGGCGGGCGGAAGAGCTCGCGTACGGGGCGGTCTACACCTGCGGCCCTCACGGTCTGATGGCGGCTGTAGCGCGAATCGCCGCCGATCACGGGATCGCCGGAGAGGCCGCGATGGAGACCCCGATGGGTTGCGGCTACGGTGCCTGTCTGGGCTGCGCCGTGGAGCTCAAGAAGGGCGGCTACGCGCTCTGCTGCCGTCACGGCCCGGTGTTCGACCTGGAGGAGGTGGTCTGGTGACCAGGGAAAGCGGCGGACCCGGCCCGGACCTGTCGACGCAGGTGGGGCCGCTCGAGCTGCAGAATCCGATTCTGACGGCCAGCGGGACGTTCGGCTACGGCCTGGAGTTCGCGGAGCGGGCGGACCTGCGTCGACTGGGTGGCCTGGTGACGAAGGGACTGTCACTCGAACCGCTGGCCGGCAATCCGCCGGTCCGGATCGCCGAGACCCGGGGCGGCATGCTGAACTCGATCGGGCTGCAGAACATCGGTGTGGACAAGTTCCTGGACGACGTTCTGCCTGGCCTCGTCGGGCTGCCGCCGAAGGTGATCGTCAACCTCTTCGGATACGACCAGGACGACTACGTGCGGCTTGCCGAGCGCGTCGATCCCCATGCGGGGGTGGCTGCGGTCGAGCTGAACGTGTCCTGCCCGAACGTGAGCAAGGGCGGCATCGAGTTCGGTCATGACCCGGAGATCCTCTGCGGCCTGGTCCGCCGGGTGCGTTCCGCGACCGGCAAGCCCGTGGTCGTCAAGCTGTCGCCGAACGTGACCGAGCCGGCAGCCCTGGGCCAGGCGGCGAGTGCCGGAGGCGCCGATATCCTGTCGGCGGTGAACACCTTCGTCGGCATGGCGATCGACACGAACACCCGGCGTCCGGTGCTCTCGACGGTACGTGGCGGCCTGTCGGGGCCTGCGATCAAGCCCCTGGCGTTGCGGATCGTCTGGGATGTCGCCCGCGAGGTCGACCTGCCGGTGATCGGTATCGGCGGGGTGGAAACGGTCGACGACGTCCTGGAGTTCCTGCTCGCCGGCGCCTCGGCGGTTCAGGTCGGCACGGCGCTCTTCCGTGACCCCAGGACGGCCGAGCGACTGGTGGACGGACTGCGGGACCGCTTGCAGAGGGAGGGCGTGGCCTCGGTCCACTGCCTGGTCGGAGCGGCGGCGAGACAGGAATGAGCGGGAGGCTCCGGCGGGTCGCCGTGGCCCTCGACACGGACGATCGCGAGACCTTCAGTAGGTGGTGCTCTCTCTTCGGCCCGCGGGTTGGCGTGCTGAAGGTGGGGCCGCGGGTCTTCCTGCGTTGGGGGCGCGCGGCCGTGGAAGAGGCCGCCGGAACCGGTGCGGAGGTCTTCCTCGACCTGAAGTTTCACGACATTCCGAGTACCGTCGCGGGCGCGGTCGGCGCGGCCAGGGAGCTGGGCGTCTCCTACCTGACGGTGCACTCGGGCGGTGGTCGGCGCATGATGGAGGCTGCCGTCGAGGCAGCGGGCGACGAGATCCGCGTGCTCGCGATCACCGTTCTCACCCACCTCGCGGCGGAAGATCTCGAAGAACTGGATCTGCCGGGCCGGCCCGCGACCCGTGCCCTGGGCTGGGCGGCGGCAGCCCAGAGGAGCGGTTGCTCGGGCGTTGTCTGCTCGCCGCTGGAATTGGCCTCCCTGCGCGAGCGACTTGGGTCGGACTTCCTCCTCGTGAGCCCGGGAATCCGCTTCGAGGACTCCCGGAGCGACGATCAGCGCCGGGTCGCGACGCCGGCGGCGGCGCTGCGGTCCGGGGCGGACCTGATGGTGATCGGGCGGCCGCTGACCCGAGCCGCTGACCCCGAGGCGGTCCTGGCTGGATTGGCTGCGGCCGGCGCCTGAGCCGGCGAGCGGCCCGCGGCTCCGGCTCCCGGGTGTGCTGCCGGATCAGCGGGGAACGTGGAGGGTGCGCCGCCAGCGGACGGCCCATCTTCCCGCTTCCCTGTCACGCGACCAGTAGACGAGGAACGGCCGTCCGCGGACCAGCTCGGTTCCAACCGGACCGAAGAAGCGCGAGTCGCGCGATATGTCGCGGTTGTCGCCCAGACAGAAGAGGCTCCCGTCCGGCACGGATTCAGGACCGTAGGAGTCCCGGCGCCAGAAACTCTCATGGAGGAACTCGGAGCGGGGGTAGACCCGGTTGTCCGAGTGGACGACGTAGGCCGTCTCGTCGACTTCGCGGCCGTCGACCCGGAGCTTCTTCGAATCGATCTCCACCACCGCGCCGCCGGTCGCAACGCAGCGCTTGAGCAGCTCGTGAGCGGGCTCCTCGATGCCGCGGAAGGTGACCAGGTCGCCCGGTCGCACCGGGCGTTGAGGCACGAGCGGTCCCCAGCGACCGGCACCGGCGCCGAAGACGAACTTGTTGATCAGCAGATGATCGCCGACCATCAGGGTCGGTTCCATCGACTCGGACGGAATGCGGTAGGCCTGGACGAAGAAGGCGCGGACGAACAGTGCGAGGATGGCCGCGACAAGCAGCACGTCCGCGCCGTCGCGGCACAGCTTGAGAAGTCCCAAGCGCGACCAGTACCGCAAGGGCGGCTCTACTTGATCACCTTGAAGGTCCGCTCCCAACGCGTCTTGGTCAGGAAACCGAGAGCGGTGTTCGCGAGCTGTTTCAGGCGGTGACCGAGACCGTGCCACGTGCCGTCCGGCGTCTCACCTCCGTAGGACCAGTAGACCATCGCCGCCCGGCCCTTGACCAGGGAGATCGGCACCGGTCCCCAGTAGCGGGAATCGTGGGAGTGGTCACGGTTGTCGCCCAGGCAGAAGAGGTGGTCGTCGGGGACGAGGAGCGGTCCCCAGTTGTCGCGACGAAGCTGTGTTGGGCCGAACGGGCCCGTGGAGGGGTACGTTCGGGGGTCCCGATGGACCGCGTAGACGCCGTCGTCCACCTCCTCCCCGTTCAGCAGCAGTCGCTTGTCGACCATCCGGATCTCATCGCCCGGCAGGCCGATACAGCGCTTGACGAGGTCGATCTTCGGCGTTTCGGGCGACCGGAAGATGACGATGTCCCCCCGCCGCACCTCGCGGCCAGGCAGCAGCTTCTGCTCCAGCGTCGTGGGGCGCGGCCCGAAGATGTACCGGTTCACGAACAGATGGTCACCGATCAGCAGCGTGTCCTCCATCGACCCGCTGGGGATGTAGAAGGTCTTGAGGACGAAGTTGTTCGTGAAGCCCAGGAAGACCGCCGCGACGATCAGCGCCTCGAGGTACTCGCGGACCACGGACGTTCGGCGCCCGGTCGGGGATCCTGGGGACTTGCTCTCGCCGCTAGCCATCGGCTGGCTAATCTACAACGACCGGGCGGGCGCGGGGTGGCCCTCCCGGGGCGGTTCGATTCCTGTCGCAGTGTCAGGAGTTTTGGAATCGGTCCAGCACGCTTGACTCCGGTCCTCGCGGGCGTAGCTCCCGCCAGGTGAGGAGGTTGCGGCCCGCGCTCGCTGGCACGGGGCAAGGTCGCTTGACGAAATGCTCCAATCGACGCCGCCTAGTGTTTCTGTAACTGATTGATTCTAAAACCCTTGCGTGGTTCGCTCAAGTTGGCGGGGAACTTGAAAGCAGAGCGGGCATCTACCCATCGGGAGCAAGGAGGTGCCCAAGGCAAAGCAGGGAGCCAAGTTGGCAAGGGGTCGGGGGGACACTTCGGTGTCCCCCCGGCATTGCGATTCTTGCTCGGTGATGGCAGTTGATCAATACGAGAACCCTGCGGGACCAAATGGAGATGAAGATGAAGAGAAGAAAGACGATCGCGTCGGCGGTAGTGCTCGTGCTTGGCCTGGTGGCAGTGATGCCAGCCGGAGCAGCCGAAGGCGTAGTCAACATCAACACCGCGGATGCTGCGGCGCTCGCCCTCCTCCCCGGCGTCGGTCCGTCGACCGCGGGGCGGATCGTGGAGTTCCGCACGGAGAACGGCAAGTTCGAGTCGGCCGTGGACCTGATGCTCGTCCGCGGCATCGGCGAGCGATCGTTCGAGCGCATGCGGCCCTACGTGACGACCGAAGGGGACACGACATTGACGGACAAGGTGCGGGTCCCCAGGGAGCAGACGGACTCCGACGAAGAGTCGGATGGCCCTACCGACGGCCCCTGATCGGCGCGAAGCCGTAGCGCTCGACGGCATGGAGGCGGGTGGGGGCTCTCGCCCGTCTCCATGTCTCTACCGGCTTGCCGAAACATGAAGGGCCGTGCTGGCTTCACCCTTCTCGAACTGCTGGTTGCAACGACGATCCTGGCCTTGCTGGCCACCCTGGCGGTGCCGCCTTTGCGCCAGCAGATCGCCCAGCACCGAGTGCGTCTGGCGGCCGCCGAGGTTGCCTCGGCCCTCTGGGCCGCGCGCGGCAGCGCGGTCCGCTACGGTGTGGCGGTTGCGATTCGGTTCGAGTTCGAGGACTCCCACGCGGAACCCGTCTTCTCCCTCTACGCGGACGGGGACGGCGACGGCGTGCGCACGGCTGATCTGACCTCCGGCACGGATCCCAGGATCGGGCGGCCGGCACGATTGCTTCACGTAGGCAGCGGCGTGCACTTCGGCATTCCGGATGACCTGGAGCCGGCTGAGTTCACCGGCTCGGGCCGACTCGATCGCCTGGACGATCCGGTCCGGTTCGGCCGCAGCGACATCGCTTCCTTCAGCCCCGCCGGTACCGCGAGCCCGGGTACCGTCTTCCTCACCGACGGTTACCACCTGTTTGCCGTTCGGGTGTACAGCCGTACGGGGAAGATCCAGGTCCTCCGCTATGTGCGCGACCGGGAGCTCTGGAAGGGCATCTGACCGGGCTGGAGAACAGCCGGCAGCGCGCTAGGCTTCGCTCATGGCGGTGGAGCCACCTGGAGCGACGGAACAGGGTTTCTCGCCGATCCGGTGGAGCGACGATGCGCTCTTGCTGCTGGATCAGACCCTGCTTCCGGAGCAGGAAGTGTGGCTCCGCTGCCGGCGACCTGAGGACGTGGCAGAGGCGATTCGCCGTCTTTCGGTGCGGGGTGCGCCGGCGATCGGTGTCGCCGCGGCCTACGGCCTGGTGCTCGGCGCCGAGGACTTCGCCGCTGCCTACACGCTGCTGCTCGCGACGCGACCGACCGCGGTCAACCTCCGCTGGGCTCTGGACCAGGGCCGCGTACTCCATGAACGCTCCGTCGAGGCTGGGGAGCGCGAAGAGTCGCGGGAGCGGCTGCTCGATTGGGCTCGCGACCTGCACCGCGAGGACATCGCCGCCAACCGTCGTATCGGCAGGTTCGGGCGGGAGCTGTTCGAGGTGGGCGACCGGGTCCTGACCCACTGCAACGCCGGCGCGTTGGCGACGGCCGGCTACGGCACGGCGATCGGCGTGGTCGAGGCGGCCTGGTCCGCCGGGCGCCTCGCCAGCGTGTGGGTCGACGAGACCCGGCCGCTGCTCCAGGGCTCACGGCTGACCACCTGGGAACTCAGCCGGCTCGAGATCCCGCATCGCCTGATCACCGACAACAGCGCCGGCGCGATCATCGCCCGCGGCTGGGTCCAGAAGATCGTCGTCGGCGCCGACCGGATCGCCGCCAACGGCGATGTCGCGAACAAGGTCGGCACCTACCCGGTCGCCGTGCTCGCGGCCCGTCACGGGGTTCCGTTCTACGTCGCGGCGCCCCTGTCGACGATCGACCGGGAGACGGCGTCCGGAGCCGAGATTCCGATCGAGGAACGCGACGCGGAGGAGGTGGTCCACGCCTTCGGCAAGCGGATCGCGCCCAAGGAGACCGAGGCCCTGAACATAGCGTTCGACGTCACGCCGGCGGAGCTGGTGGCCGCATTGATCACGGACGCCGGCGTGCTCCGGCCACCCTACGGGGAGTCGATCGCCTCAGCGTTCAGAGACCGCGGAAGCGCCGACCGTTGACCAGGCAGCCTGCGTCACCAGAGTTGTGAAACCTCGTCGTCGTACCCGGTCATCTCCCACCGCATGAGCGACCAGGGGATCTGGCCCGCGGCGTAGACCTCATCGAGGAACTCACGCAAGTTGAAGTCGTCGCCGAGTTGATTGGCACGGTCTCGCATCAGTTTCATGAACTGGACCTTCCCCAGGACCATGAGCATGTGATGCCCCACGCCGCGTAGCGTCGTATCCAGCTCGAACCACAGATGGTGACTGCCGTCCAGCAACTCGCCATGCGGCGCATTGTCGACACAGAACCGCATCGCTTCTTCCAGATTCCAGTCGCCGTTGTGCATGTAGATGTCGGAGAGCGCGCGGACGGTGCGGAAAGCCGCCTGTTCATAGGTGATCTCCCGGCCGTGAGGGTTGCGTCCGTCCAGGTATCCCGCATGCATCAGCAGTTCCTCCAGGGCGAACGCGAGCCCCTCGTCGCGAGCCGTCGAGATCTTGTACGGCCGCTCTCCGCCACGGATCGGGTGACTGTCGCGCTCTGCTCTGAGCATGTCGAAATGATGGCCGACCAGCTCATGGGTGTTCTCCATCACTGCTTCCCGGTGAGAGAAGTTGAAGAAGTAGTCGTGCTTCTCGGGCCAGGGATCCTCCAGGGAGTACCCCTTTCCGAACAGCCGCGAGTCGAGATAGTCATCCGGCACGAGAAAGTCCTGCACAGTGAAGATCTCCTCGTTGCGAAGGAAGCTCATGATGTGATCGACGGCTTCTTCGATGCCTTCCCTGTACTCGACCTGTGACCCGACCGGTACGATGGGTGGAACATCGCGATTTCGGTTCTCCTCCAGTCGTTGAAAGGTGATCACACGGTTGTCTTCGAGTTCGACGATCGTTCGAATGTCGTCCCAGGTATAGGGCAAAAGATAGACGTTCCTGAGCAGCCAGTTGTAGTTCTCCCTGCCCACACCGATCGTGCCCGTCATCCGATCCTCGTTGGACCGTATCCAGTCCTCATAGTCGTCGATCGCGATCAGTGCCGAGTCCACGTCGGCCACGAGTTCCGGATGATGGATCCTGAGGCCCTGTGCGAGCGATTGGTAGTCCGATCTGGTATCTCCGATGGAAAGAATCGCCAGAGTGGCCAGGTCGGCGCCGATCAGCGAGAAGTCGGTGAGATTCGCTTTCGCCTGTTGCACCAGATCGGGTACCGACCGGAGCCTTGATTGCAGAACTGCGACCTCGTTCCCCGGCAGAGGTGGTTCAGCTACCCAGGCGAACGTGGCGATCACGTCGTTGTAGAACCCGGGATCCCTGGACCATGGGCTGAGAACCCGGTGCTGGAACTCGTAACCGTTCAGCTCCGCCCGGACGAGCTGGTAGTCGACCTGTTGTGGGATCGACCAGTCCGTAGGATCTATCGACTGCAACCGCGCCTGAAACCTCCCCAGCTCGCCGTATTGTTCTGCCATCGCAGTGGCGGAGAAATCGGGCGCGGCGTCCAGGTTCGACAGGATCCACCCGCTCTGCGAATAGGACTGGATGTTGCCGGAGTCGCCTTGTTGGAACGAACGAAACTCTCGGAAGAGGGAGACCAGGTCGGCGTAGTCGGTGCTCGCGACCGCCCGAGTTGCCTCGGTTTCCGCCGGATCGCCTCCCGGTTCACTCGGCAGCAACAGATACAGGACGAAGCCCGCGAGGAGGAGCGCCAATACGACCAGAAGATTGCGGGTAGCTATCATGTGTCCCCCGGAGTGCTGCTTGTCGTTGTATTGCCATCATATGGGTAGCGCCGCCGAGTTGCGTGCGCCGCGGCAGGCCGACCGAGGCGTTGCCGGCCGTTGAGCGGGTATCCGGACCTCAGCGCCGCCTTCGAGCAGTTCGCGCGCGTCGAAGCGCCGGACCTCGACTCGCCAACGTACGCGGCACTCGCCGCGGGCGTGGCGGGAGACGGCGAACTGCTGGCGCTGGCGGCGGGGCGTCAACGAGGTCAACCGGCGCCGAACATGCTCTTCGGGGCCGTGCAGTACCTGCTCCTGCAGGGAGTCGAACATCCGCTGGCAGCGCACTATCCGGTCCTCTCGGGTCCGGAACCGCCGCCAAGCGAGGCCTTCCCGCCCTTCCGGGCGTTCTGCCTCGAACACCGCGAGGCGGTCGCGGACCTGATCGCCACTCGTCGCACCCAGACCCAGGTCGTGCGGCGCTGCACCTGCCTTCTGCCCACGTTCGGCCAGGTCCACCGCGAGGCCGGAGCGCCGCTGGCCCTGATCGACGTCGGCGCCAGCGCCGGCCTGAACCTGAACTTCGACCGCTACGCCTACCGGTATCTGCGAGACGGAGGTGAGGTCCTGCGCTGGGGAAGGGGTACGGCGCGGGTCGACCTCGAAGCCGACCTGCGGGGCCCCGGCACGCTGCCGGAGCCGCCACGGAAGATCCCGGTGGCCAGCCGCGACGGAATCGACCTGAACCCGATCGACCTCGGCGACGCGGATGAGTTGCTCTGGCTGCGAGCGCTGATCTGGCCCGAGCACGTGGAGCGCCACGCTCAGCTCGTGGACGCCGCGACCGAACTGAAGGACAGCCCGGTCCGTCTCCATCGCGGCGACGCTTCTCGTGATCTGCCGCACCTGCTCGAGCGAGTCCCCGCCGAAGCGGCGCTGGTCGTCTACTCCACCATCGCTCTCTACCAGGTTCCCCGTGAGGACCGGCGGCGCATCACGGAAGGGCTGGAGGTCCGGAGCCGGGAGCGGCCCGTTTGGCGGGTAGCCCTGGAAGGCGCCCATCGGCCGAGCCTGACGCTGACCAGGTACCGCGGCGGTTCCGGCGAAACGGAGATACTCGCCCGGGCCTCGCCGCATGGTTGGTGGATCAAGTGGCGGAGCCCTTAGGCCCGGCGCCCTCGGGTCAAAACGAGAAGGTGACCGTCATCGAGACGGACCGCGCCGCCCCGAGCCACGCCGCGTTCTCGGTGATCGCGGAGAGGTAGGCCTCGTCGAGCAGGTTGTTCGCCACCAGCTCGAACGTCGTTGAGCGGAGCAGGTCGCTCAGCACCTCGCCCGAGAAGACGACGTAGGCGTCCAGCATCCAGTACTCGTCCGTGGTCCAGTCCGCGACCAGGCTGACGCGCCGCGGCGACGTGTACTTGGCGCTGATCCCGGCGCTCAGGGGACCGGACCGGTCGAGGGAGATGACCCACAGCCGATCCGGCACGCCGGTGACGTCCGTCCCCGGCATGATGTTCTGGTTCGCGTCGACCAGGGCGTCGCCGCTGCCGACGTACTCGGAGTTGTTCAGCGTGTAGGCGGTGTACAGGGAGAGCTGGTGGGGCATCTGCACGGTGGCCGAGAGTTCGACGCCGTTCGTTTCGATGCCGCCCGCGTTGAAGTAGGCGCCGCCCCCGGGAATGAGGTAGTTGGGGCCGGCCGGCGTCTGCGGTCCGAGGTAGAAGATCCGGTTGTCGAAGTCGATGACGTAGCCGGTGGCGCTAAGCGCCAGCCGTTCGGCCGAGTACTGGAGCCCGACGTCGATGTTCGAGGCGGTTTCGGGCTCGAGAGCGGCGAGACTGCGCCCGGGCACCTCGAGCAGCGTGCTGCCGATCGCCCGGAAGTTCTCCGCGTAGCCGGCAAACAGGTCCAGGCCCTCGACCGGCGTCTCGTAGGTGACTCCGCCCGAGAGGAGCAGACTCGAATCCGAATCGACCGTCAGGTTCGGATCGACAAGGAACTGGTCCTCGCGTGACACGTCGACCAGGTACTTCTTGAGGCCGCTGGTCAACGTGAAGCGCCCGGCGTAGAGCGTCTCCTCCGCGTACAGCATCATGACGCTCTGCGGGAACTCCCACTGGTACTGGTGCCAGTAGGGCGTCGCGTGCCACTGGAAGTTGATCACCGGATCGAGGATCTGGTGCCAGTCCCGTCCGAGGTCGCGCTTCGAATCCTCGTACCAGATGCCGGCGCGCAGCTTGCTGCCGGCGTTGCCGATCGTCGTGAGCCACTCCTGGTCGAGCGTGACGCCGACGCGGTCCTTGCCGTAGTGGCTGTGGCGGTACGACTGCACCGCCGTGGCGCCCGGATGACACGCCGGATCGACCTCCGGGCCGCCCGGGCCGTAGTAGTTGAAGAGAAACGACGAGGTGCAACCTGGCGTCGGCCCGACCGCGGCACCGTCGGGGCCGACGAAACGAATCAGCCCGAGCTGCGAGCCGCCCCGCACGGTGGGGCCGCCGCGAAGCTCCGACTCGGCGCCGCCTCCGTCGTCGGTGATGTCGACGATGTAGGGGGGCAGCCAGTCGCCGCGGCCGCGGTTGCGATGGAAGTAGCCGGCCAGGCTCAGTGAGAGCTCCTCGCCGAGCGACCACTTCCCCTTCAGGTAGCCGAACGTGTTGCTCCGCCGGGTCTGCCAGCCCCGCCGGTAGAACTGGTTCAGGTACGGCACGCCGGGCCAGTCGCCGATCAGCCGGTCCCAGCGCGGGTTGGCCCGGAAGTCGCTCTCGCTGTAGAGGCGCTGGTAGACGTCCTCGTGGATGTTGTCGTACGAGATGTAGCTCGTCAGGTCGACGCGGCCGCGGGACGAGACGAGCTTCATCGCCACGTGCTCGCGCTCGTTGAGCGCCGAGCCCTCCATCCAGTCGGTCGCGCCCTGGCGGGTTGCTGCGATCCAGGCGCGGGTGTTGCCTCCGAAGATCGGCCCGGTATCGACCCGCATGAAGAAGCGCTGGCCCTGGTACTCGCCCAGCGTCATCGACGCCGTGTAGGTGCGCTCGTCCGCCGGATCGTCGGTCAGGTAGTTGAACGTGCCGCCGAGCGCCTCAACGGACCGCGAGGCGATGTCGGCCGTTCCCTGGGACACCTCGACACCGCCGAGGTTCATTGGATCGACGAAGCGGTTCGCCTTGGCGCCGCTCCAGTAGTCCGACGTGCCGTTCGGAAACCCGTCGATCGTGGTGCCGATCTGCACGTCGTTGATCGTCACCTGGAAGCCGCGCATGGCGACGTTGGCCGACCAGTCGTCGAAGCCGTAGGAGTCGCCCTCCTGGACGGAGACTCCCGGCAGGTTGTCCACCACAGACGTCACGTTGGTGATCTTCGACTGTTGCCGGAGCATCGGCTGGGAGACGATGTTCCGCGCGAAGGTCCGGGGCTCTTCGGCCACCACGGTGACGGTCTCGAGCAGCCTCACGACTTCCAGGACGAGCCGGACGTTCTCCGTGGCGCCTGTGGCCAGCGAAACCGGCGTGTCGGCTGTTTCGAAGCCCAACAGGGACGCCGTGACGAGATAGTCGCCCGCCGCGAGCCCGGCGCTGGCGTAGGCGCCGTCTCCCTGGGTGATCCGCTCCTGGCGCACGCCCGGGCCAGTCACGGTCACCGTGACCCCGGGCAGGGGAGTGCCGTCCGCGTCGACGACGACGCCCTGGATGGTTGCGGTGGTTTGGGCGGTTGCCGCGGCTGCGGTAGCCGACAGCAATACGACGGCGACGGCGAGTCGCGCTGACCAGAGGTGTGGGACATCCATCGAATGGCACCTCCCAGGTTGTGGGTTCGGTCAGGGCATTATGGCCCGATCGATGGATGGGATGGTGGAGGCGGTGGGAATCGAACCCACGTCCGCGAGACTCGGCGCGAGGGATCTACGTGCGTAGCCTTCACTCGATCAGTCGCTGCCGGCTTGGGTAGAAGGCCACCACGGCCGGCGGTCTAGTTCCGAAGTGATCCGGCCTGAGTTCGGAACCGCGCTCAGACGTTTGATCCACTTTGAGTGTCGCTCCTGACGGCGCCGCGAATCAAGGCTCCGGCAGGACCGTGACGGCTTCTAAGCCGCCAGTGCCAATTCGTCGTTGGCGAGTGTAAGTGTCCGGTTTACGAGTCGGACTCGGCACGCAACCCCCGAACCGCATGATCTCCCGTCGAAGCCATGCGCCCCCAGGGACCCACGATTCTACACCAGGCGGCTGCTACTCAGTCGAAGTCAACCGGCCGGTAGGCCCGCGTCGTATGGGTCTCGACGTCCTCCCAGTAGATCCAGGCGGGCTTGAACCGTCGTTCCGAGAGCAGCCTGGCCTGGTCGAAGAAGTGCGGCGAGTCGGGGCGATGGCTCTGGCCGTAGTGGAGGTAGCTCGCTCCGCGCGTCTTCTCGCCGAACTCGTAGACGGCCATGTAGGAGGCGCCGGTCGCGGCGTAGCGGAGCTTGCGCTCTTCGCCGTTCGGGAGCGTTGTGGGCGGCGAGTGGTACAGGGTAAAGGCGACGCCGAGGGGCCCGCGGACGCCGGCGAGCGGCAGGCTCGGCTCGGCGTCCGAGAAGGGGACGGCCCCGGCGGAGGGCTGGTTGGCGTGGCGCTGGATGCGGTGGATGTCGCCGTAGGGCACGCGCCAGTCGCCGTAGAGCTCGGTGAGTTTCTCCACTGCCCGCTCAAGGGCGACGAACCGCGCGGCCATGTCGTTCACGTACTCCGGCTTCAGGGTCTCGACGGGATAGCCGCGGCCGTAGAGCTCCTCGTACCAGCCGACCGCCAGCGTCGCCTGCGTGGAGGTGAGGGAGCCCTTGTAGTCCCAGTCCAGCAGATGCTCGAGGTAGGGGCGCACCCGGGCGGCGAGTTCCGGGTCGGTGCGTTCGAGCGTCTCGAGCCTGCGCGCGTAGACGGGGATCTCCGTCATCGGCCAGTAGAGGGTCGTGTCGTAGGCGAGGTCCTGAAAGTCCTCGAACGTGAGGTCGCTCGCATTGCGCAGCAGGTAGCGGGCCACCTTCGCCCGGCGCTTGTCGTCGTGCTTGTCCTCGACCATGTAGGGCGGGAAGTCGAGCAGCGAGGGGTTGCCGTCGTCGGTCGTGGTGAACGGCGTCGAGTTGCAGTTCTGGACGAACCCGGACGGCGGGTTGAGGATCTGCGGCAGTTCCTCGATCGGGTGGAACGGCCCCCACTCGTTGTTCGGGTCGGCGCCGTCGACGGGCTGCGTCCAGTCGATGGAGGGGTCGCGGCGGGCGAACGTGCCGTTGTAGAGGTAGAAGATGTTGCCGTCGGCGTCGGCGTAGGTCGTGTTGAAGGTCTGCAGCAGTTGCATCGAGACGGCGGCGTACCACTCCTCGAAGGTCCGCGCCTTGGCCTGGGCCAGCGCCTGGACCATGCGGCTGCCCTCGTAGAGGCGCGGCACCCGGACGGCGAGGTAGTGATCCTCGTCCTCCCTGGCGATGATCGGGCCGTGGTGCGAGCGTCGGAGCGCGACCTCGCGCGGTTCGAGATCGCCGTCATCGCCCCGGACGTGGATCGTGGCGCGCCACTCCTCGGCCTGCCGGTAGCCGTCGCCGTAGCGGTACTTGAGCGGATCGCTCGGATGGTCGAAGGTCAGGCGGTAAGTGTCCGAGATGTCGGCGGCGTTGACCGTGTACGCCCAGCCGAGCCTCTCGTTGAAGCCGGCGGTCGGCAGCGGGCCGCCCGGGTACATCGCGCCCGAGAAGTTGAGCCCTTCGCCGCTCACCACGTGCATCTCCGTGAACATGCCCGAGCCGTACCAGGGCTGGTGGGGATTGATGAACAGCATGGCGTTGCCGTCGCGCGTCTTCGACGGGGCGACGGCCCACTGGTTCGAGCCCAGGGACGCGGCCAGCTCCTCCGCCAGCCGGGGTAGCCGGCCCCGTGGCGCGTGGGCCGCGCCGAGCAGCCGCCCGAGGATCATGTAGCGCTCGAAGGCGAGCACGTGGAAGGGCTCCATGCGGGTCAGCAGGCGCGGCTTCTCTTCGGGGTGCCGCTCCAGGTAGTAGTTGTAGCCGGCAGCGAAGGCCTCGGCGATGCGGCGGATGTTCTCGGGCAGGTCGGGGAAGTCGCGGCGGGAGGTCCCCACCAGGTCGAAGAGCGCGACTTCGAGGTCGCTTCGGAAGCCCGACTCGCCGACGACCTCCGCGTAGCGCCCGAGCGCCTTGATGTAGGTGTCCTCGAGCTGAAAGAAGTGGTCCTCGCACTGTGCCCAGGCAGAGCCGAAGGCGACCGCGGCGTCGGTGGAGGCCTTGACGTGGGGCACTCCCCACTCATCGCGGTGGATGACGACGTCGGCGGCCCAGGCGGGTACGTCCTGGGTGCCGCCAACGGCTGCCGGTGTGCTTTGGCGGGGTTCCGTGTCGACCGCGCACGCGATGGCAGCGAGCGATAGGGCCCCCGCAGCGACCCGGCTCGTCCAGGGGTGACTCAAGCGCATCGAGCCGGCGAGTATCGCACGCGCCTCCTCGCTCCTGCCTCTTACTCCGTCGCCCGGAGCCGTTGCATCTGCCCAGGCCACGCCAGCAACTCGCGGTCGGCTGTCACGAGGCTGTGACCGGCGAGAGCCGTGGACACGATGATCCGGTCGGCCGGGTCGGCGGGAAGATCGCGAAGAAAGACCGCTCGCATCGCGATGTCGCCATCGACCGGAATCTCGTTCAGGCCGTGGTACAGCAGGTACCCCCTTAGCGCCTCCACGGCCCAGCCGATCTCGACGCGACCCTTCTCAAGCAGCATCGCGATCTCCCAGAACGAGATTGCGGACACCGCGGCATTGCCCGAAAGGAAGGCTTCATCTACCGCGCGGTGAGCTTTCGCGCCGAGCCTCCGGTTGCCCTGAGTGAGCCAGATGAGAACGTTTGTATCTAGGAGCAGCAATGACGGCTATGTCCCTCAGTCGGGATCCTCGCCGAGGATGAGGGCCACTTTCCGCTCTTCGTCCCACTCCCACTCCAGGGGGGACATGATGTCGCCCTTGATCTCGATGACACCCCGAAGGCAGCCGAAGAGGCTCTTCGGCCTCTCCCGGTACGGCACGAGCCGCGACACCGGATTGCCGTTCTTCGTGATGACGACCTCGTCGCCGGTTTCGGCGACTTCGTCCATCAGCTTGAGACAGGTGGCCTTGAACTCGGAAGCCTTGATCGTCCGTTCCATGGTGCCGCCGACCGTATCACGGATTCAGGCCATGGTCATGACCATGGTCACATGCGTCGTGGAGCCAGCGGACCTCTCGGAGCTTCGCCCGGCCGGGGGCCGAGGCTGGCCAGGAAGTCCGCTGCGCTCTTGTGCCTCAGCCTCGAACCGACGACGAGCCACGCCAGCAGGATCAGGATGAAGCCGCTGCCGGCCAGGTTGGGCGTCGTTCCCGGGAGCAGCGGCCAGGCGAGCATCGCCAGCACACCCAGGGCGCCGAGCGCCAGCATGCCGACCGCGGCGGCGTTCGTGGAGTACTCCGACCGCTCGACGTGGAAGAGAACGTGGGCGCCCTGGCCCGTTCTCCTCACCGACACGGAACCGTGAAGGATCCCGGAGCGGACGCCGGCGGCGACCGGGAGGGTCAGTTGGCCTCCGGTTCCCCGCCGGTGCCAGGTCCCGTTCCAGGCCTCGGCGCCGTCCTCGATCGCCTCGATCGCCTCCTCCGGCGTCAGCTCGAGTTCGATCTCATACTGTGAAAGCACGATCGGCGAACCGAGGATGGCGCCTACGCGGCCAGCTCGTCGAGTTGCCGGTCGAAGAAGTCCTCGACCGCGACGAGGAACTTCTCCACGGTGTCGAGCTGCTGGATCTGCTGCCGCAGGCGCTTGCCGTTCGGCAGTCCGTGCGTGTACCAGCCGGTGAACTTGCGCAGCTTGTGCAGGGCGAACCGGTTCGCTTCGCGGTCCGCCACCATGTGGAAATGTCCGAGGATCAGGTCTCGCCGGTCCATCAGAGTCGGTTCGGGCGCATCCTCCCCGAGCAGGTGGCTCGTGATCTGGTGGAAGATCCACGGATTCCGCGTCGCCCCGCGACCGATCATCACCCCGTCGCAGCCGGTCTGCCGGAGCAGGCGCTCGGCGTCCTCGGGAACCACGATGTCGCCGTTGCCAATGACGGGAATGGAGAGAGCCTCCTTGAGCCGGGCGAGATGGGTCCAGTCCGCTTCGCCCTTGAACATCTGCTTCGCCGTCCGCGCGTGCATCGTGACGGCGTCGACGCCGAGGTCCTCGCACAGACGGCCCAGGTCCAGGTAGTTCGTCTGCGTGTGGTTCAGCCCCAGGCGGAACTTGACCGTCAGGGGAATCCGGATTCGACGCCGCACTTCGCCGATGATCCGCCCTGCGAGGTCGAGGTCTCCCATCAGCGCGGCGCCGGCGCAGCCCTTGAGCACCTTGTTGGCCGGACAGCCCATGTTGATGTCGCAGACGTCGGGACCCAGCTCCTCGACGATCTCGGCCGCCTCGGCCATCGTCTCCACGTCGGAGCCGTAGATCTGGATCGCCATCGGGCGCTCTTCCTCGACGAAGTACATGAGATCCCGCGTGTGCCGGTTGCCGTCGACGATGGCCCGTGAGGAGATGAACTCCATCGAGACCAGGCCGACGTTGCCGATGCGGCGCACGATCAGGCGGAAGTCCCGGTCGGTCACTCCGGCCATCGGCGCCAGGAACAGCGGCGGATCGATCGTCACGGACCGCTCGCCCTGGCCGAGGAGAATCGGCTCGAGCGGCGGCATCGCTGGCGGGGACGTAGTCATGCGCGTCCGATTCTACGGCCTGACGGCGCTAGGATCAGCCGCCGTGCCGAACGACCGTGCAGCGCCCGCTCCCGCAGGTCCCGATCTCTGCGCCTGCGGGTTGCTGGGCGAGTTGCCGCGGCGGTTTCTGGACCGGCGCGACCTCGATCTGCTCGAGCCACTGCGATTCGCCGTGCCGGGCGACGCAGGCGACCTGACGGCGCTGCCCGGCCCGCCGCCCGATCGCGGCCCGCTCGCGGCCGCGCTGGCCGAGCGGAACGAGCGCTACGGCCACCCCGGCGCCGCCCGGCTTGCCGAGTCGCTCGCCGATCCGGAAACGCTCGTCGTGATCACGGGCCAGCAGTGCGGCCTCGGATGCGGACCCCTGTTCACGCTGACGAAGGCGGCGGCCTGCACGTTGTGGGCGGAAGAGTTGACCCGCCGGGGCCGGCGTGCGGTGCCCCTGTTCTGGATGGCGTCGGAGGACCATGACTTCGCCGAGGTGGCTCGTGCCTTCTTTCCGTCCGCCGGGCCGGACGCCCTGACGCTGGGCGATGATCCGGAGCCGCTGCGGCCGGTCGGAGGCCGGCCGCTGGGATCGGCCGCCGAATCGCTGGTGGCGAGAGTGCTGGAGACCGCTCCGAGCGACGACTACCGGCGGCGGATCGAGGACTGCCGGCAGCACCTCGACCCTGAGCGCTGCTTCGCCGAGTCCTTCTCCCGGCTCATGGTCCGCTTCCTCGGCGACCGGTGTCCGCTCGTGGTCGACTCGCAACTTCCCGCCCTGAAGTCGGCCTCCGCGCCGGTGGTCCGCCGGCTGATCGCGCGGCGCGGTCCGGTCGACCAGGCCCTGGCGGCGGCGGCGGCAGAGCTGGGGCGCCGGAACATCCGGCTTCCAGTGCGCTCGAAGACCGCCGAGTCGCCGCTGTTCCTCATCGGCGCGGGCGGGCGGCGCCGGCGGGTGGTCTGGGACGAGGCCGGCGGCTACCGGCTTCGTGGCGGCGGCTCGGGAACGCTCGAGGAACTGATCGACACGCTGAACCGCGACCCGGAGTCGTTGAGCCCCGGAGTCCTGGCGCGGCCGGTTGTGCAGGACGCGGTCTTCGGCACGACGCTGATGATTCTCGGTCCGGGAGAACTGGCCTACATGACGCAGGCGAGCGTCCTGTACCGCGAATTGGACGTACCCGCGCCGGCGGTCGCCCTGCGGCCCCAGGTCCTCCTGCTCGGCGCCCGCGAGCGCCGTTGGCTGGAGCGACTGGAAGCGGAGGGTCTCGATCTGGCGACCGTGCTCTCCGGGTCCGACGAACTTGATCGGCGACTCGCGGAGCGTTGCGGCCTCGACTTCATCGCCGCGGCTCGCGCCAAACTGGAAGCTGCCGTGGAGGAGCTGGCGGAGGGGCCGGACCGCATCGACGACTCGCTGGCGGCCCCCTGGACCAAGACGGGATCGAGCCTGAGGCGGACGCTCGAGCTGTTCGAGCGCCGGGTCGTGGCGGCGGCGGCAAGGCGTGACGAAGTGGTGCGAGGGAGGGTCGAGCGGCTGCGCGCGCACTGTTTGCCGAATGGCAAGCTCCAGGAGCGCGAGTTCACCTCGCTCCACTGTCTGGCCTCGTACGGCGAATCCCTGGTCCGCCAGCTCCTGACGATCGACCTGGACCCCCGCCGGCTGCAACCGCTGTCGATGGACCGGCCGCGTGAGGGAGAGGCTGCAACCGCGGACGGACCGCGCGCGTAGAAGGGAAACCGATGCGGATAGGAATCTGCTGCTTTCCGAGTTTCGGGGGCTCCGGGGTCGTCGCCTCGGAGCTGGCCCTCGCTCTGGCGGAAGGTGGCGACACGGTCCACGTGGTCAGCTCCACTCGTCCTCCGCGTCTGCTCCAGGCCTCGGGTGTCCACCATCATGCGGTCGACGGGGCGGGAGTCCTCGAGTACGGCCTGTTCGAGTACCCGCCCTACACTCTGGCGCTCGCGAACCGGTTGGCGCAGGTCGTGCGGGAGGCCGGTCTGGATGTTCTGCACGTTCACTACGCGGCGCCGCATGCGGTCGCCGCCCTGCTGGCGCGCCAGATGCTCGCGGACGATCCTGCCGGCTCGCCGGCGTGTCCGATCGTGACCACGGTCCACGGTACGGATGTGACCCTGGTGGGTGCCGATCCGAACTACCGCGACATCGTCGGCTGGGCCCTTCGCGGCAGCGATCTCGTCACCGCGCCCTCTCATGCGCTGCGGAGCGAGGTCGCGGAGCGGTTCTCGCTAGAGGACCCCTTGGAGGTGATCCCGAACTTCCTTCCCCCGGCGGCCAGCGAAACGTCGCATCCGGCCCCCGCCGGGGACCTGCAGATCGTCCACGTCTCGAACTTCCGCCCGGTCAAACGGGTGGCCGACGTCGTCGGAGCGTTCGCACGGGTCCGGCGCCGGTTGCCGGCGCGGCTCTGCCTGGTGGGCGACGGTCCCGATCGCGCGGCGGTCGAGCGACAGTGCCGTGATCTCGGCATCGAGGAACATGTCGCGTTTCTCGGCAACCAGGCGCGGGTTGAACCGATCCTGGAGCAGAGCGATCTGTTCCTGTCGGCCTCGGAGAGCGAGAGCTTCGGCCTTGCGGCGCTCGAGGCACTGGCTCTGGGTGTGCCGGTGGTGGCGACACGCACCGGCGGCGTGCCGGAAGTGGTCTGTGACGAGCGCAACGGGCTGCTCTGCGCCGTAGGCGACACGGAGGCGCTGGCCGAAAGTTGCGTGGCGTTGCTCAGCGACCCTTCGCGGCGGCTCGCCTTCGCGGTGCATGGTCGGCAGTGGGCACGCTCGTCGCGGTTCGACCGGGGCCGCGTGGTCGCCCGTTACCGGGAGGCCTACCGCGCTACACTGACACCCGGCGGAGTTGCCGCGGCCCAGGCCGAGCGGGCCCTTGGTGGTCTGCCGGAAGATCCGCTGCAAGGGAAGGTAGAGGCATGACAGAACCGGCAGCGCCCCCGCCTGCACCACCACCCCCCTCCGATCCGCCGTCGAACCGGAACCTGATGGTGGTTCTTGCCTATCTGTGGATCCTGGTGCTTGTGCCGCTCTTGATCGAGGAGAAGGATGAGGAGGTTCGGTGGCATGCCAAGCACGGCCTCGTCCTGATGGGCGCCGAGTTCGCCTTCTGGATCGTGATCCAGGTCGCGTTGTTCGTGTCCGGCGGGATCGGCTGTTTCCTGGCGCCGTTCATCTTCATGCTGTTCGTCGCCTTCGTGCTGGTGCGGCTCGCCTGCATCGTCCGGGGGATCAATGGCCACCGGCTGAAGGTCCCCGTGCTGACGCCCCTGGTTGACCGCTTCTGAGTCGAGCGAGGGAACCGACCGCATACTGGGTGCGCCGGCGTCACCGCCGGCTTTGTAGCCGCGGGTCTTCTGACCCGCGGAGAAGAAGGCGCCGCAAAGCGGCGACCTTTCGGGTGCTCATGCTCGTTGGCCTGCTCCTGGTTGCCGCCGGGGCGGTCGACATGGCGCGGCCGCCTGGGCGGCAGCTCTCGGCGCGTGGCGTCGACGCCCTGATCGGCGCCTACCAGGCGACCGTTTCGCCTGTCCTGACCAGCCTCGGTGTCCGCTGTCGCTTCGAGCCGACGTGCAGCGAGTACGCACGAGAGACGATACGCCAGCGTGGTCTGGCGGCTGGCGCTCTGCGCAGCCTGACCCGGCTGACCCGCTGCGGACCGTGGACACCACCGGGCACTGTGGATCCTCCCACTTTGAGTGCCGGCATCTCGGCTTTCCAACCATGACGGTCTGGCCCAGCGAGGTGCGGCGCGACCATGAGGCGCGTCTGCTCCGTGTCCGCTGGCAGGATGGCCACGAGAGCGACTACGAGTACGACGTCCTCCGTGGCTTCTGCCCGTGCGCGATGTGCCAGGGGCACAACGCCGGCCCGCTGCGGTACCAACCGCCGCCGCGGCCGGTGACCGCCCGGACGGTGTCCCAGGTCGGCAACTACGCGCTCAGCATCGCCTGGTCCGACGGCCACTCGACGGGGATCTACCGTTTCGACCTCCTGCGCCGCCTGTGCCCGTGCGACGAGTGCCGGGCCGATCGGTCAGGTGGCGGCGGGTAGTAGCCCGGTCGGGTCGAACAGCCGGCGGGCACGGTCCCAGTCTTCGGGCGTGTTCACGTTCAGCAGGACGTCGTCGGGATTGCCGAACCGGGCAGCGTCGACCGGCTCGATCGAGAGGCGCGAACATCGGGTGAGCGGGTAGAGGCTGAAGTCACCGCCAGCCACACGGGTCGCGAGCACGCTCAGGGCGGGCGGCGTCCACAGCGCACAGGTGAGGTTCATGGTCCATCGATCCGAGACATCCGAGGTGGCCGCGGCCAGGTCGGCTCCACTGGAGGCGAGGGCGGAGAGGAGTCCGACCGGCGTCAGCGGAAGGTCGCAGGCGAGGACGAGCAGGCTGGTGCCTGACCGGGCGCGGGAGGCGCCGAGTACGCCAGCCGCCGGCCCGGAGCCGGGACCATCCTCGACTGCCGTCACCGAAACAGTCTGGATGTTCGCTGGGGGCTCGATTGCGGCACCGCCACCGGCCACAAGGACCTCGTCGATCTGAGGTGCGGCGGCAAGGCGGTCCGCGGCCCACTCGACCAGGGTGGGCCCCGACTCGCCGGCCGGTCCGCCCGGCAGACGAAGACCTGCCTTGCTGCGGCCCAGCCGGCTTCCGGCTCCGCCGGCAAGGATGACACCCACAACTGCCCTGTGCTGAGTGGTACGCTCCGCGCGCTTCGCGCCCGCGGCATGCGGCTCGGGCGGATTCCTCTCTGGAGACCCTTCAGATGCAGAGTTCACTCACCGGACCTTGGAGTCGTTTCTTGATCTACGCTGCTTCCACCGTTCTGCTGGCCGCTCCGAGCTTTGGCCAGGACACGCTTCCGAGGGTAGCCCTCGAAACGAACCACGGCACGATCGTGCTGGAGCTCAACCCGGAGAAGGCGCCGATCACGGTCGAGAACTTTCTCGACTACGTCGAGCGCGGCTGGTACGACGGCACCGTCTTCCACCGCGTGATCGACGGCTTCATGATTCAGGGCGGCGGTTTCACGCCGGACCTTCAGAGGAAGATCACCCGGCCCGAGATCGAGAACGAGTCGAAGAACGGTCTGTCCAACAAGCGCGGCACGATTGCGATGGCGAGGACCGGTGATCCGCACAGCGCCACGGCGCAGTTCTTCATCAATCTGGTGGACAACGACGGGCTGGATGCATCGGGATCGAGCTGGGGTTACGCGGTGTTCGGCGAGGTCGTGGAGGGGATTGAAGTGATCGACTCCATCGCGAAGGTGGAGGTCAAGCCCGGCCGTGTGAGCGAGGCGGAACCGCAAGAGACCGTCAGTCTGGTCAGCGCAAAGAAGGTCCAGTAGCGCGGCGCGTCGAGACCGGCGTCGTTTCCGGCCCTGAGCGTTTGCCAAGGGGCGGTTCGCTGAAATCGTGGTGGTGCCGAAGGCCGGACTCGAACCGGCACGGGTTGCCCCACACGGCCCTCAACCGTGCGCGTCTACCAATTCCGCCACTTCGGCTCTGGCCACGTCCCGCCAGGTCAGCCCTGGTTGCCGCTTGCGTCGTCGCTCTCCGCCGGGGCCGTCGCGGGCTCGTCCGTCGGCTCCGAGGTCTCGACTTCGTCCATGACGGAACCGACGCCGCTCATGACGGACGATGTGTCCCGCTTCTGCACGATGTTGATCGAGAGCGTCGTCAGGATGAAGAGAACGAAGCAGACGACCGTCAGCTTGTGCAGGAGGGTTGCCGCGCCCCGCGCGCCAAAGGCGGCCTGGGATGCGCCGCCGCCGAACACGGACAGGTCGGCTCCCTTGCCCTGCTGCAGCAGCACGACCAGGATCAGAAACAGCGAAAGCGCCACATGGAAGGTGTAGAAGGCGAGGATCAAGTGGTTCTCCTGCTAGTCAAGGCGCGGGACCGCCGCCGGAACCCGCACAGAGGCGAATGATACGCAGGAACGAGGCAGGATCAAGACTTGCGCCGCCGATGAGGAAGCCGTCGATGTCGGGGCGGCCCAGCAGATCCTCGCAGTTGTCCGCATTGACGGACCCCCCGTAGAGGATACGGGCGGCGTCGCCGAGACCGGAGCGGTGATCGTTGAGCGCGTGCCGCAGGTGGCTGTGGACCGCGGCCGCGATCTCCGGTGAAGCGCTCAGGCCGGTGCCGATCGCCCAGACCGGTTCGTAGGCGAGAACCGCGCCGGCCCCGGCCCCGGCGTCCGCGTCGGCGGCGTCGAGCACCGCGAGAACGGGCGCCAACTGGGCGTCCAGGATCGCTTCCGTCTCGCCCTGCTGCCGCTGTTCGAGCGTCTCGCCGACGCAGACCACGGGCGTCAGGCCGGCGGCGAGGGTCCGCTCCGCCTTTCGCGCGACCTCGACGTTCGATTCCCCGTGGTACTGGCGGCGCTCGGAGTGTCCGGCCAGAGCCCAGGCGGCGCCGGCGTCCCGGGCCTGCGCGGCGGCGACGTCGCCGGTGTAGGCGCCCTTTTCCTCGGCGTGGACGTCCTGCGCCCCGACCGAAGCCCACTCCGGCATCGCGCGGGCGGCCGCGGCCAGGTAGACGGGGGTCGGAAACAGAACGATGTCGATGTCCGTCTCCGGCGGCCCGGCGGCGGCGAGCGCCTCGGCGTATGCGGCGACATCGGAGCCGAGCAGATTCATCTTCCAGTTGCCGGCGACGATGGGTGTGCGTTTCATTGCTGTCTCCCGCTACCGGCCCTGCGGAGGGCCGCGACGGCCGGCAGTTCTTCTCCCGCGAGCAGCGCCAGGGAGGCGCCGCCGCCGGTCGAAACGTGATCGATCCTGTCCGACAGGCCTTCCTGCTTCACGGCGGCCACCGTTTCACCGCCGCCGACGGCGGTGAATCCCGGGCAGGCGGCGACCGCTCTGGCCACCGCCCGGCTGCCGGCGTCGAAGGGCGGCGTCTCGAACACTCCCATCGGCCCGTTCCAGAACAGGGTCGCGGCGTCGGCGGCGGCGCGGGCGAAGGCGTCCCGGGTCGCGGGGCCGATGTCGACCGCCAGCCAACCGGCCGGCACGCCGCCATCGGCCGGCACGGTGCGGTGTTGCCGCCGATTCCCCGGCGCGTCGAGGGAGTCGGTGACGACCAGATCGGCTGGCAGCAGCAGTTCGCTGCCGCGAGCCGCGGTCTGGCCTTCGATCTCTTGAGCCAGGTCGAGCCCCTCCCTCTCGACCAGGGAGGATCCCAGCTCGTATCCGCGGGCGGCGAGAAACGTGTTGGCCATGCCTCCGCCCACGAGCACCCGGTCGACCAGGGGCAGCAGGTGGAGCACCGCATCGATCTTGCCGCGGATCTTCGCGCCGCCGACGATCAGCACGAACGGCCGCGGGGGCTCGTCGAGCAGCCGGCCGAGCTGCCGCAGTTCGCGGTCGAGCAGCAGTCCGCTGAAGGCCTGCTTCACGTGGGCGCAGACGGCGGCGGTCGATGCGTGGGCACGGTGGGCGGTGCCGAAGGCGTCGTTCACGTAGACCTCGCCCAGGGCCGCGAGTTCGGCACCGAGCGCCGGGTCGTTCCGCTCCTCGCCGGCGTGGAACCGGAGGTTTTCGCAGAGGCAGGCTTCGCCGTCGCCGAGAGCGGCCGCGGCCTCCTGGGCGGCCGGTCCGACGCAGTCCTCCGCGAAGGCGACGGGGCGGTCGAGAATTCCCGCGAGCGCCTGGGCCACCGGGCGCAGGGTGAGCCCGGGATCGACCGTGCCGCCGGGCCGGCCGCGGTGCGACAGCAGAACGACCCGTGCGCCGGCGCCCGATAGGGCGCGAATCGTCGGCGCCGCCTCGCGCAACCGGGTCGCGTCCAGGACGTTACTGCCCGCCATGGGTACGTTGAAGTCGACCCGTACGACGACGCGCCGGCGGCGGACGTCGAGGCGCCCGCCGGCGAGCGCGGTCTGGAGGTTTGGGGGAGGAATCACGGGTCGTATCGGGGTGGGTGGCGTGCTACCGCCTTCGGGACTGCGGAGGATAACGTCGCCGCCATGGCGGCTGGGGCTGGGGAGGCGACTCCGTTCCGGGGCTTCGTCCTCGGTATCGAAACCTCCTGCGACGACACCGCGTGCGCCGTGCTCGACGCGGAGGGCCGGGTGCTCTCGTCCCAGGTCTCGAGTCAACTGGAGGTCCACCGCCCCTTTGGCGGCGTGGTCCCCGAGGCGGCGTCGCGGGAACACCTCCGGAACTGGCCTGCGGTATCGGAGGCGGCGTTGGCGGAGGCCGGGATCGGATGGTCGGACGTCGGTGCGGTCGCGGCGACGCGGGGGCCGGGGCTGGTCGGATCGCTCCTCGTCGGGCTGTCGCTCGGCAAGGCGATCAGCTACTCCCTAGGCGTGCCCTTCCTTGCCGTCCACCACCTGGAAGGACATCTGTTCTCGCCCCTGCTCGGAACCGGGGGTGCGAGCCGGCCGCTGCCCGAGTCGATGCTGGGCCTGGTCGTGTCCGGCGGCCATACCAGCCTGCTCGAGGTGGACGGCGAAACGGGCGCCGTGACCAGCCTCGCGGAGACCCGCGACGACGCGGTCGGGGAAGCGTTCGACAAGGTTGGGCGACGGCTCGGACTGCCGTTTCCAGGCGGTCCCGAGGTGGACCGGCTGGCCGAGCTGGGCGATCCGGCGGCGCGGCCGTTTCGGATCGCCAGGATCAGCTCGAACGAGCTGGCCTTCTCCTATTCGGGGCTGAAGAGTCAGGCGCTACGCGCGCTCGCGGAGACCCTTGGAGAGAGGGAGATACCGCCTGCGGCTCTCGGCGGCGACGACGAGGCGTGGCCCCAGGAGGTGCTCGACCTCCTGGCGGGCTTCCGGCGCGCCGCCGTGGACCAGTTGATCGGGCGTCTGGACCGGCTCTTCTCGGAGCGGCCCATTGCGCACCTCTCCGTGTCGGGAGGCGTGGCCGCTTGCCGGTTGCTGCGGCGCGAGGTGACGGCCTGGGGCGAACGCCGCGGCGTCGAGATCCTGCTCGTGCCGCTCCGCTTCAGCGGCGACAACGCCGCGATGATCGCGCACGCCGGCCTGCTTCGCCTTCGCCGGGGTGACAGCGACGATCCCCGCTCCGCCGACGCAGAGAGCCGCATTCCGTTTGCTAGCGCCGCCCCGTAGCGTCTCCCGGCCGCGCAAGACCGTCTCAGAGTGTCCCGGGCCTTCTGGCCCGGGCCAGGTCAACGGCCTAGCCGACAACCCCTTCCACCGGCGAGGACGCAGTCGCGTACAGCTTCTTCGGAATCCTGCCCGCGCCTCTTGCCAGCCACCCGGCTTCGACCGCCAGCTTCATCGCCCGCGCCATCCGCACCGGGTCCTCGGCGCCGGCAACGCCGGTGTTCATCAGCACGCCGTCCGCCCCCAGCTCCATCGCGAGGGCGGCGTCGCTGGCCGTCCCGACGCCGGCGTCCACGATCACCGGCACATTGGCCTGCTCGACGATGATGCGGAGGTTCGCCGGATTCCGGATGCCCATCCCGGAGCCGATCGGTGCCGCCAGTGGCATCACGGCCGCGGCTCCGAGGTCCTCCAGCTTGCGGCAGGTGATCGGATCGTCGGTCGTGTAGGGCAGGACGACGAAGCCGTCGGCAACGAGTTCCCGGGTGGCGACGAGGAGTTCCTCGTTGTCCGGGAAGAGGGTCTTCTCGTCGCCGATCACCTCCAGCTTGACCCAGTTCCAGCCGCCCAGTTCGCGCGCCAGGCGGGCGGTGCGGATCGCTGCGTCCGCGGTGTAGCAGGCGGCCGTGTTGGGCAGCAGCAGATAGCGGTCCTGATCGATGTGGTCGATCAGGGACCCCTTCCCCAGGTCGTCGAGGTTCACCCGGCGAAGGGCCACCGTGACCATCTGGGTGCCCGAGGCCGCGAAGGCGTCGACCATGACCTGTTCGTCGCGGTACTTGCCCGTTCCAAGGATGAGGCGCGAGTGGAACTCGCGGCCGGCGACAACGAGAGGCTCCTGTTGGGTCATGGTGGTTGAGGTCATAGGGTGCTCTGAGCGGGGACGAAGTACCGGGTGCCCCGGATGGGTCGGGTGATGTGGTGCAGCAGCTCCTCGAAGTCCGTGGGCTTGTGTTCGAAGTCGAGGTTGCGGCTGTCCACGACCAGAAGAGGCGACCGATCGTAGTGGTAGTAGTGGTAGTTGTAGGCCTCGATCAATTGCCCCAGGTAGTCGGCGGAGATGTTCTGCTCGATGTCGCGCGAGCGCTTGCGGATCCGCGCCATGCAGGTTTCCACGTCGGCGGTCAGGAAGATCAGCAGGTCCGGTCCGCGTAGCTGTGGCTCGAGCAGGTCGTAGAGCTTCTCGAAGAGCATCAACTCGTCGTCGACGAGGTTGAGATAGGCGAACAGCCTGCTCTTGGCGAAAGTGTAGTCGGCGAGCCGGATGGGATCGAAGAGATCGCCCTGAGCCAGCTCCAGTTGCTGCTTGTAGCGGGTCAGCAGGAAGTAGAGCTCGGTCTGGAAGGCCGTCCCGGGCCGGTCGTGGTAAAAGGCCTCGAGGAACGGATTGTCCACGTCTTCGAGGATCTTCACTCCCTCGAAGCGCTGCGCCAGCATCTCGACGAGGGTGGTCTTGCCTACGCCGATCGGTCCGTCGACGGCCAGATACCGATACGGAAGCGCGTCAACGGGCACTGCGCGGACTATACAATCCCCGGCGGTGCCGGAGACCGCTGGGGCGGTGGACTCGTCGGGCTCGAAGCGACGGCAAGAGACTTTGCGGGAGGGGGACGAGTGAAGTGAATCCCTGGTGGCGGAGACCGGTAGCTGAAGAGGGCTCTGCCCGGGCGGAGCCGGAAGCCCAGGCGGTTGCCGAGGAGGTTCAGGAGTCCCCCGCCCAGGACGAGGTGTCGGCCCTGCTGGTCGATGCCGAGGCGACGGTCTCCGATGCGGACGCAGGCGGCGATGAACAGGAAGCGGCCGACGAAGGCGACGCTGGTGAAGCCAGCGTTTCGCCCGCTCTCCAGGCGGCCACCGAACCGGCGAAGCCGGCTCGAGCGACGCCCGAGGACGAGGACAAACCGCCTCCGGCCAGGCGCCGCCGCCGTCGCCGCCGTCGTGGCGGTCGGGGTCGCGGTCGCGGCCGGGCGACACAGGCTGGCGGTGGTTCGGGAGCTGGGGAGGTAGAGCGGGCGGCGGACGCCGGCCCACGCGCGGCTTCGCCCACGGCGGCAGGGAGGGCCGCCGTGCTGCTCGATGTGGAGGCGCTGAAGCGGAGTCTGGGAGCAGCGGCCGGGATCGATCCGGAGGGTCTGTTCGCTCGCCTGGACGGGGATCTGGGGAAGCTCGTGCTGCGCCGGGTCTACGCCGACGCTCGGGACCGCGACCTGGATCGCGCGGCGCTTCACCGGAGCGGCGCCGAAGTCGTCGACGTGCCCGCGAACCCGGAGGAACGCGGCTGTTCCGCCGCGGTGCGGATCGTCGTGGACGCCCTGGAACTCTGCTACACGAAGCGCGGCATCGGCACGATGGTGCTCGTGGCGTCATCGGTGCAGATGCTGCCCCTGGTGGCCAAGCTGCAGCAGAACGGCGTGACGGTGATCGGCCTCGGCGGCGCGGACGGCAACGCGCAGGTGCGAGGCCAGTGCGACCGCTTCATCGACCTCGGCGGCTAATCCGGCCTGGCTGGGTCCCGCTTGGACCGGGGATTATAACGCTGTTTAGCCGCCGCCCCTCTCAGTCGGGGCGGTTGTGAACGCGGATCGACGGATCGGGCGGCTTGGCGTTCGCGAAGATCCTGTCCGCGACTTCCTCCACGGAGTGCGCCGGCAGCCGGATGACGTTCTGAGCCGGACGGCCAGGCTTCTTCTTCGGCTTCTTCTTCATGATTCCTCCCCGCGCATGTAGCCGCGCTTCTGATTCTCGCGGCGCAGCCCCGAGAGTGTGTAGGTGTTGCTCTTCAGCCGGTTGCACGGCCCGCAAAGCAGGATTCGGTTCGAGACGTGGTTGATCCCGCCGTCCGAGCGGGGCGTGTTGTGGTCCAGTTCCAGGTAGCGGGGATCGTCGAACAGTCGGTCGCAACCCTGGCAGCGCGGGCCGTGCTGTTCGAGCAGGTGTTCGTACATCTCGCGGCGAGTCCAACGCGGGCCGTCCGGTTCGGCGACGCGGACCTTCACGCGGAGGAACGGTGCCGCAGTGTCGCCTTCGTCTGTGCGTTCTGGCGGGTCGGCAATCAGGGGAATGTCGCCTAGCTTGAAGCGGCCAAGCAGCGCATCTTGTTCCAGGCGACTGATGACAAGCTGGTGCGCTTCCTTCCAAATGTCGATTCCAACCCACTGCCGGTTCAAGCGTTCAGCCGCAACTAGCGTGGTGGCGCAACCCGCAAATGGGTCGAGCACTACGCCGCCTTCATCGCTGCTTGCCTTGATGATGCGCTCGTACAGCTCCAACGGCTTCTGAGTAGGGAAGCCAGTACGTTCCACCTTGTCGGAGTTGTTCAGCTTGGGGATGGGCCAGACATCATCCAGGGGAACTCCGTAGGACATCGCCTCGTCCAAGTAGCGCCGAACCCGTTTCCCGCCACCGGCATCCGAGAGGACGTATTCCCTTCCGTTCTCGTCTGTCCTGACTTTCTGCTTCCGTGTGCGAACGTACTCCTCTTTGTCCGTCCACGGTCGCGTCGGGTAGTTGAACGTCTGGCGAGGCGCTCTCGCGTAGAACAGGATCACGTCATGGCGCCGCTCAATGTGCGAGCGAAGGCGCTTGTTCCAGCCCGAGTAGCCCCACACAATCTCGTTGCGGAACTGCTTTGCGCCGAAGATCGCGTCCATGAGCATCCGCAAGTACGGACTCGCGGTGTGGTCGCAGTGCAGGTAGATGGAACCGGACGGTTTCAACAGTCTTCGCATGGCGAGCAGGCGAACCGCCATGAAGCAGAGGTAGGCCGCCATCCCGTCCGAGTGCGTCTCTCGCGCTCCGTTGATTGCCCGCATCAAGCCGGGGTGATCGTCCGTGATCTCGTCCACCCAGTCCTCGTGGACATCCCGCTCCCAGGTCCATCGATCCTGGAACTTCGCCCCAGCCGCGAGGCTGTCCGGCGTGGCGTGGAAGTCCCGCCCCTTGTTGAACGGCGGATCGGTCGCGATCAGGTCCACGGACTCCGAGTTCATGGATCGGAGAAATGGGAGATTGTCGCCGTGGAACAGCGTCCGATTCGCCCAGTTCGGCTCGCTCACGAACCGGACCGTGCGCCGGACGGCAAGCCGTTGTCGGCGATCAGATCGCGGTAGGTCAGCCGCTTGGCGGCGAGACCAGCCGTCAGCGCAGCCATCTGCTTCAACACCGCCCGCGTCACGTCCGAGAGCGTCGCCGAGCCGTAGATCGGATGCGCGGTCAGAACGTCAGTTCCTGTTGCGCCATCGGCTTGCCGCTGTACGGATCGTTCATCATCGGTAGAAGCGGGAGCTTCCCGTCGAAGTAGTCGCTGATCGGCCATAGCTGCATCCTCCTGTAGGGCTGTCCTGAAACGGTGATCGTGCCTGCGTCGGCTGCCTCGGCTCGCGCCGCACGGGAGCCGACAGGCTCCAGTGTGACGAAGCAGCCGAGCGCCGCATGGTCGCGGTCGGTGACGTGCCGGAAGTCCCGCAACGCGCCGAGATTGAACCCCCCCCCCCTTGATCTGGGCCAGGGCGAGCCGCGAATCGTAGTCGTCCGGCTGCGCCGCTAGCACCGCCCGGCCGTCCACGCCGCCATCCGCGACCTGCTTCATGTTCGGGGCGAAGCCGGGAAGCCGAGTCACCGCCCACGACTCGAAGTTGAACGGCTGCTCCGCCGCGAGCTTGCGGGCCGACGCGAGGTCCACGGGGATCCCCTTTGTCGGGATCGTCCGGTCGCGTAGGCGCTTCTCACGGATCAGGTCGATAGCGAACGACGAGATGTCGATTCCGGCCCACCGGCGGCCGAGCCGTTGCGCGGCCTCGATGGTCGTTCCGCAGCCGCAGAAAGGGTCGAGGATGAGGTCGCCTGGGTTCGACGATGCATTGAGAATGCGTTCTAGCAACGTGCGTGGCTTCTGGGTCGGGTAGCCGAGACGTTCTTTCGACATCGGATTGATGATCGAAATGTCAGTCCAGCAATCCCCGAGAACCGGCATCCTTGCCCGAGTGAAACGCACTTCGACGCCCTGGCTAGACGCCCGCTCTATCGCCTTCTGAGCTTTGACGCGGTCGTACACCAAGAGTCGCTTCTTGCCGCCGTCTACGACTGTGTGGTAGCCGATCGCATACCGCCGAGCATCACGCGGTGGCGTGGTCAGGACATTGAACGTGTTACGACCAGCGCTCTTGGCGTAGAAGAGCAGACTGTCGTGCATCGAGGGGAATGCCCGTTCGCTGCGACGGCTGAATCGATTGTACGTCCAAAGCAACTCGTTCTTGAACGCCCGAAGTCCGAAGACACCGTCCAAGAGGATCTTCAGGTAGTGGCTCGCGGTCGGGTCACAGTGCAGGTAGATGCTCCCCGTGGGCTTCAGGAGCCGCTGCATGTGCTCCAGGCGCTCCGCCATGTACGTGAGGTACGCGAGCATCCCGGACGGTCCGATCACGCGCCGCAGGCCGACTATCGCGTCATGGGCTAGCCGTGCCGGTGCGCCCTCGTAGGCCGCGTAGCGGTCCGCCGCAGCTTCGTCCCATGCCCAGATGTCGCTGAACGCCCTGAACTGGGCGTCAGCGCCGCCGCGAGCGCTGTACAGGATGTTGTAGTCCGCCTTCGAGTTGAACGGCGGATCGAGGTAGATCAGGTCTACGGACTGGTCATCCCACTGCCCCATCCAGTCGAGGCAGTCGCCGTAGTAGAGCGTCCCCGCGTCCGGTCCGCTCACGCGGAGCGGGCACCGGACGGAAGCCCGTTCGGGGCGATCAGGTCTCGGTACTTGAGCCGCTTCCCAATGAAGCCGTCGAACAGTTCGGCGAGTTGCTCCACCGTGTCCAGGTCGCGCTGATTCTTCCGGCCCGCGAACTCGTCCACGTAGCGCCGGAGGTGCTTCGGCGACATCTTGTGGTACGTGCCGACGAAGCCACGCTTGAACATGGACCACAAGGACTCCACGGTGTTCGTGTGGACGTTCACGCCATTCACGTACTCGCCTACGGAGTGCTTCACGGTCCGATGCAGGTACGACTGCATCAGGTCCGTGTAGCCGCCGTGATCGTCGGTGTAGACGCGAGAGGCGTGCCGGACGTTGCCTTCGACGAACCGGGTCAACGTGTTGGCATCGGTGCTTTGGATCGGCTGCGCGACCACCTTCCCGCCGCGCTGCACCGCGCCGACCACGACCCGCTTGCCGTATGCGTCCTCGGCGCTGTAGCGCTTCCGGTCCTTCGCGTGGCGGCTCTCCTGCTTGCCCCCTACGAACATCTCGTCCACTTCGACGGTGCCGAACAGTTTCTCGGCATCATCGCCGAAGAAGCCCTCGCGGATGCGCTGCATGAGGTACCACGCGGTCTTGTAGC